>DATIGF010000164.1:0-15054 GCA_035454865.1 Nitrospiraceae bacterium | reverse complement strand
ACCATGAGCACGAATGCTACCAAGATCATTTACACCAAGACCGATGAGGCGCCTATGCTGGCGACTTATTCGTTTCTGCCGATCATCAACGCTTTCTCCAAGGCGGCCGGTGTGTCGGTGGAGTTGCGGGATATTTCATTGGCCGGGCGTATTCTCGCAGTGTTTCCTGAATACCTGACGCCCGAGCAGAAGCAGCCGGACGCGTTGTCCGAATTGGGCGAGCTGGCCAAGAAGCCGGAGGCGAATATCATCAAGCTGCCGAATATCAGCGCCTCGCTTCCCCAGCTGCAAGCGGCCATCAAGGAGTTGCAGAGTCAGGGCTACAAGCTTCCCGAGTATCCGGAAAATCCGAAAGACGATAAAGAGAGGGACATCAAGGCCCGTTACGACAAAGTCAAAGGCAGTGCCGTCAACCCGGTGCTGCGCGAAGGCAACTCCGATCGCCGCGCGCCGCTGTCCGTAAAGGCCCACACCAGGAAGCACCCGCACAAGATGGGCGCCTGGAGTGCGGATTCCAAGACGCATGTCGCCCACATGAAGGGCGGGGATTTCCGGTCCAACGAAAAGTCCATGACGATGACGACGGCCACCGACGCCCGGATCGAATTCGTCGGCCAGGACGGCAAGACGACCGTGCTTAAGCCGAAAGTGGCGCTGCAGGCCGGGGAGGTCATCGATGCCACGTTCATGAGCGTGCGGGCACTCCGCCGGTTCCTCGAGGAGCAGATCGAAGACGCCAAGAAAAAGGGCGTGCTGTTTTCGCTCCACATGAAGGCCACGATGATGAAGGTCTCAGACCCGAAGATCTTCGGTCATGCGGTGACGGTGTACTACAAGGACGTGTTCGAGAAGCACGGCGAGATGCTCAAGAAACTGGGCGTGGATCCGGACAACGGCATCGGCGACCTCTACGCAAAGATCAAGGCCTTGCCGGACGATCAGCGCAAAGCGATCGAAGCCGATATTCAGGAGGTCTACAAGAAGCGGCCACCGATGGCGATGGTGAATTCCGACAAGGGGATCACCAACCTGCATGTCCCCAGCGATATCATCATCGATGCCTCCATGCCGCCGGTTATTCGCGACAGCGGCAAGATGTGGGGCCCGGACGGCAAGCCGGCGGACACCAAGTGCGTGATCCCCGATGCCAGCTACGCGCCGGTCTATCACGAGGTGGTGGAGTTCTGTAAAAAACACGGTGCCCTCGATCCGAAGACGATGGGCAGCGTGCCCAACGTCGGTCTTATGGCGCAAGCGGCCGAGGAATACGGCTCGCACGACAAGACCTTCAAAGCTCCTGGTAACGGCACGATCCGGGTGGTGGATCCGGCAGGGAAGACCTTGCTGGAGCATCAGGTGGAAGAAGGCGACATCTGGCGGATGTGCCAGGTGAAGGATGCGGCGATTCGGGACTGGGTCAAGTTGGCGGTGAATCGTGCGAAGGCCACTGGGGCTCCGGCGATCTTCTGGCTGGACAAGACCAGAGCCCACGATGCGCAATTGATCACGAAAGTCGAACGCTACTTGAAAGATCACGATACAGCCGGGCTCGATATCCGGATCATGCCGCCGGCCGATGCGACGCGCTTGTCCCTGGAGCGGATTAAGGAAGGCAAGGACACCATCTCCGTGACGGGGAACGTGTTGCGCGACTATCTGACCGACCTGTTCCCGATACTCGAAATCGGGACCAGCGCCAAGATGCTCTCGATCGTGCCGTTGCTGAACGGTGGCGGGCTGTTCGAGACCGGTGCGGGAGGGTCCGCACCGAAACACGTGCAGCAGTTCCAGGAGGAAGGCTATCTGCGTTGGGATTCGCTCGGTGAATTCCTCGCGCTGGCCGCCTCATTGGAACATCTTGCCAAGGTCGCGAATAATCAAGCGGCCAAAATTCTGGCCGATACGCTCGACCAGGCCAATGCGAAGTTCCTGGAGAGCAATAAGTCACCGGCCCGCAAGGTGGGCGAGATCGACAACCGCGGGAGCCATTTCTATCTGGCGTTATTTTGGGCGCAGGCGCTGGCCCAGCAGACGCAAGATAAGAATCTTGCGGCGCGTTTTGCCAAGATCGCCAAGGAGATGGCGGACAATGAAGCCAAGATCTCGGCCGAATTGCTCGCGGCGCAAGGGAAGCCGGTCGATGTCGGCGGGTACTATCATCCCGATGACGCTAAGGCGTCCAAGGCGATGCGCCCCAGCGCAACGTTGAACGCGATCGTGGACGCGATCGCATAGAAGAACGGCAAAGTGGCTAGAGGCGAGAGGGGTTCTCTCGATCCTCTAGCCTCTGGCCTCGCACCTCTAGCCTCCGGCGATTTTTATGGCACAAGAAGACAATTCGAACATCATTGATCAGCCGGAAATTCTCCGGCACAAGATGGTCACGGTCGAGATTGCCGGCAAGAAGTACGAAGTGCCGGAGGGGATCACGATCATTAAGGCCCTGTGGTATGCAGGCCAGGACGTCGTCCGCGGAGCCGGCTGTCTCGGCGGATTCTGCGGCGCCTGCGCGGCCTACTATCGGACCAAGGACGATCCCAAAGTGAGGACCTGTCTGGCCTGCCAGATGGCGGTGCAGGACGGTATGTCGATCACGATGATGCCGCCGTTCCCGGCCCGCAAGGCCACTTACGACATTCAGACCCTCAAGGACCCGAAACAAGACCTCTTCAATCTCTATCCTGAAGCGCCGCTCTGCCGGAATTGCAACGCCTGCACCGAAGCCTGCCCCCAAAAGATCGATGTGCGCGAAGGGGTCTGGAAGGCCGTGTTCGGCGATTTTAAGAGCGTTTCCGAAATGTTCATGGATTGCGTCATGTGCGGGATGTGCACGCCGGTCTGCATCGCCGACATTGCGCCGAATCTCGTGGCGCTCTATGTCAGTCGCGCGCAGGGCGCGCATTTTACGGAGAAGCCGGCAGGGCTGGAGACACGGATCAAGGAAATACAAGACGGCCGATACAACGATGAGTGGAAGAAACTGCTCAAAATGAACGAGAAAGAACTGGCCGACCACTGTGCGACGGTGAAATAGCACGACGAGCCGTCAGCGGTCTGCTCTCAGCTTCTGACTTGAGGTAGAAGCTGAATGCTGAACGTTGATAGCTGAAAGCGAGAGCATGGACATTCACGCGCTTCAACAGATCGTTCACAAGACCCGGGATGCCCGCCGGAAACAGACCATCCCGAAATTCTCTCCCGCGGACCGCGATCAGCTGATTCACAAGTATCACCCCGACTATCGCGCCAGCGCCTATCGCCCGATTCGTTTCGGCCCGAATGCCGATGAGAAGACCGTGGTAGAGTTGGCGACGTTGCTCGAAGGTGACAGCCCGATTCAGGAGGACGTGGATCTCACGCCGCATTTTACGACCGATGTGCTGGTCGTTGGCGGAGGCGGGGCCGGCTGCGCGGCGGCGCTGCATGCGCACCATGCCGGGGCTAAAGTGATCCTCGCGACCAAATTGCGACTGGGTGATTCGAATAGCGTGATGGCGCAGGGCGGGATGCAGATTTCCGTGGCGCCCGAAGATTCGCCGGTCACCCATTTTATTGACACGCTCAAGGGCGGTCATATGCACAACGACCATGAGCTGCTGAAGGTCATGGTGGAAGAAGGGCCCGCGATCGCGAAGTGGCTGATTGAGCTCGGGGTGTTATTCGATCGGCAGGCTGACGGCAACCTGCATGTGAAAAAGGGCGGTGGGAGTTCGAAGCCGCGCCTCCTGACCTGTTCCGACTATACCGGTCTGGAGATCATGCGGGTGCTCAAGGATGAGGTTATCAATCAGAAGATTCAGCTGCTAGAGTTCTGTGCGGCGGTCGAATTGCTCAGCGATGACCAAGGCCAGTGTACCGGCGCGATCTTCAAGGATCTGGACAATCACCGCTATGTGGTCGTCGCCGCCAAGTCGGTGATTCTCGCCACCGGCGGAATCGGCCGACTGCACATCCAAGGATTCCCGACGAGCAATCACTATGGGGCGACGGGCGACGGCCTCTGCCTCTCCTATCGCATGGGCGCGAAGCTGGCCCACATCGATACGTTCCAATACCACCCGTCTGGGGCGGTCTATCCTGAGCAATTGATCGGAGCCCTGGTCACCGAAGGGATTCGCTCCGAGGGCGGACATCTCGTCAACGCCAAGGGCGAACGATTCGTGAATGAGCTGGATACGCGCGATGTCGTCTCGTCCTCGATCATTCGCGAGTGCGAGGAAGGGCGTGGCATCCGGACGATGTCCGGCCGCGTCGGCGTCTGGCTGGACACGCCGTTGTTGGACGCGGAACACGGTCCGGGCACGGTCGAGAAGCATTTCCCGGCCATGATGATGCAGTTCGAACGGTTCGGCATCGATATCAGTAAGGACCCGGTCCTGATTTATCCGACGCTCCACTATCAAAACGGCGGCGTGAAGATCGATACGAATTCTGAAACCAACGTGAAGAATCTGTTTGTGGCCGGTGAAGCGTCAGGTGGTCTGCACGGACGCAATCGATTGATGGGAAATTCGCTGCTCGACCTGATGGTCTTCGGCAAGCGCTCCGGACTGACGGCCGCCGGACGTGCCGGATCGATGCCGCAAGGGAAACTCACCGTAAAGCATTTGCAGCGGTTCCGTGCCGAAGCCAAAAAACACGGCAATGTCAGTGGCGTGATCTCTCCCATGATTCTGCCGGCCTACACCAGAAAAGTGAGCTAACTAAGGGGACCAGCATGAACGTTCATGAGTTTCAGGCGAAGCAGCTGTTTGCGCAGTTCGGGGTGCCGGTCCCGCGAGGAAAGGAAATCACGTCTCCGGAAGCGGCGACGGCCTGGGCGAACGAGCTGAACACGCCCGTGTTTGTCGTGAAGGCCCAGATCCATGCGGGCGGCCGCGGCAAAGCCGGCGGCGTGAAGATAACCAAGGACAAGGGAGCGGTAGCCGGTCTTGCCAAGGAATTAATCGGAAAGACGCTGGTCACCCATCAGACCGGTCCCAAAGGGCGCACGGTCCACCGTCTGTTGCTGGAAGAGGGCGCGAATATCGCAAAGGAACTCTATCTGTCCATCCTCGTGGATCGCGACACGGGTTACCCGACGTTCATCGCCAGCACCGAAGGCGGGATGGAAATCGAAGAGGTGGCGGAAAAGACACCGGAGAAGATCATCAAGGAAGCGATTGATCCGGCGGTCGGGTTTCAGGGACACAATGGCCGCAATGTGGCGTTTGCCCTGGGGCTCCAGAATCTCGAGCCCGCCGTTATCACTCCCTTTGTGCAAATGCTCGGCAATCTTTACCGTCTGTTCATGGAAAAGCACGCCGCGCTCGTCGAAATTAATCCCCTCATCATCACGAAGGAAAAGACCCTGGTTGCCTTGGACGGCAAAGTCTCGTTCGACGACAACGGTCTCTTCAAGCATGAAGATGTGCAGAAGATGCGGGACTTGAATGAAGAAGACCCGTTGGAAATCGAAGCGACCGCGAACAACCTGAACTACGTGAAGCTCGACGGCAACATCGGCTGCATGGTGAACGGTGCGGGCCTCGCCATGGCGACGATGGATGTGATTAAGCTCGCGGGCACCGAACCGGCGAACTTCCTGGATGTGGGCGGTGGCGCGACGAAGGATACGGTGGCGGCGGGGTTCCGCATCCTTCTGAAAGACCCCAACGTCAAAGGCATCTTCATCAATATCTTCGGCGGGATTGTCCGTTGTGAACGCATCGCGCACGGTGTGATTGAAGCTGCCAAAGAAGTGAAGATAACCGTGCCGCTGGTCGTCCGTCTGCAAGGGACGAACGCGGAAGAAGGCCGCAAGCTGTTGGCGGAGTCCGGTCTGAAGCTGGATGTGGCCAACGATTTGTGGGAAGCGGCCCAAAAGATCGTGAAGCTGACAGGAAAAGCAGCGTAAAGGAGAGCGCCGTGAGCATTCTCGTCAATAAGCATACGCGGGTGGTGGTGCAGGGGATCACGGGCAAAGAAGGCTCGTTCCATGCAACCCAGTGCAAAGCCTACGGGACGCAGGTCGTGGCCGGCGTGACGCCGGGGAAGGCAGGGCAGGAAGTCGAAGGCATCCCAGTGTTCAACACCGTCGCCGATGCAGTCAAGAAGACTGAATGTGACACCTCGCTGATTTTCGTGCCTCCGCCGTTCTGCGCCGATGCGATTTTGGAAGCGGCCGACGCGGGCGTGAAGCTGATCATCTGCATTACCGAAGGTATTCCGGTCAACGACATGGTGAAGGTGAAGCGGGCCTTGCGCGGACGTGACGTCCGATTGATCGGGCCGAATTGCCCGGGCGTGATTACGGTGGACGAAGCAAAGATCGGCATCATGCCCGGCTTCATCCATAAAAAGGGCGTTGTCGGCGTTGTGTCCCGCAGCGGCACCCTCACATATGAAGCTGTGCACCAGCTGTCGACTCTGGGGCTTGGCGAAACGACATGCGTGGGCATCGGCGGCGACCCGGTCAACGGGACCGGATTCGTCGATGTGCTGCCCCTCTTCGAAAAGGATCCGGAGACGCAGGCCATTGTCATGATCGGCGAGATCGGCGGCGATGCCGAAGAGAAGGCTGCGGAGTTCATCAAGAAGAACGTTAAGAAGCCGGTCATCAGCTTCATCGCCGGGATTACGGCGCCTCCCGGCCGCCGCATGGGCCATGCGGGAGCTATTATCTCCGGCGGCAAGGGCACGGCGACAGAGAAAATGAAGGCCCTCGAGGCGGCCGGTGTGAAGGTCGTAAAGAACCCGGCTGAGATCGGTAACGCTGTGAAGAAGGCGTTAGGCCGCTAGGCGATGTTTCATCCAGTGAGTTGTCGGGAGTGCTGAGCAGGTCTCGGCACTCCTGTTTTGTTTGTGGTCCAGTCCGACAGGGTGGTTATTCCCCGGACAAGGCACAGGAGAATTGTACTGAAAACACAAAGGGATGAAGTCCAGATTCTTCCGCTCGATTGTCGCTCCAAGCCCCCTGTATGACAAAGCCTCCTTGAGTCGCCATACCGCCTCGTTGTTTTTTCTTCCTCCTGCCCTCAGATCGTGGTAGCTTGCTTATAGGGATTGAGTCCTTTCAACGTTCCTCTCAGCTTCCTCCCTGTCTCTCCTTGTTACTCCGTTGTCGGCGTATCTGAGTTTGATTGAAGCCTGATCAAGGAGTCCCTCTGCGAATTTTCCTCATTCACGTCCGGGATCCTCAGTTCTACGCGCTTCCAGCCAAGACGCGTGCCAGGAACGGCAATATCCGCGTCATGGGCTTCCCCCCGATCGGCATCATGTCGCTTTCCTCTGTGTTGAAGCAGGCCGGTCACGAATGCATCATGTTCGATCAGGCAAATCCCGACACTCCGAACGATGTCATCATCGATCAGATCAATCGAGAACAACCGGCTCTCGTCGGCCTCAGCTTTCTCAGTACCACCAGCTATCCCTATGCCAAGATGCTCGCCCGGCAGATTCGCGCGACCAATCAGACAGTCAAGCTCGCATTCGGTGGAGTCTTTGCCAGCCTGAATGCCCCCTTGGTGAAGTTGCAGTGCCCCGAAGTCGATTTCGTGTGCCGTGGCGACGGGGAGCAGTTGCTCCTCGACCTACTCGCCCAGTTCGGAAATCCGGAAGGCGTACCCGGTCTGACCTGGATGAAGGACGGGAAGGTTGTCAGCAATGCGAACCGTCCGATGGAGCGGCAACTGGATCAGTGGCCCTTTCCTGATCGGGAAAGCCTGAAGCTCGATTTTGTGGAGTCCATGCCGTTGGATGTCCCGGCAGTCCTCTCGATGGAACGATTCACGACGATGCAGACGTCTCGGGGTTGCCCCTGGCCTTGCGTCTTCTGCGACATCCCCATTTTCAATGAGGGAAAGTGGCGCGCGCGGAGCGCACAGCATGTCGTCAACGAACTCAAACATCTTGAAGACCTTGGCTATGGCTCCGTCTACTTCGTCGACGACCATTTTCTCCTGCAACCCAAGCGCATCGAAGCTATCTGTAACGGGATCACAGATGCGGGCCTCAGCATCCAATGGGGGATCGAGGGACGGGTCGATTCGGTAGCGCAGCATTTATTCCCCGCGATGGCGAAGGCGCACTGCCGCACCGTCATGTTCGGGATTGAAAGCGGCAGCCAGAAGATCCTCAATCGACTCAAGAAAGAACAGACGTTGGCGGAGGTATCAACTGCAGTGAAGAATGCGAAGCAAGCGGGGATTGAAATCGTGCATGGATTCTTTACAGTCGGCAATCCCGACGAAACCGTCGAGGATATGCAGGCGACCTTCGACTTCGCGTCCACACTGCCCCTCGATACGTTCGGCTTCAACCGGCTCTGTGTCTATCGCGGGACGCCCTTGTGGCAGGAATATGTCAAACGCGGGCTGGTGAGGGAATCAACCGATTGGTACAAGTACTTCAAGTGCTCGGAGATCGATCCGACCTGTTTGCCGGGCGAAACGATCAACCTCGTGCGGCAGGAAGGACTCAAGAGGCTGTTTCTCTATAAGCTCAGCCATTATCCCATCCAGACGTTCAGGTTACTCCGCCGCTTTCTCAGGTTCATGCCGGTGCGCGACGTCGTCTATCTCATTGCCAAGCCGTTCCTGGGCCAGAGGAAGGGCGCGACCAGAGCCGAAGTGTTATCCCGCGCGGTGGAGCACGCTGACATGAAAGATGCAGCGGCACAGCTGACCCAGGTGACGGATGATATGCTCCATGAAGTGTTGACAGCCTCGCTTGTCGAACGCCTGCGGATTCAGCAGGAAGCGGAAGGTTCGCGCGAACTTCCCATGGTCCCGGCCCGTTAGACCTTAGACGGCAATCCCCCAGATGTTCTTGGCAGCGATCCCGATGCCGTAGCTGACGCTGACGGCCACGGTGATGATGATTAGGTTGAGGGCAATGCGGCGTTTGATATCCATTCCGGAGAGAAACGACAGAATGGTCGAGACAACGACCACCATGAGTCCCGCAGTCAGGACGGAGAACATCGCATCCGTCGCACCAATCAGGACGGGAAGCACCGGCACGACAGCACCCATCATATAGGCCGAGCCCACCACCAGAGCCGACGACAAGGGCTGTTCTTCCATCGGGCTCGATTCTGATTCCTCGCCCAAGAAGATTTTCTTGGCCACTTCGGTTGACTTCACTTCCTTCTCGGAATTCAGTGCCAGGAACGCGCCGGCTCCCATCGACAGGGCGCCGGCAACCGCGGTGGTCGAAGCGGCGATCAGCACCGTCGTGGCGCTGCCGAAGGCCCCGAAGAAGCCGCTCACGGCGCCAAGGATCTCCACCAGACCGTCGTTCAATCCCAGAAAGATATTGCGGATCTTCTCGGCATTGATCTTTCGCTGCGTCAGCGCGGTGACGAGGGTGTCTTCATGTTTGAATTCATCCATCAGAATGCCGCGAAGCGCTTCCCCAAGGGGCGTTCCCTGATACTCCCGCCAGATCGCCAGATACTTCCGTACGCCGTGAACCTCGATCGCTTCGAGCACCAGATGGACTGCCGTGGAACCGAAGATCCGGCACACCAGCATCATGACGGCGAGTTTAAGGCGCCGACCAAAATCGAGCCGGTCGAGATGGAGATTGAAGAACTTCTGCCAGAAGGCCAGATGCGCCGTTTCCACCGTAATGAGCTCATCCAGCGTTTCGTGTACGTCTGGCTCCGTGACTTCGCGGAGCGCCTTGTAGAGCGAGAGATCGAACAATTCGTCAAGGACAAGGGTCCGTGCGAGCCGAGGGTCATGGTTTGTGGCAGCCATGGAGCCTCTCAGAGGAGGAGCTTTAGACCGGGGGAATGGCCGCAGGAATTATAGCGGATTCGGGGGGAGGGCGTCGACGGCCCATCTCAACGAGGATGGCGCGGGTCATTGCCGGTTGCGAATCGAGAGCCAGAGGTCTCTGGCCGTCGATGCCACGAAATACAGCGCGAGTGCGGCGATTCCGAACTCAAATGCAGTCATGAGAGCCTGGCCGAAGAACGACAACATATGGGTGAACCGCCTTCCCGGTAAGAAGCTCGTGCCTATTTCAGCTTCGCAATCGAATAAAAGAGTGGAGTCATAACAAGCAGCATGACAGCGAAGAGGGCGACAACATGGATCATCGTGAAGGACTCCTTGGTGGCAACGATAGGGTGAAATCCGGTCTCACAGAGAAGAGTCTACCGCCGGGTTATTCCTGCGCGGTCACAGGCATGTAAGCGATGTGTTAACTTCGCGGGGAGACAAGGGAGTGAACAGAAACGTCGAAGCTCACAGGTTTCTCCCGCCCGCTGCGGGCGTACGGGGGGGGGACTGACGGGCTGTGCTTCGTTAGCCCATTAGAAAGTAAGTGGCAAGGCCGATGGCCGCGAGCAGAGCGATGCTGAACATCACCTTCTCATGCCCGCACGGGCCTTCCTGCGCCTTGCAGACCGCCAAGGAGCACATGAGCGACATGGTGTGTCCTCCCCTTTGTATGTGAGGATTAACAAACAACACTCAGGGCCGGTGAACAAAACGATACGCCCGTTCCAAAGCCTAGTCAACGGCCGCCCGCTTCGTTTCGTCCAGATGCTTCTGGAGATAGGGCATGAAGGGGGTTCCGCCGGTACCCACGGCAGTGGGATTGCTTGTGTGAGATTGATGTTGCCGGTGAATATACCGGTCGGCATAGCCGATGTGCGTCTCGCGGAACTGCGCAAGCAGTTCGACGCAGGCGCCGTAAGCCGTCCAAAGCCCGGGATGGCTGTCTTTACGATCCCGAACATAGCCGGCCAGAATCGGTCGATTCCGCTTGTCCGTTGTCCCCTCCAAGACACGGAGGAATGCCTGGTGACGCGGGGGCATGTAGTCCCGCATTTCCTGCAGGTACACCGTGAGCGGGTCCGGCGCGTGGTCGATGCCCAAGCCGGCATCAAGGCAGGGGACGATGGAGCTCTGGGCGCCGGTCTCGCCGCGGAATTGTTGCTCCCGTCCCTCAAAGGCAGCCACGCCCTCGTACACGAGACCATTCGGGAGCGCCGGGCTGTTCTTCCAGCCGTGGATGTAGGGACGGACGCGGGTGTAGTAGACATAGGGATCGCAACGTTCCGGCATTCTCAACAGCGTGTCGCGCATCGCCGTTTGGGCCTGCGCCAACGATATGAGCCCCTGCTCCACCTCGCCGGCATCACCCACGATGGCTCCGTTCATTGCCCGGACAAGTCCGGCCAGCGCAGGTCCGGCTTCCCGCTCGATCTGGATGTGAACGACGACAAACCACTCTTCGTCCAGACCGCCGAGGAAATTCTGCAACAATACGATATTGTCGAGTTGAATCGGTTTGGCTCCATCGAGCCGGCGCCAGTTGTCGAGCGCATAGGAGGCATAGGAGAGCACCGGCGGCCGGCCAAGCCGCTGCGCGATGTCATACCAGGGTTGCGCCAATTGCGGCGGTAGTGCTGCAGCCGGTGCGTCCGGAACTTCCCATACATAAGCATGACCGGTGAACGACAGAATCCGCATCGCGGCCCGATACTCCTGATCGCGCCAAGTAGAAGGAATAGACGAGAGCAACGAGCGCTGCCTGTCGATGAAGCGGCGGACGGTTCGAGCACTAAGAAGTTTCGGTAACTCGTGCCCGAGATGATTGAGTGTCGGCGAGTCAGGGAGCTGTTCGAGCGGGTCCTGAGGCAAAAATCCTTGTTCGGACGAAATCTGGTACTCGGAAAGGGAAAGGAGAGGAGGAGTGGTCGATTTCATCGGAGCCTCCGATCCGTCAGACCTCAGCGCTTGACTCCACTCTAACATAGATCGCTATGATCTGAATCAGGCGACGGCTCCTCCTCCCTTTGCGTTGCGACAGATCAATCGCCCATATTTGGAGAACAGCTCCGGTACGATCCATTTCAAGATGGACGGCGCTCGTGGTAGAGAAAGGTGCAAGATTCGACAGCGAGTTGGGAAACCGCCGGTACAAACGAAGGAGTCATTGAAGATGATGAGGGAAAGAAGCCGTCCAAGCATGTCTGTGCCTGGTCAGGCGACGGGCTGGGTTGCGGGTCTTTGCCTGGCAGGACTCGCGGGTTGTGCCGGCTATCCGGTACACGATCGGCCTGTGCGGGAAGAGTCCCGGCTGATCGATCTCACTCATGCCTTCGGAGCAGACACGATCATGTGGCCGACTGAACAGGACTTCCGGCTCGTCGTGCAATCCGAAGGAGAGACGCCGGGAGGCTACTATTACGCCTCGAATCGTCTGGAGATGCCGGAACACGGCGGCACTCACATCGATGCGCCGATTCACTTTGCGAGGGGCAGACAGACCTTGGATCAGGTACCGATCGAGCGTTTGCTCGGGGCCGGTATCCGGCTTGATGTCTCCGCACAATGTTCAAAGGATCGGGATTACCGCGTTACGATTCAAGATTTTGAACGGTGGGAAGCTGCGCACGGGCGGATTCCTGACGGGACGATCGTGCTCCTGGACACCGGCTTTGCCCGATTCTGGCCCATTCGAAAGGCCTATCTGGGAACAGACCTGAGAGGGCAGGAGGGCGTTAAGGCGCTTCATTTCCCGGGGTTGCATCCGAACGCAGCGGTTTGGCTGGTGCGTGAGCGGCGAGTCAAGGCCGTCGGAATTGACACCGCGTCCATCGACTACGGCCAATCGACCGGGTTCGAAGCGCACGTTGCACTGCTGTCTGACAATGTGCCGGTGTTCGAGAACATGGGCGATCTTCGTGAGCTTCCAGATCGTGGATTCGAGGTGATTGCTCTACCGATGAAGATTGCCGGCGGGAGTGGCGGTCCGCTGCGAGTGATTGCAGTGATGTCTGCCGCCCGCTGAACGTCTTGAGCAAGGTTAACGTGTGATTTCCGGAATGCGGCGTCCTGCTTTTTTCCGCACTCATGGCAGGGAATCCGTATGCCGTTGGTTTCTTAGGGTACTGACGATCAATGAGCTGCCATGCTATGAATGGTGAATCAACGAGGGTGCCAAAATAAGAAGGCCGCCTCATTTTGGGGCGGCCTTCTCTAGTCACTCTCCTCACAGGCACCGTGCTGACGCTCTCAACTGCATGGATTCGTCGAGCACGTGGAGCGACCGCTCCGCACCATGCCCTCTACGTTCCCATTTCCCAGCTGGCCAAATACTTCTCTTGCTCCCTCGTCAGCTTGTCGATGTTCACGCCCATGCCGGCGAGTTTCAGGCGAGCGATTTCCTTGTCGATAGCCGGGGGGACCGGATACACCTTCTTTTCGAGCATCTTGTAGTTCTTCACAATATACTCCGCACCCAGTGCCTGGTTGGCAAAGCTCATATCCATGACGCTGGAGGGGTGGCCTTCGGCGGTGGCCAGGTTTACCAGCCGGCCTTCGCCGAGCAGGCTCACGCGATTGCCGTTCTTCAAGGTGAATTGTTCGACGCCGGTACGAATCGCCTTCCGCTTCTTGCTCAACTTTTCCAGGGCCGGGATGTCCAACTCGACATTGAAGTGGCCGCTGTTGCAGACGATGGCGCCATCTTTCATCTTGGCGAAGTGCTCGCCGCGAATGACTTTCAAGTTACCCGTCACGGTCACGAAAAAGTCGCCGATGGGAGCCGCTTGTTCCATCGGCATCACCCGGAACCCGTCCATGACGGCTTCCAAACCCTTCAAGGAATCGACTTCGGTCACGACCACATCAGCGCCCATCCCCTTAGCTCGCATCGCGATACCGCGCCCGCACCAGCCGTAGCCGGCGACGACGACGACAGAGCCGCAGACGAGGCGGTTGGTCGCGCGCACGATGCCATCCATGGTGGACTGGCCTGTGCCGTAGCGATTGTCGAACATGTGCTTGGTGTCGGCATCGTTGACGGAGATGACCGGGAACTTGAGGACTTTCTTCTCTGCCATGCTGCGCAGGCGGATGACGCCGGTGGTGGTTTCTTCGGTGCCGCCGATGACGTTGCGTAGCAGGTCCTTCCGCTTGGAGTGCAGATGCGACACGACGTCGGCCCCGTCATCCATCGACAGGTGCGGCCGATGGGCGATGGCGGATTCGATGTGGCGGTAATAGGTGGCGTTGTCTTCGCCCTTGATGGCAAAGGTCGGGATCCCTTCATGCTGGACGAGAGCGGCGGCTACGTCGTCCTGCGTGCTGAGCGGGTTTGAGGCACAGAGGCGGACATCGGCTCCGCCGGCTTTCAGCGTGATCGCGAGATTCGCCGTTTCCGTGGTGACGTGGAGGCAGGCGGTGACCCGCACACCTTTGAGCGGCTGCTGCCGCTTGAATCGCTTCCGGATCAGCCGCAGCACCGGCATGGTCGCTTCAGCCCATTCGATCTTCAGTTTGCCCTGGTCTGCCAGCTTGATATCTCTCACATCGTAATCCACTGAAACCTCCTGCGTGATGGGTGATGCACAATCAGTGATGCGTCTTCAATAAAAGGGGGGCGGGTTTTAGAACCCGTCCCCCTTCGATCTCGGTCGGTAATGAGGATAGCTAGAGACCTGCGTCCTTCCGCAGGACCCTGGCCTTGTCGGTTTTTTCCCAGGTGAACTCGGGTTCATTGCGGCCGAAGTGCCCGTAGGCGGCAGTCTTGCGGAAGATCGGCCGGCGGAGCTTGAGGTGATCAATGATGCCGCGAGGGGTCATCGGGAAATGTTTACGCACGAGCTTGTCGAGATTGTCGATGGACACCTTCTCGGTATTCTTGGTATCGACAAGGACCGAGACAGGGTCCGCCACGCCGATCGCATAGGCCAGCTGCACTTCGCACTTGTCTGCCAGGCCGGCTGCCACAATATTCTTCGCAATATAGCGGGCCATATAGGAGGCTGAACGGTCCACCTTTGTGGGATCCTTGCCGGAGAAGGCGCCGCCCCCATGGCTGCCGTGCCCACCGTAGGTGTCGACGATGATTTTCCGGCCGGTCAGGCCGGTGTCGCCCATCGGACCGCCGACGACGAAGCGGCCGGTTGGATTGATGTGGTGCTTCACGCTGGTCGGGTCATAGAGGCCTTTCGGCATCATGGGCTTGATGACCTTCTCCATGATGTCGCGCTCGATTTGCTTCGTAGTCACATCGGGACTGTGTTGCGTGGACACGACGATTGTGTCA
>DATIGF010000163.1:0-8218 GCA_035454865.1 Nitrospiraceae bacterium | reverse complement strand
CGATGCGGCATGAGTTGGAAGCCCACTTTCGGATCGTCCGGGAGACAGCGCTGAGACAGCCTAGGCGGGAAAAGTGAATTCGGACAGCTCGGCCTTTTCGAGGCCCTGTTTGACGAGGCGGGTAATGTCCAGGGCCCGTTCGACTTTGCGAAGATCGTCGATGCGAGTTTTCGTGCTCGGATGAGGCGGGGTGAAGAGCTTGCAGCAATCCTGGTCGGGCTCAATGGACGTGTCGTAGGTTCCGATCCGGCGCGCCTCATCCATGATCTCCAGTTTGTCCATTCCGATGAGCGGCCGGAGGATCGGCAGTTCCGCCGCTTCTTCGACGACCGACAGATTTTCAGGAGTCTGGGAGGCCACCTGGCCCAAGCTGTCACCTGTGACCAGCCCCCAACACTGTTCCTTTCTCGCCAGTTCTTCTGCGATCCGGAGCATCATTCGCCGGTAGAGCACCACGCGGAACGGTGCCGGCGTGTTCAGGACGATCTCCCGCTGAATCTCTCCAAAGGGGATGACATAGAGGCGCGCCTCATACAGATAGGTCGTGAGGGTCTCGACGAGTTCGCGTACTTTGTCTTCAGAGGCGCGGCTCACCAGTGGGCGGCCGGAAAAATGGACGAAGAGGGCCCGGCAGCCACGCTTGATCATGCGATAGGCGGCCACCGGTGAGTCGATCCCGCCTGAGATAAGGCAGGCGACTTTGCCGCTCACCCCCACCGGCATTCCGCCGGGGCCCTGAATTTTCTCGACTGCGTAGTAGGCTTCTTTGGACAGGAGTTCGATGTATACCGTGAGATCAGGATCTTTGAGGCTGACTTTCTTGCCGGTTCCATTGCAGATGGCGGTGCCGACTGCTCGTTCAACCTCCATCGAAGTTAAGGTCAAACGTTTGTCGGCCCGCTTGGCTGTTACACGGAATGTGGAAAATGATCTCGGCCGGAGCTCGGCGACGATGGCCGCATTGAGTTCGTCCAGGTTTGGGTCGGCCAGGTCGAGCGGCACCAAATGGGCCAGCGAGAAGTTCGCAATGCCGCAGACGCGGGTGAGCCGATCTCTGACGACGTCGGCCTTGCTGTCTGGCGGAAGAATAATGCGGATACGGCTGCGGAGATTCTCGACTCGTTTGACGCCCAGGTCCTTGAGCGCAGTCTGGATGTTGCGGACCAGGCGCTGCTCAAAGTAGTCCCGATTGCGGCCTTTCAGGGCGAGTTCGTGGTAATGGACGATGGCGCATCTCATGAGGGGCGTCGCTCGTCGAGTGTGAAGCGTGAAGCGTAGGAGGTCGTTGTAGTTGTTCTCATAATCATCTATGTACGAACGACGCTTTACGAGTGACGATTCACGCGCGGAGGTCTTCGATGAAGCGCTCCGCGTCGATGGCGGCCATGCAGCCGGAGCCTGCGGCGGTAACGGCCTGACGATATTGTGAGTCTTGCACATCGCCCGCGGCAAAGACCCCGGGCACACTGGTCGCGGTCCCTTGCTTGGTAATGAGGTATCCCTTCGCATCCATCTCGAGCTGACCGGTGAACAGCGTGGTGTTGGGGCGGTGGCCGATGGCCACAAACACGCCGGCGCAGGCCAATTCGGAGATCTTGCCGGTGACGACGTTTCTGAGCCGCACCCCGGTCACGACATTCGAGCCCAGGATGTCTTCGACGACGGAATTCCAGACGAACGTAATCTTCTCGTTCTTCATGGCCCGGTCCTGCAGGATCTTGGAGGCGCGGAGTTTGTCCCGGCGATGGACGATCGAGACCTTCGTGGCGAATTTCGTCAGGAAGGTCGCCTCCTCCATCGCGCTGTCGCCGCCGCCGACGACAATCAGCTCTTTCCCTTTGAAGAAGAACCCATCGCAGGTCGCGCAGGTCGAGACGCCATGGCCCGTCAGTCGTGATTCGTTTGGAAGCCCGATCCGGGTGGCCGACGCTCCGGTCGCGATGATGACGGTTCCGGCCTCGATGGTCCGTTCGCCATCAACGGTGATGGTAAAGGGACGCTGCTTGAAATCAACGGCGGAGACGTCGCCGGTCAAAAACTCCGTCCCGAACCGTTCCGCCTGGGCCCTCATCTCTTTCATCAGCTCCGGGCCCATGATGCCCTTGGCAAAGCCGGGATAGTTTTCAACCTCCGTGGTCGTGGTGAGTTGTCCGCCGGATTGCCAGCCTTCAATAAGCAATGGAGACAGATTCGCCCGCGCACTGTAGACGGCGGCAGTCAAGCCGGCCGGCCCTGAACCGATAATGACGACATTGCGCATGGTGGTGCAATTTAGCACAGAGAGAAAAGGGATTGCATGGGACTGTCGGCTAGGGTGTCGATTGAAGAGTGCGGATCAGTGCACGGACTGCCTGCCGGAGCGAAGCCGGCTTCAGCGTGCCCCGGAGAACATAGTCGGCCATGCGTACCTTCTTTGTCAGCGGCATCTGGCTGCGGATGCGCCGGACGGCTTCTGCACGGGTGAGCCTGTTCCGTTTCTTGAGGCGTGCGATTTGGGTCTTTCGATCGGCGGTCACCACAATGATTTTGTCGACTCGCTTGTCGATGCCGGCTTCGAAAAGCAACGGCACGTCGTAGATGACCACGGCTTCGGAATCTCGTTGCGCGGCTTGCCTAGTCAACCGGGCTTGTTCTTGTGCGACCCGGGGATGGATGATGCGTTCAAGTCGGCGCAAATTGGTCCGGTTGCCGAAGGCGATACGTCCCAGCGCATGACGATTGAGAGTGCCATCGGGTTTGAGGACGGTCCTGCCGAATGCTTTCACGATCGCGCGCCAGGCCGGCTTGCCCGGTTGCACGACCTCCCGCGCGAGCTCGTCGGCATCGATCACGACCGCGCCGCATCGCCGAAACATTCTGGCGACTGTACTCTTGCCGGTTGCGATTCCGCCTGTGAGCCCGACCAATACCATCGGCGCGAAGCTTACCAGAGGCCGTCAAGAAAGTCGTCGGGCGTTGCTGCCTGGGCAGGGAGCAGGTTCAGGATCAGCCGGAACAGTCAGATGCGTACAAACTTAATTGACATCTCGGTTCCCGCGCTTGTATGAATTCCCCTATGCGTCATCCAGCAACTGTGATCGCCCTGTGGGGACTCTTCTGCTTGTCAGGAGGCGGTTCGACATCGGCTGAGCAGCCCATCTCTGCCGGTCCCAAGACCATTATTGTGGCGCTTGACGGCACGGGCGATTTCACTTCGATTCAAGAGGCTGTTGACAGCGCCAAGAAAGGCGACACGGTATTCGTCAAGCCCGGGGTCTACGCCCAGGACCTCACCATCCATAGCAAAGACAAGATCAAGCTCGTTGGTGCCGGCGTCGACAAGGTCACTATGCTCGGCCGTGACGAAGTCGTCGGCGTCTTACACGTGGGAAAGTGGCCCTACGGGGCGACGGATATTGAAATCAGCGGCCTCACGATCAATGAGCACGGCGGCCACGCGCTCGGTATTTTTAACGGCAGAGGCATTACGCTTCGCGGTCTTCATGTAAAGGGGATGTTGTTCGGACAACAGGTGCAGGATGTCCGGATTGAAGACTGCGTGATTGGCGGCAGCGAGACCACCGGCGTGCAGTTTGCCGACTCTCAGGCTGTGCTCGTCGGTAATTTCATCCATGACAACGACCATGGGGTGAATGTGGCCGGCAAATCGGAAGTCCGGCTGGAGCGTAATGTCATCACCCGGAGTCTCTTCGAGGCCGTGGTGGTCAACGACCGAGCAAGGGCGGTGCTGGTCAGCAACACGCTCGTCAAGAATGGCGGCGGGGCGGCCTTTTTGGGATCTTCGCAGAGCGAGGTTACAGGGAACGTCGTTGGTCTGAACAAGGTCGGGTTTCTCTTCGCCGGGTCCGGGCAGGCCAGGACGTCCTTCAATGCGCTCTACAATAGCGAAGGCAACTACATGCGGGCCGGATCGCCCAACGCCCAGGCTCCGGACCTCCAATCGGCTTCTGATCTGACGACTGACCCTCGATTCGTGGATGTCGAACATGATGATTTCCGCCTCCGACCGGATACGACCCTCCTCAATAAAGGACAATTCGCCTATCTCGGTGCGCTACCTCCGCTTTCCCCTTCCTCTGTAAACACTCAGAAAAAATAGCTTGAAAACAATGGGATAGGCGACCTTCCTGAGAGGGAGGGGGCGTGTGGTATGCTTTCCATAGGCCACAGCCGCTTCCCGACTCAAGCAACACACTCAAATGGGCCGGGATGAACTCAACCAGGAGGTCTCCCTTGGCTAGCTTCCGCAAGGATCTCGAAAAACTCCCGGGCGAAGGCATTCCTTCCCTGGAAGATATGGAATCAGGCAAGCTGGTGGGAGCCGTTCTTCCCATGTCCGAGCAGGCGCAGACGCAGATGCGCAACAGCTTTGAAGTCATCGACTATCTCCTGAATCAAGAGCGCGTAGTCTGGAGCTAGCAGCTCTGATTTTTCCCCCATCTTTCTTGATTTTCCCTCCCCCAGGTTTCCGGCATTCGAAGCCCATTTCTGAGTATCCCTTCGGCTTCCCATGCCCCATTGCGTCATGGAACGCTCACGCCGTTCCTTCGACCTGAATTAAGGCGCCCCCCCGAGCAGGGTAGAAAACAACCGAAGTTGAAAGCGGCATGACAGAAGTCGAGCCGCGTGCATTTGCGGTATACCTACCGGGCCACTGTCGGCCCGGAGCTCTGCTTGAAATGGGTGTTGAATCAGCGCATCGTAATCATCAACAATCGGCAGGCCGGATTCAGATTCCGACGACGTCAATTCTCGGGATCTGATCGAGCTTGGTTATGAGGATTCGTATGGCGGCATCCAGGCAGGGACCATCGCATAGCATTGCCCCGATACTCGCCGAACAGCTGCGGCTCCAGGAGGATGCACGTCGTGAGAAACACTGGAAACGGTGGGGCCCCTATTTGAGTGAACGTGCCTGGGGCACGGTGCGTGAAGACTACAGTCCGCAAGGCACAGCCTGGGAATCGTTCCCTCACGATCAAGCGCGATCACGAGCCTATCGCTGGAACGAAGACGGGCTGGCGGGGATCTGCGACCGTCATCAGCTGGTGTGCTTCGCGATCGCACTGTGGAACGGGCGTGACCCCATTCTGAAAGAGCGGGTGTTCGGACTCACCGCCAACGAAGGCAATCACGGTGAAGATGTGAAGGAGTACTACTACTATCTCGACTCGACTCCCACCCATTCCTACATGAAGTACCTCTACAAGTACCCGCAGGAGGAATTCCCCTACGCCAGGCTGGTGGAGGAAAACCGCCGTCGGGGGAAAGCGGAGCGGGAGTATGAGCTTATCGATACCGGCGTGTTCGATCAGAACCGGTATTTCGATGTATTGGTGGAATATGCCAAGGCTTCAACGGAAGATCTGCTGATCCGCATTCAAGTGGTCAATCGAGGGCCTGATCAGGCCGAACTGACCGTACTGCCCACCTTGTGGTTTCGCAACACCTGGTCCTGGGGGTTGGATGTTCGGCGACCTCGCATGAAAGCCGGCGCGCCGCTCCAGGGCATGAGCGTGGTGGAGTTCAGCCATGACTCCTATGGACGTCGGCGCTTGCTCTGCGAGGGCGCGCCGACACTGCTCTTTACCGAGAATGACACCAACACCCGGCGGTTGTATGGGGATGTGGAGGGCGCGCGATATGTGAAGGACAGCCTCAATGACTATGTCGTGCACGGGGACAAAGAGGCAGTGAATCCCGGTCTGATTGGCACCAAAGCGGCGGCGCATTACGTCCTGGCGCTGGCGCCGGGAGCGAGCCAAACTGTCTGTCTCCGACTGACGAACGAGGAGGATCCAGCGCTGTTCACCCGTCGGGAATTTGACCGTACGTTTGAAAAACGGATTCAGGAGGCGAACGAGTTCTATGACAGCCTGGCCCCGCCCGATCTGTCCGAGGACGCGAGGAGTGTGCAGCGGCAGGCCTTCGCCGGGTTGTTGTGGAGCAAGCAGTTCTATCACTACGAGGTGTCGCGCTGGTTGAAAGGCGATCCGGCCGGACAGGAGCCTCCGCTTGAACGGTTGAAGGGCCGGAATTCGGATTGGACGCACCTCTACAATGCCGATGTCATTTCCATGCCGGACAAGTGGGAGTACCCCTGGTATGCCGCCTGGGACCTCGCGTTTCATTGCATTCCATTGGCCATAGTCGATCCGACCTTCGCCAAGGAGCAACTCATTCTCATGCTCCGGGAGTGGTATATGCATCCGAATGGTCAGATCCCGGCCTATGAATGGAGGTTTGGGGATGTGAATCCGCCGGTCCATGCTTGGGCCGCCTGGCGTGTTTACAAGATTGAAAAGAAGCGGAAAGGAGCGGGCGATCGCGTCTTCCTGGAACGGGTGTTCCACAAGCTGCTCCTGAATTTCACCTGGTGGGTGAATCGGAAGGATGCGGAAGGGAAGAACATTTTTCAAGGCGGTTTCCTCGGGCTTGACAACATCGGCGTGTTCGATCGCAGCGCGCCGCTACCGACCGGGGGGCATATCGAACAATCGGATGCGACCAGTTGGATGGGGATGTATTGCCTCAATATGCTCTCGATCGCGTTGGAATTGGCGCGGGAGAACCGGGCGTATGAAGACGTCGCCAGCAAGTTCTTCGAGCACTTTGTCTACATTTGCCGGGCCATGAACAATATCGGCGGCGAAAAGATCGAACTGTGGAACCGGGAAGACGGGTTTTTCTATGATGTGCTCCATCTGCCGGATGGAAAAACATGCCACATGAAGGTGCGTTCCATGGTCGGACTGATTCCGTTGTTTGCCGTCGAGACGTTGGATTCAGACCTGGTCGACAGTCTGCCGCGCTTCAAGCATCGCATGCAGTGGTTTATCGAGAACCGTCCGGACTTCAGCGCGCATGTGGAGACGCAATCCCATGACGGCGGGGTACGCCGGTTTCTTTCACTCGTAAATCGGGATCGACTGACGTTCGTCCTGCGCTACATGCTCGACGAACAGGAGTTTCTTTCCCCATACGGGATCCGCGCGCTCTCGCGGTATCACAAAGATCACCCCTATATCCTGTCCGTCCAGGGGGCGGACTATCGTGTGGACTATGAGCCGGCGGAGTCCGTTACCGGACTCTTCGGGGGGAATTCCAACTGGCGAGGACCGATCTGGTTTCCGGTGAACTATCTCCTGATCGAATCACTCCAGAAGTTCCATTACTTTCTTGGAGACAGCTACAAGGTGGAATATCCGACGGGCTCCGGGCGAACGGCGTCGTTGAATGAAGTCGCTGCGGAACTTTCGCGGCGCCTCACCCACATCTTTCTCCTGGACAAGAACGGGCGTCGTCCGGTGTTCGGCGCAGCCGAGAAGTTTCAGGTTGATCCCCATTTCCGCGACGCCATCCTGTTTTATGAATACTTCCACGGAAACAACGGCGCCGGGGTCGGCGCCAGCCACCAGACAGGTTGGACGGGGTTGGTGGCCAAGCTCATCCAGCAATCAGGGGAGTGAGACAGCTCGCAGCTCTCAGCAATCCGCGATCAGCCGCATGGAAGTCGAGGTCGTGTTGTCCGGAGCTGACTGTCGGCTGGCAAGGCGCTATGGGCGTTCAACCAATAAGCCGGATTGACTTCGGACCGGATCGGTTTCTAGACTGATTTACGGAGTTTCAAGCAGGGAATGCAGATATCGCTTCAGATACCCTCTTCCGCCATGTGGCTGACGCTGGTGTTGACGACAGGGGTCTTTGCCCTCGACTGCGCAACTCCGTTGGGGTATGCGGTGCCGATTCTGTATCTCATTCCCTTGTGGGTGATCGGGCTGAAGGCTTGGGAACGAGGGGTGTACTGGTTTGCCGGGGGCGCGACGGCCCTGTCTGTGGCGGGCTATTATCTGGGCCCGGAGGGGGGAGTGCTTGCACCAGCCTTGTTCAATCGAATGGCATCCGTGCTGGTTTTATGGGGGGCCGCATTCGTCCTCTCCTCGGAAAAGCGAACGGAATGGAAATTAGGTCAACAGGCCGATCTCACTCGAGCCATTCTCGATGCGGTAACGGCCCAGGTTACGCTTATCGATCGACAAGGGAAGGTGGCCGAGTTCCGCTCGGGGCAGAAGCTGCAGACTTCCGGTCAGGGTGAGAACCGGTTCATCGAGGAATTGAATTCGGTCCGGTGGCAGGAAATCACAGGCAGTTCCCGTCTCCCTGCACCCGTGCAGGCAGAGGACTATCTGGGGCGGGTCTGGGAGGTGGTACAGGGACG
>DATIGF010000162.1:0-13957 GCA_035454865.1 Nitrospiraceae bacterium | reverse complement strand
GTCCAGTTCCACCTTATCTCCCACTCTCAGGCCGAGTTGTTTCGCGGCGTCTTCCTCAATCGAGATCAGCGGCTTCGGGAAGACCTGTCCCGGCTTCCACCATTCGCCCTTGACCACCTCATTGCCCTTTGGAAGGTCCTGGAGAAATGTGAGCACGTACTCGCGCGTGAGATACCACTTCTTCCGCCGTTCGTCCTTCTCAACGGCTTTCTCCTTCTGTTCTTCCTCCTCGGATAATGCTTCAAGTTTGATCGGCTGGCCATTGAGCGCCGAAAGCCGCGATCGCACCAGCGGCGTCAGGTCGAACGGGTGGCCGCCGGAACGCGCGTGCAACAAGCCGGCAAATTCCTCCGTCTGATCCGGTTGAATATCGATAAAAAAGAATGTGGGCGCATCGGTCGGACGGTTGTCGCCCACCTGGCGGAGCAATGACTGTTCCACGAGCGAGACGGTCATCACCACCATCACACCGATGCCGATCGCGATCGTGATGCTCACCGCCTGGCTCCCCGGCCTCACGATATTGCCAAGCGCCTGGCGCAGGGTGAGATTCTCTGGACGAGGCCAGCGCTTGAGAAGGCGGATCACCATCCAGGCCGATGCCCCCAGCAGCAGGACTGCTGCCGCAAAGGCGCCGATGAAGAGTAACCCGATCTTCCACGATCCAGCTTGCCACATCGACAACATGGCCAATCCAAACCCGATACCGATCGACGTGACTCCCCTCACCCGGTCGATCGTGCTCCATCGCTTCCACCACGGCAGGCGGTCCGGACTCGTGGCCGAAGCGAGCGGAATCACCTCACGCCTGAAAATGATGGCGGGCTTAATGTCACGAATGGTGAGCAACGGCCAGAGCGCAAACAGGAGCGTCGCCAGCAGTCCCAACGCCAGCCCTTTCCCGAGTGGGATGAGAGAGGCGCTTGTGACATCCGCCACGAATCCCAATTGATCGAGGAGATCCGACGCCAGAAACCCGGCAAGCATCCAGGGAAGCCCCTGCTGAAGAAGGATGCCGATTGCAAGACCGATGGTGCTTCCGGCCAAGCCGAGCAACAAAGCCTGTAACACATAGGTCCCGATCACGGTCGAGGAATCGGCTCCGACCGTCTTCAGAATTGCGATCGTGGTTAGCTTCTCTCGCACAAAGGCGTGGATGGAAGTGGCGATACCAAGCCCGCCGACGAACAACGCGGTGAGTCCGATGAGGCCCAGGTAGCGAGTGAGCTGGTCTAAGAATTGTTTAAGTTGCGGCTGTGCATCCCGATATCCCGAGACCCTGGCCGATTCGGAAGCCAGCCGCCCCCGCAGCTCGTAAAGCACCGGCTCCGGGGCCATGGCTGCCGGGATCTTCAGTAAATACCGCTCACGAACCCGGCTTCCCAGCTTGACCAGCTCTGCCGAGCGAAGACCTTCCTGCGACATCAGCACTCGCGGGCCAAGACTGAAGGCATTCGCAACCCGGTCCGGCTCGGTCCGCACAACGCCCCTGATGACGAACAGCCCCTGGCCGATCTTGAGATGATCGCCCACTGCCAGCCCCATCCGGATCAGGAGGGACTCTTGGACCACCACACCAAAACACGAATGTTCGGGGACGCAGCGAGCGTCCGCGCACAGGAGGTCCGCCAGATTTCCGTGGGGCTCAAGCCGGACGGCACCATAAAAGGGATACTGCGGCTCCACCGCCTTGAGCTCGACAATCTGTGTCGTCTGTCCGGTCACAGCGGATTGCCCGGTCCCGGCCGCCATCGCCACCAGTTCGCTCACATGGGTGACGGCAATGGAGCGCTCGCTCAGCGAGTCCATGACGGCTTGACCGTTGGGACTGATGGGGCGAGACAGCCGGACTTCGAGGTCTCCGCCCAACAGACCGCGGGCTTCTCTCGCGACGGCCCGTTCCACGTTGGTCCCGAACAGCGACACCCCCACCAACGCGCCAACACCGACCGCGATACAGACCAGAAAATAAAAGAAGTGCCGCCAGGCTGCGCGGGTTTCGCGCCAGGCCATCTTGAACACAAACGGTATCATGGGCCTGACTCGATCGTAGAATCTGACAGGGAGGGCATGGAGTCAGACTCAAGGCGTCCATCCCGCATGGACACAACCCGTTGCATCGCTGTCGCCAGGGTTGAATCATGCGTCACGAGCACGAGGGTCGTGCCGTGATCACGATGCATCGAGAGCAGCAGCTCGATCACCTGGGCACCCGTCGCGCTGTCGAGGTTGCCGGTCGGCTCATCGGCCAAAAGAATGGGCGGACGACAGACGAAAGCGCGCGCCACCGCGACCCGCTGCTGTTCCCCTCCTGATAGCTGGACGGGGTAGTGCCCCATGCGGTCGGACAACCCGACCGTCGCAAGCAGTTCTGCGGCCCGCTCCCCGGCCCGTCGTTCGCCGCTGAGCTCCAGCGGAACCGCGACATTTTCGAGCGCCGTGAGGGTCGGGATGAGATGAAAGGATTGAAAAATGTAGCCGATTCTTTCCCGTCGAAATCGAGCCATGCGGCTCTCGGACAGGGCGGTAATGTCCGTTCCATCCAGCTCGATCGATCCGGCAGTCGGACGATCGAGACCGGCGATCAAGCCCAACAAGGTTGATTTGCCGCTACCCGACGGTCCGACGATGGCCACTGTTTGTTTGACCGGAATCGTCAAGCTAATGTCATCGAGAATCATCACGGAGCGACCGGCGGCCGGGAGAGCCATCGAGACCTGTTTCACTCTAATCATGAACACGAGCGCTCCTTTACCTGCGAAAGATAGGCCGCTGGTATTATACTGTACGTAAAAGGGGCTTGAGTGAATTTGCATCGATTCATGTCACGACTTCAGCGCATCAACCACGCGCTCCTGTCGGTTCTATTGCTTCTCCTTTGTCCCCCGGCGCTGGTGGCAGGCCCTTCCCCGGCCCCTGATACCCGACCGCGCATCGTCGCCTTCGGGGACAGCCTCACCGCAGGACTCGGCGTAGCCCCTGATGAATCGTACCCGGCTCAACTCCAGCGGCGGCTGGATGCCCTCAACTTTCGTTACAGGGTGATCAACGCCGGCGTCAGCGGCGATACCACGGCCGGCGGGCTACGCCGCGTCTCCTGGGTTTTGGCCAGTAAGCCCGACCTCGTGATTCTTGAGCTGGGAGGGAATGACGGGCTGCGCGGGCTGCGCCTCGATCAGACGAAACTCAACCTTGACCACATCATTCAACGGTTGCAGCAAGCCGGAGTAAGAGTTGTCCTGGCCGGAATGAAACTGCCCCCGAACTACGGCAAAGAATACACGGCCGGTTTTGAAGCGATCTACCCGTCACTGGCCAAGCGCTACCAGCTGCCACTGATCCCCTTTTTTCTTGAAGGTGTGGCTGCCACCGCTACCTTGAACCAGGCTGATGGCATACACCCGACAAAAGAAGGCTATCACATAATCGTAGAGCAGGTTCTGAAGACACTCGTTCCCCTGCTGGATCAACCAAGCGTGAAACCTTAGGCTATGGCGGGGGATACCGGAAACAAATCTCCCGCCCGGCCTCAACGACCGGGCAGGAGATACGGACACAGGATGCGGGAAGGAAAGATTACGACTTCTTTAAGAACGTGTCGTAGGCGCCGTAGGCGAGGATCAACCCGATCAGCACGTAATACATTCCGGTGATCCCGCTGTAGTCCGGAGGCCCTTCACCGGCAGGCGCGTTGGCGAAAACCGGCAACGCCCCGACCAGCAAGACTGTTCCTGCCATCAGACTCACCTGCGAAAACATCTTCTTCATGCCCAAACCTCCTTCGAATCGGATTATCAAAAAAGAGGGCCGCATTTTACAAAAAGTCCCAGGGGCGGCGCAAGGGGCTTCCCTACCTGCATGGGGAATAATTTCAGGAAAAGCTCGGAGAAAACTATTGTCGGGGCGGGTTCTGTTTGGCAGCGGATTTGAGCGCCTCGGTCAGTTCTTTGAATGAGCCGGCAAGCTTATCAAGCTGGGTACCTTTACTCAGCATCTCACTCGCTACGGACTGCATCTGCCCGTCATAACGGGCCATTTCACCAGCCAACTCGCCCACCTTGGCCAGCATCCCTTTGTATGCTGCAACCTCGCGCTGGAGTTCCTGCGATGTGGCCTGAGCGGCCTTCGCTTCCGCAATGGAGGTCTGCAGCTGCTGGCTCAGACGTCCGACGTAGGCTTCGCGATCACGCATTTCTGATTCCAGGCTGACCTGAATCTCTTCGCTCTCACGACGGCGATCTTCCAGATTCCTGATCGTTTGAATCCACATGGCCACTTCGCCCGCACCCAGCTTCGGAGGCTCGGGTACCCTTTCTCCTTTTTCGATGGCCTTCATCGCCGGCTGCAGCCATTCCACAAATTGCATGACCTCGCTCAGCTTTACGTCGGGAGCGGACGACTGCATGGTTGAAGCCTTTCCATTCGCCGTATGATCTGCCTGCGGTTGCGCTTTGGTCTCTCTGGCGTCATACGGCTTGCGCGACTGCCGCGGTTGAGCCCACCGGTGGTATTCCAACAAGACCGCAATACAGTGACGACACATGGGCTCTTCGGGAAGCGTGCAGGAACACTTCGAAATCAGGTGCCCATCTTTTAATCGGATGGTCTGTTCATACAGGCCGGAATTGCCGATGACGGCGGAGGAAATCTGTGCATCATCCGCTTCCACAATCCGGACGCGATTCTCCGTCAAGTATTGGTGGCCGATCTGGAACGCGGAAGCCTCCGACACGGCTTGGATCATCTGCGGATCCAGCAAACCGAGTCGGTCAGCGCTGCAGGGGATCTTGTTTCGCATCTTCAACGACCAACGACTCCAGTACGCATGGTCGCTTCAGTGTGCCGAGCGGGCTCTGTCCTGTCAAGAACTGCGCGGTTTTGAACTCCGCAGCCGGCCGGAACGGACTCTACCGGCAGCGTTGGGGGGGCCCTTGCCCGCTCATTGGGGTCAGCCAGATAAAGTCTGCGATATGTTCCCGCATGAGTTCCTGAATCTCGGCGGTTCTCCCCGCGACAAAGGAGGTCAGGTAGATCGTCGCCTGATTCACATGGCCGGAGAGCCGTCTGGCGACCCGCATCGGCACTGGAAGGTTGTACTGAATATGACCGCCGCCCGTATAACTCAGCATCATGCTTCGGGGACCGGTCATGTCACGGCGCAGTGCTTCCAGCCCCGCAACGAGCGTCTTCGCCATTCCTTCATCGCGAACCATCGAGGCTTCGTACATCGTGCGATAATCCTCATCGGTTCCGCCCGTATGACAACGGCGAAGCTGATCGACAATTCGCGCGCGATACGCGGGATCGTCGACAATGTCGTCCTGTTGCAAGCCCCAAGCAGCCCACTCCGGCTCTTGCCTGGCTTGCTCCAGACCGAGCTTCACGACACGGCGGATTAATGTTTTCGGCGGGTTCATGGCACGAATGGATAGATGCCGGTCACGAGCAAACGTCACCAGAGGTTCATAGTCCTCAAACGCTCCGCCCCAATTCTGTTTCCACCGGACCTGCTCCAGAAACTCGCTCCTCACAGACTGGCGCTTCGACAGATAGTCGTCCAGCGCCGGCTGACCATCCCACCCGAACATTTCCATCCCGATGGTGGGCTGAATGCCGTCCGAGATCAGCTGCTCCAGAATTCTCACTGCCGCCTCGATGTGGAATTTATTATAGTGCTCCTCCCCGAGATAGACGATGTCATAGCTTCCCAGATCCTTGAACCACTCAAAAGCGGACAAGACACGACCGGTCTTCGTCTCCAGCACCTGCCACGGCTGCCAGTCGCCCCCATTGCCGGAAGCAACAATGGCCTGATGTTCAGGGGCACAACCGACAGCCATTCCGAGGAAACACAGGGCAAGTCCAAACCGCAAAGTCTGTTGAAGTTTCCGGCCGGCAACACAAAAGCGGAATGACCCCAGCATCATCAACTCCTACCACACCGTCAGGGAACGAACAAGGACGGCGCCTTGACGATGAAGTTTGAAGGCCACTATGCTTCACCCTCGAGGAGTAATCTCGCTCTGTCTCCCATATGAAACAGCCTTCCTATTTTCGATGAGTCCCGAAACCGACCCTCTCGCTGATTTCCGTCGCCTCGTCAGCCGACGCGCAAAAGAGCTCTCCACGCAATGGGAAGAGTCCAAGCGCCTCATTGAAAAAAGCGAATTCCCCTCGACCACCGCCCGACTGTTCCGCCTTGCTCAGGAGAAGGACCTGCCAGTGTCCATTAAAGAGTCGTTGCGTGATGTTTTCGGGCAGAAGCAGGCACAGCGAGTCCAGGATCTTGACGGGGAATTGCTCAAGGCGCTGACCGGATTTCCTCCGGCCAAAGCTCTGCGCGCCCTCTGCGTCTTTTTTGAGCTGATTGCCCGGCCCGGGTCGAAGTGGCCTGTGACGGCGATGTCGAGCGAGGAGATCGAGCAGCGCCTCCGCCATTTAGCCAATCCCTTTGACCTCCTGCTTGACGCTGATGTGGCGTCTGTGTTGGACCTCGGTGCCGGCGACCTCTCGTTTGCCGGCGAGTTAGTCGATCTGTACGTCCCCGCCTTGCAGCGGCAGAACCGCCAGCTCATACTCCACTGCCTCGATCGACTCCACCCTCAATCCAAACTCGGTGGTCCCCTCCATCCGGAACAGGAAAGACTCCGGACACTGCAAGAGAAGGCGGGATGTTCGTTCACGTTCTTCGGCAATCAGGATATGTTCAATCTCCGGAACCTGGATGAGCATGGCAAACTCGCTCCACGATACACCATCGCCACCTGCTGGGCGCCCGCCACCCCGACCTTCGCCTACGAACCGGCAAGGCTGTCTCAATCAGTCATCGCCGAGGATCTTCGGCGGACCAAGGGATCCTTCCGGCACACCCGGTTCCAAGGGGAATCCGCGCTTGAAGTCCAGCACGGCGACCGTGCGCTGCTCTTCCCGTCCTGGAAATTCGAGATTGCCGGCCCCCTGGCACTGCTCAGTCTTCTGGCGCAGCGCGGTTCCTTCTGCATCCTGGGTTCAGTCGACTCCCAGGTGTTTTGGGAACTCCTGGCTCAATTGCTTGAAGACCCGCGCTATCGCCCGCAAGACCAGCCTTTTTCATCTGCCAATCTCCCTGTGATCTTTGGCGAGATATACCGGACACTCACGCATCTGGCCATCGGTGACTCGATTAACCTGGCTGACCTCGGAGCCCTGCGACATCAGCTCCCCACTATCAACGCTTCCGCTCCATCAACCCAATCACCCGATTCATTTCGGTACATCCGCATCGGCCGGGGAGCTACCTTCCCAGGCATCCCAGCCAGCAGCACGGCACGAAAATTCTCCGCCATGGCTGAAGAAGTTCCCCCTTGGTTCCTCACGCTCATCCCCGCTTGACACATAATTCTGTTTCGCTCGTATTCTGTGATAGCGCTTGAGCCGCCCGGTTCCATGGTCACCGGCGTGGCATAAAAGACATGAAAAATTGACCGTCCCCTGACCCTTTGTTAGACTTCGACCGTGTCCTACCACCGGTCATTTTCACATCAGCACACGTACTAATCCCATCATGAATTCAACGCAAACGATTCGAGCGATTCAGGAGAATATTGCGCGAGTCATCAAAGGCAAGCCGCATGTCATCGAGATGACCGTGGTGGCCCTGCTGGCGCGGGGGCATCTCCTGCTCGAAGATGTCCCCGGGGTGGGCAAGACCACGCTCGCCCATAGCCTTGCCCGATCGCTCGACTGTTCCTTCAAACGCATCCAGTTCACTAGCGATCTGCTTCCGTCGGACATCGTCGGCGTCTCGATTTTCAATCGCCAGAAGCAAGCCTTCGAATTCATGCCCGGCCCCATCTTCGCCAACATTGTGCTGGCCGACGAGATCAACCGGACAACACCGAAAACCCAAAGCAGCCTCCTGGAGGCCATGAGCGAAGCGCAGATTTCAGTCGATAACCAGACTCACCCCCTGAGCCAACCGTTCATGGTGATTGCCACCCAGAATCCAGCCGAATATCACGGAACGTTTCCACTTCCTGAATCACAGCTTGATCGTTTCCTGATGCGGCTCCGCATCGGCTATCCGTCGCCGGAAGAAGAAAAGAAGGTCTTGGATCGATCCCAGGCCCTCCACCCGGCGGAAGATCTGCAGCCCGTGCTCGCTGCACAGGACGTCCTCGACCTGCAGGCGCAGGTCGATAAGATCCTCATGGAAGAGAGTCTGATGGAGTATCTCTTGTCGATCGTACAGATCACGAGACAATCTGAACTGTTGTCGTTGGGGGTCAGCACGCGCGGAGCACTGGCGCTGAGTCGCGCGGCCAAAGCCTTGGCCTTGGTTCGCGGTCGAACGTATTGCCTGCCGGACGACATCAAAGAACTCGCCCCCGTTGTCCTCTCCCATCGCATTATGGTGGCCCGCACTCAGGGCGTCCGCCAGCGAAGCTTCGAGCAAGCGGAGCGTATTATCCAGGACCTCGTGGAATCGGTTCCCGTTCCCATCTAGCCGCCTGTCGAAGGCCGCGGGTGGGGGCGATCTGGTGGCACATGCCGTTTCAATTCCGGGCAATCGTTCGACGTCTCACTGAACACCGTTCGACACGCCTCACATCTGAAGGCCTTCAGTTCCTGCTCTTTACCTTGGCGGTCGGAGTCGCCGCGATCAATACCGGGAACAATCTTTTCTATTTGCTCCTCGCGATGATGCTGAGCATCATCCTGATATCGGGCGTCGTGGCAGAACACTGCTTACGTCGGCTGGACTTTCATCGTCATCTGCCCGATCTGCTCTTCGCCAACCAACCGATCACGGCCACTCTCGTGGTGAAGAACTGCAAATCCCGTCTGCCCAGCTTCTCGCTTCGAGTGCTCGATGTGAGCGACGGGCGCGATCTTGATCGAGGGCTCGCCATCCGCCAGCTGCTCCCCGGTGCCAGCCAGCTACTGTCCTATCCCTTGATTGCCTGCCGGCGCGGCCGGCTGAAACTCGACGGCGTTCGTGTGGCGACCTCGTTTCCGTTCGGCCTCTTTGTCAAAAAGGCCTATTATCCCGTCGACGGAACCATCGTCGTCTGCCCCGAACTCAAACCGCTCGCAGATGGAATCCTTCAAGACCTTCTGGCCGCCGGATACGAGCACAGTGTGCATCGCCGAGGTTATGGAAATGACCTCTACAATCTGCGCCTCTATCATGCCGGAGACGACTCCAGAAATATCCATTGGGCGACGACCGCGAAAACGTCGAAACTGATCGTTCGGGAAACCGAGGCGGAAGATCAACGCCGGGCCACGATCCATTTGTCTACGATCGCTCCGGCCAGCCACGATGCGTTGTTCGAACAGGCCGTGACGTTCACCGCCTCACTCGCTCATCACCTCGCAGGTCGAGGCTATCACCTCCGCTTGGTAACCGGATCGCATCACTCTTCATTCGGCCAAGGCGAAACGCACCTCATCACGCTCCTTCGCATCCTCGCCCTCTGCGAACGGCGCACTCCGGACACGGATCTCGGGCCTCAAGACGCCCTGTACACTGAAGGGCAGGACGACGCCGAGGATGGGGCGCTCATTGCCATACGGCCCTGGGACGGAGCCGAAATCCAGGGAGCAGAGGACCCCGCGCTCCTCATCGATGCATCGATGCTCGGCGAGGCTCCAGATGTCGTTTGACCAAGCGCTTCGGCTCACATCAATCTTGCTGGCCTCAGCCTCGTTTATCGGACTCGCGCTGGGCGCCAGCCTGCCGGAATGGCTCGTCCTGCTCACCGGCTCAGCCCTGATACTGGTGCTCCTCCGAACCTTGAGACTCAGATTGATTGACCGCCTGGCGACCCAGATCACCCTGTCGACCACGACCTGGAATATTCTCTTGGTCATCGGCTTTCTCGGATTCTGGGTCGACATGCTATGGATCTCTGGCGAACTCCTCCCCGCCGGGGTTCACTTTCTCCTGATCCTCATGGTGATTAAGCTGTTCAATCTTCAACTCCGCCGAGATTACCTCCACCTCTACGCCATCAGCTTGATGGCCATTTTGGCCTCCGCAGCATTGACGACAGATCTCTGGTATCTGCCGATTTTCCTGGCATATCTCCTGACCGGAGTCTGGACGCTACTGCTGTTCCAATTGACCAAAAAAGCGGAAGAATCCACCGCCCCTGGGATGGCGACGGCACTCCAACATGACCTGCCTGAGTCGCAGAGTCGCGTCACGCCGCAGATATTCTGGCTTGCCAACAGCCTTGCACTTGCGGCCTTCGCCCTGACCCTCGTCATATTCTTTACCATCCCTCGCGTGGGCGCGGGTTTTTACCAGAAAGGTTACGGAGAGAATCTCCGTACGTCAGGGTTTTCGGACACCGTGAACCTGGGAGCGATTGGGCCCATCAAGCGAGACCCCAGCGTCGTGATGCGGGTTGAACTCCCGAATCGTTCCGCACACGAGGTGACGGGGCGATTCTACATACGAGGCGTCGGCTTCGACCGGTACGACGGCAGGACCTGGACGAATCGCCTTGGGCATCGCCGCGCGCTCACGGAGATAGCTCCGAGAACATTCACCCTTCGTCACGGTCAATCTCCAGCGCCAGCTCATCTCGGGCCGGCGCTCCGCCAGAACATTCTCCTGGAGTCACTCGACACGCCCGTTCTCTTTGCCGCACCGTATGCTGAAACGGTCACCGGCCAGTTCTTGACGGTTCAGTCAGATTCGACCGGCGCGTTGTATCTGCCCTTCCCCAGTTCATCGCGAATCGAATATTCGGTAATCTCTCGCGCCAACCCCGTGTTGCCGGCAGACCTTCAACCCCAGTCGGTGTCGTATCCCGAATCTTTCGTCAGGCACTTCTTACAAGCCCCCGTCCAGTCGGAACGTGTCGCGGCTCTGGCCCGTGAGATTGCTCGAACCAAACGCAGCAGCTACGACAAAGCGGTGGCGATTGAGACCTTCTTGTCACAGAACTTCCGCTATAGCCTGGATGTTCCCCTCACTGACCAGGCACATCCGCTCGAGGAGTTTCTCTTCACCCGCAAAACAGGCTACTGCGAACATTACGCAACCGCCATGGTGATCATGTTGAGAACGATCGGCATTCCTGCCCGACTCGTCACCGGATTCCTCGCAACAGAGTGGAACGAATACGGAAACTACTATTTGGTCAGGCAGCAGGATGCCCACGCATGGGTAGAAGTGCACCTGCCACATTCCGGCTGGGTCATGATGGATCCAACCCCGAACATCAGCGAGAATACAGGCGGGGCAGCCTTTCGCTGGCAGGCTTTGGGAAGAATGATGGACAACCTACGACTCCGCTGGAGTCGCTTTTTCGTCCAGTACAGTGCAGCAGATCAGCTCGCTGTAGTCCGGGAATTGAAAGCCGGGAGTGCCTCGGTCCGAAACCGGGCCTGGGACTCGCTGAACACACTTCTGAGCCCGTTAGCGACAACGCTTGGGAAAATCAGTCAATTCATCGCAGAGGGGAACCTACGGCTCCTGGGCGAGTTCCTCGGCCTCACGCTACTTGGGGTCGGCGTCCTCATCTGGCTGGCCTTGAAGCGGCCCTGGCGGGGAAGGCTTCAGTCAACACGCGCAGCCCGAGAAGAGCAGCCGATTGTTTATCTCTATAAGCGAATGCTGCTTCACCTCGCGGGGCGAGGCATAGCGAAACCGACTGCCACACCCCCGCTCGAATTCAGTCGGCTCGTTCATGCGCAGTGGAACGACGCTTCTCCTGCAGTGGCGATCATCACAGAGCTCTATTGCCGGGCACGGTTCGGCGATACGACTCTGACGCAAGTCGAGCTTCTGCTCGCCCAAGACAATCTTCGCCGCTTGATGATATTGAACCGGCTATAGTCAGTCACCGGTGCCGCGCCGGCCGCGTCTTTCGAGTGCACTCCACAGCTCATTCAGGTCGACGTTTCCTCCGGTCAACACCACACCCACTCGCTTTCCACGGAGCACGGCTTCACCGCGCAAGATCGGTGCGAGCGCTACGGCACTCGACGGTTCAATCACCAACTCCAGCCGTTCTTGAGCAAACCGCACGGCGCGTATTATTTCTTCCTCCGACACGTGCAGGATACCGGCGAGGTGGTCTCGCAAGATCGGCAGCGTCCTGCTTCCCAAGCTCGTTCGTAATCCATCAGCCAGCGTATTCGGATGCGGCATGGGAACAACCTGATTGAGCCGAATGGACTCTTCCGCGTCAGAGGCCCCGGTCGGCTCACAGGCAAATATCTTGAGAGCCGTCTGCAGATGATGGCCGGCTATACAAAGCCCCGAGAGCAACCCTCCGCCTCCGACCGGAGCCAACAGTATATCCAGTGACCCGACTTGATCGAGAAACTCCAGTATGACCGTCCCCTGACCTGCCATGACATGGGGGTTATTGAAGGCGTGCACATAGATCGCATTTTGTTGTGCGAGGATGTCCCGAATCTTCTCTTCGGCGATTAACCGATTTTCCGTCAGCGTGACCTTTGCTCCATAACCTGCTACCGCGTGGCGCTTCCAAGGTGACACGGGTTGAGGCATGACCACATGCGCCGAGAATCCGAGAAGAGCGGAGGCCAAGGCAATACCCTGGCCGTGATTGCCAGAGGAAATGGTGGCTACCGAGGCTGCGGTTTCGCGAGACTTCACCTGCCACAACGCATGGTAGGCACCTCGAAATTTGAAAGCCCCTGTCCGCTGAAAGTTTTCGCACTTCAGGAAAACGTTCCCCGAGATTTCGGCGTCGAGGTAACGACTGGTTACGACCGGTGTGACCAGTGCGACTCCCTGTAGGACACGTGCCGCTTCAGTCACTGAGCGGAATGTGACCTCTTCATCCATCACGCATTCCTGGCCGCACTAGGGACAAGAGATTCATTCATCGGAACGCTCGGCTCGCATCGCGAACCCTGCACGAATGACAAGGTTCGCTTATGCGCGTAGGGCGATTGAAGTACTTGTGAAGAAGAGAGAGATGAAAGTTTGGAGCGGGAAAAGGGATTTGAACCCTCGACCCTCGCCTTGGCAAGGCGATGCTCTACCACTGAGCTATTCCCGCTCACAGGAATCTGGGGGTGAAGAGGGGTCGGATTCTACTGAGCTAGATGGGCCCTGTCAAGCAAGCTTCATGCGACTCCAGAGTCCACGATTCCCCAGGTTACCGAGACTCGAATTGTTACCCATTGGTAACGCTGTGCGTCTACCAAATAAATAAGCGCGTAAGTCATTGATTATTTGAATTTCTTGTTCTTAGAAGCAGGGCCCCCCTAGCTTGACTGATACAGAAACTACTCAAACTGGAGCAATTTTGGGTTGATGATCAGTGGACAAAACAAACACTTTCATCAATTATTTCCATAACTTTCATCTATGACAGGCAGACCGACGGCACCATCACTGATGGTTCAATTATTGCGAAATAACATGAGCCGATATGCCTACTGAAGCTGAAAGAACGGTCGAATTTCCATCCACCACGAGGGTGGAACTCGGTCTCGAATTTCACCTTTCTAGGCAGCTTGAGTACGAAGGGGGGTGGGAAGAGTTTCAGTTGTGCGCCAGTGAAGAAGCGTGGGCTTTTTGAAGCCCTCAACTTAGGAGGTGTCCACAATGTTTTTGTCACGTAGACAGTTCTTGAAAGTCTCCGCGGGGACGGTTGCCGCTGTGGCGGTGGCCGACAAGGTCCTGGCGTTGACCGCGCTGCAGCCGGTCATCGAAGTCGGGAACCCGTTGGGCGACTATCCGGATCGGTCGTGGGAGCGCGTCTATCACGACCAGTACCGGTACGATTCCTCTTTTACGTGGTGTTGTTCGCCGAACGACACACACGCCTGCCGCATCCGGGCCTTCGTCCGGAACGGCGTCGTGATGCGGGTCGAGCAGAACTACGACCACCAGACCTATGAAGACCTCTACGGCAACCGCGGGACGTTCGCGCACAACCCGCGCATGTGCTTGAAGGGGTTCACCTTCCATCGCCGCGTG
>DATIGF010000161.1:0-7452 GCA_035454865.1 Nitrospiraceae bacterium | reverse complement strand
CCCCTGGTGTGGAGATCGCCATCCTTGTCTGCGGGCCCTCCCTCGTGAAGGCGCGGTCAATGTGTCGGATGAAGTCCGGTGGATCCAGTGTGGCATGCTGTCTCCTCTTTACGCTGTGGCAGTCATTGCAATTGTGACGGCGAGCGCAGTGTGAACGATCATGACCGCCGTCCTCTCCCTGTCGTTCCCGGATTTCCTGGTCTCCTGGCCGGCTAACTCCGGCACGCTTCCCAACCAGCGGCCATGTTCTTCCCGGTCATCCCCCGATGATGGAGCGTACGGTCATGGGTCACGCATCCTTTGCCTAAGTCTTTCCCTGTCCCAACCTCCTGCGCGTCAGCATCCTGCGCCGGTAGAGGAGGGGATTGTGCGAAACGGCGGCCGAATCCATGACTCCCCGTATTCGGCCGGCGAATCATTTGCGAATCAGGTTGTCCGGCTGCCTCTTGTGGTGGTTTCATCGGAGTCGTTGAAGACATTCAGGCACCGACTCCTGGGCGAGTGTGAATCGAGAGGGGGCTCCACAGTCCCTGTAGCGCCGAGGCCGATGGTTCGTAACGTTAGTACTCCTGATCGTTGTTGATCTGTCTCTTTGGCCAGAAATCCCCTGCTTCCACTCATGCGACGAGTCCTTCTCTTGACCGGGACCAGATGATCTTGCCTCCGAATGGCCTCACGCGATTTCCGGAAGAGATCGCGTGTTTCACACACCGGTTCTGCAGGATGAGCGGGTCGACAATGTATCCGCAATTCATGCATTGCCACCCGTCATACGCCCAGGCGCCCGCGGGGCCCCCGACGTTTTCGAAATGTGACCAAACTTGAAGGCCGTCACATCGCTCGCACTTCATCGACAGCACCTGAATCCTCGACAGGAAAGCCCTGTCATTAGGCTTCGGTATCCCGGTGTCACGCAGCCGGTCTATGCTCTTAGCTGCCCTATGCCACCTTCCGCAGTTCTGCGGGTTGATCTGTCGGTTCGCTTGCGGTCTTTGGTGCAGGCTTGTCCGGCTCGACCTCTTCCCACGTCGCCCACACCGCGACTGCCCACATGAACAGAGTCAAAGCTATAAGGGCGATAATTGGAGCCATTGCAACACCCCTGAGTTGTCGGAGCACCTTCGAATTTCACTGGCCGAAGAGGCTGGGCCAGAATGGTCAACATACGCAGCCACCAGGCACCGTCCAGGAGAGGGGCCAGTGGAGCCTTGGGCTAAACGGTGTCCGTTGTCTACGCATGCGCTCTCGCCCAGCCATTTGCCGGTCTGTGTGATCGCTCTCACCGTCGTTATACGTCCCTGAGAAATACGTTCTCGCATTTGCGCCGAAACAACTCACGATCAAAGGGTTTAATGAGATACTCGCGCGCCCCCAGTTTCATGGCCTGTCGAAGCTTGGCGACATGAGCGGAATCCGACATGGCGATAACGGGAACGGTCGGGAAACGCTCGACCATTTCTTGCAGGACCGCCAGTCCTCCGAGGACCGGCATCTGCAGTTCCACGAGCAGGCCATGAAACGGAGCGGTGTCCCAGTCGCATGCCACGCGGGAGAGTCCGGACATCCCGTTGTCCTCCGCGGCCACCTCAAAGCCCAAGGCGCTGAGGTGATCGCAGAGCAAGCCTCGGACATCGTCCTCGTGATCGATCACCAAGATGCGTCGACGAATGGATGGTCTGGTCATCGCCTCAGGCGCCTCCTCCATCGCGGCGGAGTCATATCTTCTGGATGAGAGTTTCACAGGTCGGCCCCATCATGTCGTTTGATCGACGAACAGCGGGGTGCGTCGCCTCCGCGTGCGGCTATAACTGGGCGCGAGGTGCGTGGCGCGATGGCGCAGAATCGTTGCGTCGAGGATATCTCCGCAGATGAGACATCGGTATCCGAGGAACGACATGACGCCACTATCAGCTTCGTAATCCACGAATACTTCCGGGATCGCCAGGCTCTGACATCGAGGACATCTCAATCCTGCACCTGTGCTCGCTTCACGTGGCCGGCCGGCCTTTGCGGGCGAGTCGCGCGTCCACCCTTCTCGGATTAACTACCCCATGACCGATGTGACTAGGACGCTCATCCCGGGGACAGCCGCGTCTACAGCTTCATTGTGCCGGCTTGTCGCTGTGTTGTCGCTGGGTCTCCGGTTAGAGATTCTGTAACGATGGTCGAGTCTGCGCCCCGATTTTATGGGGAGGTGGACAGGTTCCCGCTTCGCCCGTCGCGGGAACCCCGTTCGTACTCCAGACGTGCCGGACTACCGTGCGCACCGACGAGAGCAACGATTGCGATGATCCTTTGATTAGGTAGCCTGAGGCGCCGGCTTCGAACGCAGCCGCCATAATTTCCGGCTCGCTGTGAGAGCTATGGAAGATCACACGACAGGCCGGCAGGACCTTGTGGAGCTCGCGTACAGCGTCGATGCCGTTCAGCACGGGCATGTCGACATCGGTCAGCACAAGGTCCGGTTTCAGCGCCTGAGCCGCTGCAAGGAGAGACTGCCCATCTTCGACCGTGCCGACAACCCGGTAGTCCGGCTCCAGGAGAGTCTGAAGCAGGTTGAGAACCTGCGGATGATCGTCAGCCAGCAGTATGCGTAGACGTCTCATCTGAACACCTCGCGAATAGATTCGCCACGGGACATGGTACCTGGAATCATATTCGATGGAAGCCGTCGATCGTGAGCGGAAGGCTACCGGTAACGCTTGTGGAAACTACGAGGTTTCTTCTCAACGACTACGGGGCGGACAGGCGGGCAGGGCCCAGGCAGCTAGCAGGCTGTTGACAAACAAGCTGAGCCCTATCGAAACGTGGGAGCCCGGATACTCACAGACTCGTTCAGATTCATTCGCAGGCTGTTCAGAAAGGCCGTCCAGCAAGGCCGCAGCAAGCGAAGAGGCGAAGAGGCGAAGAGGCGAAGAGGTACATCCCAAGCTTCGCTTGAACCGCTCGCTTCGAGCACATGCGAGCGGATTGGTACGTTACCTCCAGTAGACCTAGTTTCAGTACGTTGAGCCGCTGAGCGCTGCGAGAACGCCGCTGGCGGATTTTGTCGACAGCCTGCTAGGAGGCGGTCACGAGGCCATGAGCCACGGCGTACTTCACGAGATCGGCGGTGGTATGCAAATTCAGCAGTTCCATGATCTTGGCTTTGTGAAACTCAATGGTGCGGTGGGATATTTTGAGTTGGCTCGCGATTTCTTTGGCCGAATATCCCTCGGCCACGAGTTGGAGAATTTCCCGTTGTCGGGCTGTCAAATCGTCTATGGCCGGGATGGGAGTCCGCCCCGGAGTGAGGAACCCGCTGATCACGTCTTTGGTGATCAAGGGGGTCAAATAGAAATCTCCGTTCATAACGGCATGAATGGCCTGTACGAGTTCCTGCGCAGCCGAACGCTTCAGCAGATAGCCTGAGGCACCGGCCTTGAAGGCTTCGTTCACGTACGAGGGGTCGGCGTGCATGGTGACGAAAATGAACTTCATGTCAGGGTGATGCTTCTTCAGCTTTCGCGCCGCATCGATCCCGTTCAGCCGAGGCATGGATATGTCCAGGAGCACCAGATCGGGTTGGAGGCGCTCGGCGATTTCGACTAGGGCGCGGCCGTCCTCGGCAGTCCCAATCAGCTCGCAGTGCTCTTCCAGCAGTTTCCGGAATCCCTCGAGGACAAGGGTATGGTCATCTGCCAACAGGACTCGCGGGTGGCTCATGGCGTGCTCCTGGAAGAGGTATTTGCACAATAATGTGGGTGCCCTGCCCCGGTTGGGCTTGGATCTCCAATCGGCCATGGACGGATCGCACCCGTTCTCGCATATTCACCAGTCCGAGGCCGAGGTGGTGAGCCCGAATCCGTTCGAGATCGAAGCCCACTCCGCTGTCATGAACCGATAGCGTAACCTCCTGGCCGTCGCAGGTCAATTCGAGTTCGACGCGTGACGCGCGGGCGTGCTTCGTCACATTCGCCAGACTTTCTTGAGCTATCCGATAGAGGCACGACGCGACCTCTTGCGGTAACAGGTCTCCGAAATCCTCCTGCACCACGACAGTCTTGATGCCCGTATTCACCGAGAACTCATTGGCCAGGTGGTTGAGGGCCGCCGAAAGGCCCAGGTCGTCCAGGATTGAAGGATGGAATTGGTATGCCATCCTGCGGACGTCATCGGAAATTGCGGCGAGCCGCTGAGCCAGGGACTGGAAGGCCTGGCGTGCCGCATCGGCCGACACAGAAGAACCGGTTTCCATGCGCCCCATTTCAAATGCCAGGAGCGCCAGCCGTTGGTTGATGTCGTCGTGCAGCTCGCGGGAGATCCGGCGTCGTTCTTCCTCCTGCGCGGTCATCAACTGTGTCGCGAGGGAATGCAGTTGGTGTTCCGTCCGTAGGCGGTCTGTGATATCCCGCAAGATGACGGTAAACGTGGTTTCCTGGCCGACCGTCAGCTTCGAGATGCTCGCCTCTGCGGGAAACTCAGTCCCGTCTTTCTTGAGCCCGAAGACATCCCGTCGCTGTGCCATGCGGCGCGCCGATTCGGCGCTGTGAGCGAATGTCTGGATGTGCCGAGAGTGATCCACTCGAAGCCGTTCCGGGAGCAGCCGATCAAGCGATTGCCCCAGGATCTCGTCCGGGTCATAGCCGAAGAGTTTCACGGCTCCTTGGTTGAACAGGGCGATGGTGCGCTGTTCATCGATGACAATAATCGCGTCTTCGGCGATATCGAGAATGCCGGCGAGCCGGCCTTCCGAAAGCCGAAAGGCCTGCTCCGTCTGCATGCGTTCCGTGATTTCCGACACCAGGGCCTGGTTGACTTCGGCCAGCTCGTGGGTTCGTTCGGCGATTTTTTCCTCCAAGCCTTCATTGGCCTTCTGCAGCGCCGCCTCCGCCAGACGTCGTTTCATGGCAAACCACACCAATACCCACAAAATGAGAATGGTGAAGGCCCGGTTTCCGGCAGGAATCCACACCGGCAGGTCTGGGAATCCGGGGCTGAGGAATCCGCCGGCCACCGTGAGAACCGAACCGACCCCCGCAGTCAGGGCCGGCATCCAACGGACGCGCGAGGCCGTCGCCATCAAAACGGCCGTGGCATAGAGAATATGATTCGCAAAGCTGAGAGGCGTACGGATGTCGAGGACAAAGAGCCCCGCCAGAAGCAGCAGGAGCATGCCGCGCAGGGTCCATTCTTTCGTTTGGGTATTCATGGTCGTCGAGGTCGCTTGAGCGAAGGAATTATGGTCTCTGGAGGTCTTGCCACGCAAGGCGTCCAAGAAAGGGGCTGTCCAGCGGGGGATGCAGCGACCTGCCAACTTCAGCCCACTGGGAATGCCGACACGAAGGGGGACGCGTTCCCGGATCAGGCATCAGTGAACTGAAGGGGCCTGTCTATGAAAACGCCATACCGCAAAGGACATCGGCGCCAGTTAACTTCGTCAGGTTCGCCGATCGAGTCTCGTGTCGGCGCGGGCAGAGATTTCATAATCCCAGGGCAGGGGTGTCAGGATGACGACCTGCTGCCTCTCGAGGCTATGCAAGGCCTTGAACAGGCTGATCCATCGGTGCTCGGGAAGCAGGTTGGCGAGAGAAGTAAACGAGATCTTTCCGTTGGCGCAAATCAGACCATACAGCCTGTTCTCCAACGCCCGGGCCGACTCGATAAGTTTCTTGGAGCCCTGAACATCGACCCTTGGTTGTTGCGGCGGCAGTTCCATCTCCCAGGAAGAACCTGCAAAACACAGTCCTGTGGCGACTGAGTATGAAAGCAAGACAGGATCGGTCGTTTTCAATAGCTGGAGGACTACGTCAGCGGTCTGTTCGCCAAACGAAGACGTTTCGCACCGTGCGTACCGTGCGGATTCGCTCATGAATGCTGTGGCTTGACGAATCGAGAGAAAAACTTCTGCGGAATCGAGGCGCCCTTAGTGGCACAAAGATTGCCCTGCACATCAATCCAGAGTCGGGCTGAAAGATGAAAAAAGGCAGAACTCCTAAAGGAGACGCACGATGGAATATGTGAAGCCACATGAGGTCGTGACCAACATGCTGGCCGCAGGAGCGACGAAATTGAATCTCTCTCCGCGACATCTGGTCATTCGGGGAATGTTGGCGGGAGCGTACCTAGGGATCGCGACCAGCATGGCGGTGGCGGTGGCGGTGGAGACCGGTTATTGGATTATCGGCAGCATGCTTTTCCCCTTCGGACTGGCGCTGGCCATTCTCCTCGGAACGGAGATCATCACGGGAAGTTTTGCACTGCTGCCCTGTGCAGCGGTTGCCGGGAAAGAGAATGCTCGCGTTGGCCAGGTCCTTGCCAACTGGAGCTGGGTGTTCCTCGGGAACCTCCTGGGCAGCCTTCTGTACGCCATCCTGTTCGCGATCGCGATCACGACTGGGGGCGATGCGCCAATGTCGGTGGTCGGCACCAAACTCATCGCGCTGGCGGAGTCGAAGACCAACTACTACGCCTTGCATGGCTCGGCCGGCTTGCTCGCCGTGTTCACCAAGGGGATCTTGTGTAACTGGATGGTCAGCCTGGCCGTGGTGGCGGCCCTGGCATCGACCTCGTTCTCAGGGAAGATGCTCGCCATCTGGGGTCCCACGGTCCTCTTCTTTTCACAAGGCTTTGAACATGCGGTGGTGAACATGTTTGTCATCCCCGTCGGAATCTTATTGGGCGCCCATGTCAATCTCTCCACCTGGTGGCTCTGGAATCAGATTCCAGTCACACTGGGCAATCTCGTCGGCGGAATGGTGTTCACCGGGTTAGCGATTTACTTCACGCACCGTCAAGTCACGCCGGTGGCCGTACCCGCGAGTCTCTCTGTCACGCCGCAGCAGAGTCCGGGAGCGGAACGGGCGGAGAAGTTTGCCTCGTTTTAGATCAGGGAAGGTACGCAATGCCGGTTCTGTTTTCCAGACGTCTCCGCGGGTGGCGCTTCGTCCTCCTGAACATCATGCTCGGGCTCGGGCACATGGTTGTACTCTTCAACGCCGGGGCCTATGTGGCGCTCTTGCCGCACGCCGCCAGCGATCTCGGAGGGGTGAGGGCGAGTTTCGGAACCTGGGCCCAGACGGATTTTATGATCGCGCTGGCGCTGGGTTTTCCTATCGGACGTTGGCTGGCATTCCGGGTGGGGAATTATCGGCTTTTCGTCGCGGCATTCGTTCTCTATGCCGGGGCGTCAACTCTCTGCGCGATCAGCGAGACCCTCTGGCTGTTTCTTCCGGGGCGTATATTTCTGGGTTTGGTCGGCGGCATCACACTCCCGCTCGGACAGGCGTTGTGGCTCAACGAGTACCCTGACCGCAATAGATCGTTGGGTTTGGGGCTCTGGGGGCTGTTCACGTTGATGCCGTTCACTATCGGTCTCCCCGCGGGCGGGTGGATTGCGGAGGAACTCGGATGGCGCGCGCTGTTCTATCTGAATATTCCGCTGGCCGTAGTCGTGGCCGGTGTCACCGGGGC
>DATIGF010000160.1:0-37019 GCA_035454865.1 Nitrospiraceae bacterium | reverse complement strand
GTTTGAACCGACGGCTCACCGCCAGGCCGAAACTCGCCACCGGCGTCCCGCTCGGCGTGTACCGCAGCTCGGGATTCCGGGTGAGATTCCCCATGAGAATGACTTTGTTAAATCCGGCCACCGTCGGACTCCTGAGCGGTGGCTTCCAGCGGACGTCGCTCCACCAGTTCTTTTTCGTGGTGGATCGTCAGGAACTTGATGATGTTGTCTTCCAGCCGATAGGCGCGCTCCAGTTCGCCGACCGTATTGTTCGGCGCCTTGAAGTAGAAGTAGGCGTAGGTGCCCTTTCGCTCGCGACGTACTTCATACGCAAGCTTCTTCTTGCCCAAGTTTTCGGCTTTGATGAACTGCGCGCCGGTCTTATCGGCCACGCCTTTCATCTTTTCGATAAGCGCCTTGGTCTCCTCGTCGGAGACGGACGGACGAATAATAAACAGAGACTCGTAGAGCTCCATGCAGCGATCCTCCTGGACAAAGGCCCCCGAACCAGTCGGGAGCGAGGTGTAGGTGCGTCAGTAAGCACTAACGCAAGCGGTGGACGGTATCATAGGATTAAATGCACTGTCAAATGAAAGGCTTGCAGGATGCTCGTCTGAATCGCAGCTTTGCGCTTCCTGCCCACGTCCGGATAGCTTCACTCATCCGGAAACGGCTTACTCACGAATTCCAAACCAGTAGCTGATTTCGAACAAGTGCAGGTCGACTCCTCGACTGTCCGATCCATACATCCCTGCATCGGAATAGTGTTGGAAATGATAGCCCAGCCCCAACGGTCCGAGGATGCGGCTAGTGACTCCCCACGTCCACACATATTGAACGGGCCCACCGAAGTTCTGAGATCCATACTTGTAGTCGCTCAGCAGAGCCGCGCCCCCGCCGACATCGAGTGACAACCGTCCGTCTCTTCTGCCGAACGCGATCACCGGAACGAGTGTGACGATGCCATTGGTCTCCTGCTTTCCTCTCAGCGCCCCGGCGGACACAAGGAGCCTGGTTCCGACCCCCCAGCCCGATTCGGTATACCATTCCAGAGGCAGGCGTATGGAGGCGACCAAATCATATTGTTGCCAATTCCCCTCACTATATTCCTCTCCAAGGAATGAAGTTCCGACAAATCCTCCTCTGAGCGAAAGAGATTCGAATGCGCTTTCCCCGGCCATACTCGGCAAGGTCGAGCTACCGAGCCACACCGACGTGACGACCACACAAAGAAGGTTTCGTAAACCGGCAGCATGCATTGCACTTCCCCGCCCTGCTTGGATGAGGCACCGGGGAGATCGGGCGGGGAACCGGCGAGGCGAGTCCCGCACGTAACCACGCTTACACTAACGGCTGCGCCTGAATGTTGAAACGGGATACACGAGGTCCGCGACTGTTATGAAGGAGTCTTTGCCTTCGAGGCGAAATAACCCTTTGTCTTTCACTTTCGCTTCGAATCTAGAGATCAACGCGTCGCTGCGTTGATCGAACCCGGCGCCACGAACATCTCGCTCAGTGTGATTCAGTGTGATGCGGGAAACTGATAGCTTTGACCGCCGGATTCCTGGGCGGCAGTCAACGCGTCATGGGCTCGCCGCAACAACTCATCGACGTGTTGTCCGTCCAGCGGATACACCGCCAGCCCCAGGCTTACCGTTACGGTCACTTCCTGCCCCTTCAATTGGAACGGCAGAGCCATGGCGGTCAGCACTCGCTTGGCCACGATTTCCATATCGGCCCGGCAGTTGATGCCCTCAAGCAAACAGGTAAACTCATCTCCTCCGAGACGCGCCACGGTGTCGACTTCTCTCATGCACTGTTTGAGACGGTCCGCTGTTTCCTTGAGCAAGGCATCGCACCCATCGGAGCCAAGCGCGTCGGCTAGAGATTTGAACCGATCGAGCCCGAGCAGGACAACGCCGGCTTCTTGCTTTTTCCGTTTGGCCATCGCGAGCGCATGCGCCAAACGATCGCGGAACAACGCGCGATTGGCCAGCGCGGTCAGTGGATCGTACTGGGCCAGATAGGACAAATGCTGCTCCGCCTGCTTGCGATCAACCGCGTGCCGGACCGACCGCACCAACTGTTCCGCCGTCCACTGCTTCTTCACGATGACGTCCTGGATTCCCCGCTGAATCGCCCGGCGCTCCTTCCCGGCATCCTTTTGATCCATCAACATCACGATCGGCATTCGGGCTAATGCAGCTTGAAGCAGGTCCAGCACATCCAGGCCGTGAGTGTCGACGAGATCCCCGTAAAGTAAGATGGCATCAAACGATTCTCGGTTCAGTCGCCGCAGGGCCGTGCTCAGTTTCTCGACATGGGTGACCTGGATCTTCCCCTCCCCTGCCTCCGTGAGCATGTCGCATGCGTCACGAGCGTCCGCTCCATTTTCTTCGACCAGCAGGACCTTAATCATAGGATCTGACTCATTCTGTCACGTTTACTCCAACCACTTCTCTCACGCAATCCCGCCGTCAAGATTGCCTGCAGGACTCTCTCTTATATCACGGACACTTTCATTCCAAGGCGGATTAATCGCCTGGCTTTCAATCCTCAGAGCGACACGTCGTCGTCGCGCTCGAAATCAGTCAACCAGAGCCTACCGCGAAACGTCCCGTCGATTTCTTCATGATAGGAGATGGACGAAAAGCGGCGTGACAGCGCATTCCCGGAGGCCGGACTCACCGCGATTCACCCGTCACTGCTCACTTTCCTCGCGTTCACGCACATTAAATTGATTCATCGCCACAGATGGCCCCCGATGAATCAGACATTCCAGCGCATCCACGGCTCGTTCCAAACACGGTTCAAACACGGGCATTTCGTCCCGCGTGACCGGCTGCAACACATAGTCGGCGGGATCTTGCCCCGGTGCCGGTCGACCGATTCCCACCTTGACCCGGACGAACTGAGGGGTGCCGAGCGCCTCCACCACCGACTTGATTCCGTTGTGTCCCCCATGCCCTCCGGCCAGCTTGATCCGCAGCCGTCCGGGCTCCAGATCAAGATCGTCATGAATAACGATGAGATCGTCGGGAGTAAGCTTGAATTCGCGCAGGAGACCTTTGAGAGGAGGGCCGCTGACATTCATCCAGTCCAGCAGACCAGCCAGCTCGATCAACTCCGATCCGAGCCGCCCGGACCCTCGCTGAGCTGTGCCGCGGGGAGTGAGACGGATAGACCATCGAGCGGCGGCCCGCTCGACGGTCCACATACCGATGTTGTGGCGGGTCTGGGCGTAGGCTTTGCCGGGATTGCCCAGTCCTACGATGAGGTGCACCGCTACTTCTTCTTTTCGGCTTCCTTCTTCTCAGCCTTGGGGGCTTCTTTGCCGGCTTCCTTCTTTTCGCCGGCCTTGGCTTCACCGGCCGCCGGAGCCGCCGCTCCAGCCTTCGCCGGTTCACCGCCCTCCGCCGCCGCAGCTTCCTTGCCCTTCGCCACCACTTCGGGCTCGGCCACCGTGCCCGCAGCACTGGTCAGCAAGGCCTCGAGCTTGGCATCCGACATCGGCGCGGCAACGCTGACGACCATTTGATCAGGATCGTCGAGGAATCGAATGCCTTCGCGCTTGGCGACTTCCTTCAAGTGAATGCCCATGCCGATGTTGAGAGGCGAGGCGTCCACTTCGATATTATCCGGCAGTGCAGCCGGAAGACATTCAACTAGCAATTCGCGGAGGTTGTGGTGGAGCACGCCGCCTTCTTTCACGCCGGCAGGCACCCCCCCGATGACATGGATCGGCACCTTGACGCGGATGGGCTTGCTCATGGAAATTTCGAACAGGTCCACATGCAGTACGGCGCCGCTCACGGGATCGACCTGATAGTCGCGCAGGAGCGCGGTACGGCTCGGCTTGGACTTCGCACCGGTCACCGTCAGGGAAATCAACGCGGTGCTTCCCGCGTGAGATTTCAAAATTTTGATCAACTCGTCAGGATTAACCGTCAAGAGCAGGCATTCGCCCTGGCCATAAAGCACGGCAGGAACTTTCCCGGCCCGTCGCATGGACCGCGCGGCGCCCTTGCCGGCCTGCTCTCTCACCGTCGCTGCTAAATCGAATTTCATGATACTCCTCCGTCTCCCCTGCTTCCGGCCGCTGGCCCTTCGCGTAGGGGCCTAGGCAAATAATGAGCTGACTGACTCGTCTTCGTGAATGCGTCTGATGGCTTCACCCAGGAGGGGCGCCACCGACAATTGACGCAACTTTGGACACACCTGTTCTTTCCCGCGAAGCGGAATCGTATTCGTGATGACCACCTGCGAAATGCATGATTTCTGCAACCGATCAAGCGCCGGCCCCGAGAGAACCGCGTGGGTGCATGCAGTCCAGACTTCTCTCGCTCCCTGATCGGCGCAGGCCTGTGCGCCTTGAACAATTGTCCCGGCCGTGTCAATCATGTCGTCGAGGAGCAACACACTCTTCCCCTGCACGTCGCCGATGATGTTCATGATCTGCGCCTGGTTCGGACCTTCGCGCCGTTTGTCGATGATCGCCAGGTTGGCCTGCAGGCGCTTTGCAAACGCCCTGGCCCGCTCCACGCCGCCGGCATCGGGCGACACCACGACCAGATCACTGATCTTTTTCTTGGTGATGTAGTCGAGCAACACGGGGAGCGCATACAGGTGATCTACCGGCACATTGAAAAACCCCTGGATTTGGCCGGCATGGAGGTCCATCGTCAGGACGCGATCGGCACCGGCGGTGGTGATCAAATCAGCGACCAGCTTGGCCGTGATGGGTACGCGAGGCTGATCTTTGCGGTCCTGGCGGGCGTAGCCGAAATAGGGTATGACGGCGGTAATGCGATTGGCCGAAGAACGCTTGAGCGCATCGATGATGATCAGCAACTCCATCAAGGAATCATTCACCGGCTGGCAGCACGATTGCACGACGAACACGTCGGCGCCGCGTACGTTCTCATCGATCTTGACCCGAATCTCCCCGTCACTGAACGATGACACCGTGGCTTCGCCCATCTTCTGTCCTAAATAGGCAGAAATCTCCTGCGCAAGCGCAGGATTGGCGTTGCCAGAGAAAATTTTCAATTCTCTGTTCATCGGACTTTCTCGAACCGTCCTATCGTCTGTCTGTAAGGCGCGGAATTCTCTAGTGGTTCTTCTTCGGTGAGCGTCGGCAGGCTCTTACGAACCTCGCCTCCCTCGTTCGCTGCACGCTGCTGAGGAAGCCAACCAAGGGTCCAAACTGTAGCGGAAATCTCAGGCCCTTGTCAACCAAACGACCCAGGCGACAGGCGCTTTACGACCGACTGATCAGTGGACCGGACCCGGTAGGAACCGCATACACTTTGAGTCGGGGTTCGGTCTGAAAACGCCCCTCGGCCTGCCGAGCCTGCGTCTCGTCTCGAAACACGCCAAACACCGTCGCTCCGCTGCCCGACAGCAGCGCAGATTCAGCACCGTGAGCCAGGAGCTGCTCCTTGATTTCTCGAAGAACGGGATGGGCTTTAAAAACCGGACCTTCAAAGTCGTTCTCCGCGACTCCAAGAACCTGCTCCCAGGAGAGATGGCGTTCCCTTTCCAGGGCGGCATGCGAATCGGAGAGGGGACGCACTTCCGGTCGAGTTGCGGAAAGTTGCTGGTAGGCCCACTTGGTTTCGACCGGAAATCCCGGATTGACGAGAACCACCCATCGACTGCCCGTGATTCGGACGGGGGTCACCAGCTCGCCCCGACCTGTCACACTGGCAGACGGCGCGAAAAAAAAGAAAGGGACATCGCTCCCTAAGGCTTGCCCAATCTGAGCCATCTCCAACGCCGACCATCCCAATTGCAGAAGTCGGTTCAGTCCGATAATCGTTGCAGCGGCGTCGCTGCTCCCGCCCCCCAGCCCTGCGCCCATGGGGATTCGCTTAGTGAGCGCAATATCCAGTCCGACCTTCCGGTCACTGTGTTGGAGAACGGCCGCGGCGGCACGATAGACCAGGTTGGTCTGATCCGTGCTCAATGAGCGCGAGTCGCACTGCAGGGTAATGTCTGTGTGGTGCTGATTGGGTCTAATTTCGATTTTGTCCTCCAGACCCACGGTCTGCATAAGCGACCAGAGGTTGTGAAACCCGTCGGCACGACGGTCGAGAATTCGAAGGACGAGATTGATCTTCGCAGGAGCAAGAATGGTGACGGCGGACGATGGGAGAGTGATCGATTCTGAAGAACTTCTAGTCACGACCTCCTTTTATAGCATACTTCTCAAGGCGGTAGCGGAATGACCGTGTATTCAGCCGAAGCAGACGGGCGGCCTTCTTCTTCACCCATTTCGATCGCTCAAGCGCTTTGAGCAGCAGATCTTTCTCAATCCCGTTGATGAGTCCTTCGAGATCCAATCCGTCGTCGGTCAAATCCGTCGGCACGCCCTGTTGCTGCTGCGACGCCACCGGCCGATGAAGCCATCCACGCAGTTCTGCGTCGGTGACCGCCCCCCCGGTCGAAAACGCCACAACGCGCTCGATCAGATTCTCCAATTCCCGTACATTGCCTCGCCATTCATGCTCCAACAGCACATGCATGGCCTCGGCAGTCAACGCCGGCACGGGCTTTCCGCTTTCTTTTGAAAACCGGTCCAGGAAGTGGTTGACCAATAGCGGAATGTCGCCGCTCCGCAAGCGCAGCGGTGGGAGTCGAATCGGAATGACGTCCAGTCGATAATAGAGGTCCTCCCGGAAAGACCCGTCGGCGACCGCCTTCTCAAGATCTTTATTGGTCGCGGCCACGATCCGCACATCGACTTTGACGTCCTGATTGCCGCCCACGCGGCGGAATTCCCGCTCCTGGATCACACGCAGGAGTTTCACCTGAATGGTCGGGGTCGTATCGCCGATCTCGTCGAGGAAGATGGTCCCGCCATTGGCCACCTCGAACAGTCCTGCCTTATTTGAGATCGCGCCGGTGAACGACCCCTTCATGTGCCCGAACAGTTCACTTTCCAAAAGCGTTTCGGGGACCGCGCTGCAGTTGACGGCAACAAACGGCATGGGACTTCTGGCGCTGTTGTAATGGATCGCGCGGGCCACTAATTCTTTTCCCGTCCCGCTCTCCCCGCAGATCAAGACATTGCTTTTGGAGTCAGCCACCTTCCGCACAACATCGAACACCTTCTGCATGGCGTCGCTCTGGCCGACCAACTGCGCGAATGATGACTGGCTCGCCATCTCACGCTTCAACAGCATGTTCTCGGTGGTGAGACGCCGTTTCTCCAGCGCATTGCGAATGATGAGCTGAACTTCGTCAACCTGGAACGGCTTGGTCAGATAGTCGTACGCTCCCTGCTTCATCGCTTCCACGGCCGAATCGGCGGTCGCGAACGCCGTGATGATCAATACGACCGTTTCCGGAGAGGCTGACTTAACCGCTTTCAGCACCTCCATCCCGTCCACTTTCGGCATTCGCAGGTCTGTGATGACCAGGTCGAAGATTTCCTTGTGCAGTTGCTCGATCGCCTCCTCGCCATCAGCCACGCTTGTGACGGCATAGCCGGCCCGCTTGAGCATGATACTCAACACTTCGCGTAAGCTTTGCTCGTCATCGACGACTAAGATCTTTTCCACGGTTCCCTTCCTTCATGCCACAGCCGGACACCCGCCTCCGCTGAACGCGGCAGACACACCACAAAGCGTGATCCCTGGCCCTCCTCGCTATCCACTTTGATCCAGCCGCCGTGAAGATCGACGATCCGGTGTACGGCAGCCAACCCCAATCCTGACCCGTATTTTTTCGTCGTAAAGAAAGGAAGAAATATTTTGCCAAGGTTTGCTTTGGGAATCCCTTCCCCGGTATCTTGAAACGAGATCTCGACAACATCAGCCTTTCGCCCGCCGACGTCGATTTTCCGACAGCCGGTTGCGATCGTCAGTTGACCGCCGTTGGGCATGGCGTCAAATGCGTTCGTCGCCAGATTCCAAAAGACTTGTTTCATTTGGTCCTGATCCACCTGCCCGGGCAGAACCCCGCCCGCGAGAGAAGTCACGATCTTGATGTCCGTCCTGGTTCGTGCTTCATGTTGTACCAGATCAAGAGTCTCAGCAAGGACTTTGTTCAAATCGAACTCCGCCAGATTCAGTGCCGGCGGTCGGGCGTACTGGAGGAACTCCGTAATGATGGTGTCCAACCTGGTGGCTTCACGAACTGCGATGTCCATCAGGCGCTGACTGGTCTCATCCCCATGGAGATCCTTCCGAAGCATCTGCATGGCTCCGGCAAGCGCGCCGAGCGGGTTCCGGATTTCATGCGCCATCCCCGCCGACATTTCTCCGAGGCTGGCCAGCCAGTCTTTGCGCCGCATCTCCTCTTCCAGGTCTCGAATCTGCGTGAGGTCCTTGAACACTCCGACCAGCCCCGTTTCTTCGCCCTGCTCGTGCAAGGGCGAGAGCGTCATACCGAGAATCAGTCGGTTGCCGTCGGCCCGCTTACATTCCACTTCGAACCGCCTGTTGGCCGACATCTCCAGCATGCGCTCATCTTCCGGCTGACTGGGATGCCAATTGAATACGTCCCGCCAGGAGCGCCCCTGTACTTGTTCGAAGCTGTATCCCGTCGCCTCTTGCGCCGCGGGGTTGAATGAGGTAATCCGCCCTCCTTCGCCCGTCGTAAAAACACCGCTGCTGATGCTTTGCACAATATTTTCATGGAACGCCTGGAGCCGGTTCAGGCCCTGTTCCTTTTCACGGAGCGATTGGTCTGCATGCCGCAGTTGATCCGCAAGTGCCCCGCTCAAGAAACCAACAACCAGAAACGCCAGGCTGTAGACCCCGAATGCCTGGAGGGTTTCCGGGGCGCTCAGATGAGTGCGCGGCAGCCACCCCCATGCCTCGGCAAGCCCGTAGAGCTGAATGTTTGTGAGCACCCCGAATAGGATGATGCAGAGACTGGCCGTCAGGAGCCCCACACGACGTCGCGGAACAAGACTGGCGACCGTGACGGTAATGACGTACAGCACAGCAAACGGGCTCTCAATTCCCCCCGTTCTCGCGATCAACACAGTTTCGAGTAGAAAGTCGACGGCAGTCTGAGCCCAGGCAAACTGCACAAGGGCATCAGGACTCGTGAGTCTTCGAAGAATCAAGGCATAGGGAATCGTGACCGCATAAGTGAAGATGATCAATGCATAGAAGGTTTCAACCCGCTCGCCCTTGGTCACCTGGAATGTGAGGGAAAGCCCCAGCAGGAGGGTTACCACTGCAATCCGCAACCCCATTAGCCATTGGATTCTTGCCTTGATGTTGTCCATGGACTCCTGACTGTATTCAGCTGGCAGCAGCAGCCTCATGGGAGAGGGGGGGAATGTCCCGCCGGCATTCAATCGGACAGCGAGGGCGTCTCCCGTACGGTTCAGGACAGATAGCCAGGTTCAATGAGTTGAGGCCCGAAGAAGCGTGTTCTGAGGGGAGGCGGCTGCCTTGCCAACAGTCGGCAGAAAGGTAGACCGCGCTCCCTGTCCACAACCGTCTAGCCGATGGCCGATGCCATGGTGAAGATCGGCAGATACATTGCTACAACGATGAAGCCGATCGTGATTCCCAGAAACACCATCATCATGGGCTCAAGCAAGGCGGTGAGAGAGGCTACGGCTTCGTCGACTTCATCCTCATAGAAATCCGCGATCTTGCCAAGCATGTTATCGAGAGCACCGGTAGACTCTCCAACGGAAATCATGTGAGTTACCATCTTGGGGAACGTTTCACTCTTCGCAAGGGGCTCCGATATTGTTTTGCCTCCGCTGATGCTCGTTCTCGCGTTCATCAGAGCTTCTTCAATGACCTTATTGCCGGAAGTTTTGGCACAGATCGTCAGGGCCTCCAGGAGTGGAACGCCGCTTGAAATTAAGGTCCCGAGCGTCCTCGTGAATTTGGCCACTGAGGCTTTCCTGACCAGGTCACCGAACACGGGCAGTCGCAGGACAAGCTTATCGACCTTATATCGTCCCTGGGTCGTCGCATAGTACTTTTTGAACGCCATGACCGCACCGATCACCGCCCCGATGATGAGGTACCAGTTTGACTGAGCGAAATTACTCATGTCGATGACCAGCTGGGTCGGAGCAGGGAGCGCCATTTTCCCGTTGGACATTTCCTTAAACATCTTCTCGAAGACCGGTATGACCCAGATCATCAACACGGTAATGACAATGCCGGCAATACCGACAATCGCTGACGGGTAGACCATGGCGCTCTTGATCTGCCCCTTCAACTTCATCGCCTTTTCTATATGCTTCGAGAGCCGCAGGAGAATGGTGTCGAGCAACCCTCCTACTTCACCTGCATGCACCATATTGACGTAGAGATCGTCAAAAATCTTCGGGTGTTTGCGGAGTGCATCGGAAAATGTCGACCCTCCTTCGACCTGCCCCTTGACTTCGCTGACGGCCTTGCGAAGCGCGGCGTTTTCTGATTGCGTTGACAGAATTTCGAGACACTGGATCAGTGGTAAACCGGCATTGATCATGGTTCCGAACTGGCGGGTAAACACGACAAGATCTTTGTCGGTCATCCCCGTTCCCATGCTGAACTTGAAGCCTTCCTTCGCAGCTTTTTCCTCAAGACTCGTCACAACCACGCTTTGCTTACGCAGCAGCTCGACCGCTTCATCGCGCGACTTGGCGACGAGTTCGCCTTTCTTGACTGATCCCGACTTGCTCCGTCCGACGTATGCAAAGGTGGTGGCCATAGACCTTCTCGTCCTGTTTTGGCTCCATGAGCCGGTTAGGTGGCAGGAATGCGATTACGAGGCGAGTCTACTGGGGGTCTGAAAACCTGTCAAAACAATTGCATTATTTGCTCGACGGCCGGATGAACGGCGGGCGGCGGGCTTGTGCGCGGAGATCCTAGTTCAGCGGAGGGACTGCGTTGGTATACCGATAACCTCGGTAAAGATAGTGTAGACCGGATCCGAGGGTGAACGCGACCATTGTCAGGACAAGCGGAGTGAGCACGGACAAGCCGAGCCCGCGCCACGTCAGAAACACGACCAGAAGCACGTAGCTCAATTGGAGCAATGTGGTCCCTTTCCCTAAAAACGTCGGTGTAATGTCGATCGTGGTGTTCGTCACGTGAGCAACCGCGGTGCCTAATAAGAGAATGATGTCCCGGCTCACGACCAGAATGACCAGCCACGACGGCACCAGGTGAAGCATCGAAAGGGAAATAAATCCCGAGGTCAACAGCAGTTTGTCTGCAAGAGGATCGAGAAACGTCCCGAGTCTCGTCCGCTGGTTCAGCTTGCGCGCGATGAAACCGTCGATCGCATCGGTAAGCCCGGCCACGAGCAGCGCGAGCAATGCCAGGCCAAATCTGCCATACGTCATAAACCCTATATAGACGGGAATCAGCAGGATGCGAAGAATCGTCAGGCTGTTCGGAATGTTCATGGGACTCGCGCAGGAACCAAGCCTCCGACTTGATGAGGGAAGGCATCATAGTAATCGGGGCATCCCCTGTCAACGCGGTTGCAGTCGCCGGAGAAGGCTCCTATAATTCCCCCGCGTGCGCGATATCCAGAGATTGTGGAGGAGTGAATGAGCACACTGCCGCTGATGTTCAAGAAAGAAGGGCTGGTCGAGAAACACCAGATTGAAGGAGTGGACCCGAGCGACCGATATTTTAGTCGCGCCGTTCTCGTGAATCGGACGGCGTCCGGTTACTCGGCCAAAGCTATGTACGAAGCCCTGACCGTTGAGAGCGGATCACATTCCACGATCATCGCGGCGTTGAGAGAACTGGTTGAGAAACTTCAAGGGTTGGGCTTCACTCGAATGAGAACGCGGGCTAACTTCAAAGGCACGCGCTATCTCGCGGAAAAGGAGACCTGGATCGATTACGCCGACCTGCACTAGCGAACCGTCACAAACTCCTGATAGACAAGATCATGGATCGCGGGACGAAACGCCCGGATTCGTTCGTTCTTCCTGCTTGGATGCACTCGATTCGATAACAGCACCACCTCCAGCTCACACGCCGGATCAATCCAGATCGACGTCCCCGTGTACCCCAGATGCCCGAATGACTGGCTCGAAAAGTACTGCCCCGACGATGATGGCACAGACGGTGTATCCCACCCCAGTGCCCAGCTGGAACCGGGCACGGCGTTCTGCGGACTCGTAAAATCCCGCACGACATCAGAGTTGAGAATCGACTTTTTCCGGTGATGGCCCATGAGCCAGGCTCCCGTCACCGCAAGCACAGCCTCAGCAGTCCCGAACAATCCGGCGTGTCCCGCCACCCCGCCGAGTGCCGCGGCGTTCTCATCGTGAACCTCTCCGCAGAGCAGGCGTCCTCGCCATGGGTCCCATTCCGTGGGGGCAACCCGATCCAAGAGCGACGTCTTCAGAGACTCAGTCTCCCGGTCGCCCGGCAGATAGCAAAGCGGGTCCGCCTTCAATGGTTGAACGAGGTGCTCGCACACGAATCGATCCAACGTGGTCCGGCCCAGCCGTTCGACCACCAATCCGAGCAGCATGAACCCGAGATCGCTGTACAGGCTTCTCTCGCCCATTCCGTAGAGTAACGCTTCCCCTTTGATCAATTGCAGCAACTGCCGCTCCGCATCCTCCCTGCTTTGTGGCGTTGAGGGGAGGACTGCATTCGGACTCAGACGTTCATAGAACCCTCGCCAGCCCGGCAGACCGGAACTGTGGGTGAGCAACTGCCGGATTGTCGCCCGCCCGATAGAGGCATCTCCCAGTTCGGGCAGGTGCGCATCGAGACGATCATCAAGTCGGCACTGACCTGCTTGAGCCAACAACGCGAGAGAGGTCACCGTGGCCAACGGCTTGGTCAGAGACGCAAGGTCGTAGACTGTTGTTGGGGTGACGGGGTTACCCGGTGGATCGGTGGAAAGGCGTCCGGCAGTGACAAAGCAGCCAGGCCCCCCACCCTGACGAATCGCGAGCACGGCACCGGGAAAGATCCCGCCGACAACGGCCTGTTGCAGCGCCGCCTGGAGTGAAAAGGGAACCTGCATGATCGTGACACGCTCGCCCAGGTACGTCCCTGCACACGGAGAGAGCCATCTGCGCCTGCTCAGCGGGCGGGACTCGACTCACCTTCCATTTTGGCTTCGGGTACCACGCCACTATCCTGGTAGGCTTCACTGACCTCAACGTCCAGCATCCGTTCGAACGTATGGAGCGTCGCCCGCATACGTTCGACCATGAGCAGCCGCTGCTTCTGCAGGATGGAGAGGTCCCGCTGTGTGTCCGCCAATTCGACCCGCGCCTGTCGAAACAGCTCACCGGCCTTCAACTCCGCCTCTTTGACAATCAATTCGGCATCCCGCTGGGCGCTTCGCTTGACGTCATCGGCCAACGACTGCGCGGATACCAACGTATTCGACAACGTCGTCTCCGTCCGTTTCAATTCCGCTACCTGTTGCTCCATAAACGCAACTCGCTCACGCAACGCCGCGTTATCGCGGTTCAAGGACTCGACGGTTTGGGCCACTTCTTCAAGAAAGCGATTGACCTCCTCCCGATCGAAGCCGCGGAACTTCACGCGGAAGACCATTTGTTGAATGTCGAGCGGTGTGATTTTCATGGTATCCCCCATATATTGAATCAATTCATGCGCAGCGCCAAGTCTTTCAGCGACTGCACCACCGCAATCTGCACAAACGTGATCGCTACAATGGCGACGAGCGGCGACAAATCCACACCCATTCGCCAGCCGAGCCATCGCCGGATCGGCGAAAGCACCGGCTCTGTGGCACGATCGAGGAACTGCACAATCGGATTCCAAGGATCCGGATTCACCCATGAGATCAGGGCCCGGGCGATGATAATCCACATATAGAACCACAAAGCATAGTCGAGCACGGTGGCGACCCCCAACAAGACGTTCCCCACCACGAACATCAGCGTCCGAGCTCCTGGGATCGTTTGGTTGCCGCTTCGATTGCATCGATGAGTGTCGCCCGTAGCCCACCCTGTTCCAGTCGATGTAACCCGGCAATCGTCGTGCCTCCCGGGGAGGCGACTTGGTCTTTGAGACGTGCGGGATGCTGCCCGGTTTCCAGAACCATGCGCGCGGCACCCAGAACAGTTTGCGCGGCAAGCAATCCGGCCGTGTCTCGCGGCAGACCCATCTTCACTCCACCGTCCGTCAGGGCTTCGATCACCAGGAACACATAGGCCGGTCCGCTTCCGCTGAGCCCGGTAACGGCATCCATCAGTCGTTCCTCCACAGGCACGACCCTGCCGACAGACTCGAAGATCTGCCGCACGCAGGCCACATCGTTTTCCTGCACACCGGAGCCGACCGCCAATGCTGTCATCCCCTCATGCACCATCGCAGGCGTGTTGGGCATGGTCCGGATCACGCGTGCCTGCTGGCCACAGGCGTCCACGATTCGACGGATCGGCGCGCCGGCGACAACGGAAACGATGAGCGACTTGGCCGCCTCGCTCCCGATCTCCTTGAGGACCGCATCGAGAACCTGCGGCTTCACCGCCAGTACCACGACATCGCCCCAGACCACAGCCTCGCGATTCGTACCGCCGACCTGAATCCCGTATTTCTTTTTGAGGTGCTCCAGCCGTCCCGCAGCCGGATCAGTCGCCCAGATCCGATCGGGCCCGCAGAGTTTGGCGGAGAGCATCCCCGCGATCAACGCCTCAGCCATTTGGCCGCCGCCCACGAATGCGATCTTTTGCGTAATGGCCGGGCTAGGCATGACGCGCTCCAAAGATCGCGGTGCCGATGCGGACAAGGGTCGCCCCTTCTTCAACGGCGACTTCATAATCGTTCGACATACCCATCGACAGTTCCTGCATCATGACTGACGGGAGACCCAATGCAGCAATGCGGGCGGCCACAGCACAGAGCTTCCGAAAATACGGTCGGGCCGATTCAGCGTCTACAGTGGGGGGTGGAATGGCCATCAATCCTTTGATGCGAATATGCGAGAGTGGGGACATCGTTGGCATCACCTGAACAAGATCCTCGGGATGAAAGCCGGCTTTTGTCGGCTCGTCCCCGATGTTGACTTCCAACAGAATATCCTGGCAACGGCCGGCTTCCCCGGCTCTGCGATCAATTTCTTGAGCAAGTTCCAGACTGTCGACCGAATGAATCAGGTCGAACAGGCCGATCACTGACCGCACTTTGCGCCGCTGGAGTTGCCCGATGAAATGCCACCGGACCGGCGCCTGCGTGAGCGCCGCGATCTTGGGGAGCGCTTCCTGCACCCGATTCTCTCCCAAGATCGATAGCCCTGCGTCGATCCCTTCCTGGATGCGATCGACCGCGACGGTCTTCGTCGCAGCCACAAGCCGGATACTCCCGTGAGCCCGCCCGGCTTTGACCGCCGCTGATCGGATTTTCGACAGGACCAGACGAACATGCTCGGTGATCGTCTCTCTGACGGGCGGCTCCATCGTGCGAATCGGACCTCACGAATCATGGCCGCCACGCTCGGCGAACCGCCCCTATTCTAACGGAAGGGTCGGACAATTGGCAGAGGCATAGCCTCAGCCCCGCAAAGGCGCAAGTCCAATGGCACTCACCATCGTCCCGATCACTCTTCCCTCTCGCCGGTAGGAAAAGAACAGGTCCTCATGACAGATGGTGCACAGATTGACGGCGGTGATGGACTTCGGACCCGTGCCGGCAGCTTGCGCCTGTTCTCTGATGAGCGTCCTCAGGTCGAGATGCGCCTTTCCGCTTCGTCGACTCCGAACTACCCGCTCCCAACCAGGAAATTCCTGACGGAGCTTGTCCAGGACCGGTTCATCAACCTCATAACAGCAAACCCCGGCGGACGGGCCGATACTGACCCGCAGGTGCTCAGGAATCGAGCCAAAGCGTGACTCCATCAGTGCAATGGTCTTCGGCACGATGCCCGCCACCGCTCCGCGCCAACCGGCGTGTATCGCCGCCACCACCCGCCGTTGGGGATCGTGAACGAGTACAGGCACACAGTCTGCCGTCCGTACCGCCACCATGATCCCGGGCTGATCGGTGACCAGGGCATCCCAGCCTCCCTGGAAACGGTCGGCCGGGGTCAGCGCGCGATCGACCACGAGCGCATCCGTTCCGTGAACCTGCTTCACGGAGAGCATCCACGACGACCGTGCGGCTCCTCGCGCTCCCTGTACGGGAATACCCAATTCAAAGTCGAGGCCCGTGCCATGCAGACGGGTGCCGAAAAAATGGCGGACCCCGCTCCGCGCAGGCGCAAATGCCGGTACAGTGATGACCGGGGCATTCACCATGACATCATCCCTCGTGGACACCTCTCGATCGTAACAACCTGATCAGTCCGCCTGCTTGCGGAGAAAAGTCGGCACATCCCAATCGTCTTCCGTCACCAGAGCGGCCCGGTCTATGGAGTCCCGGGCATCACTCATCCGCCGCAGAAATGTCGGACGGTCAAGATCCTTCATCGGACGATCCGCCGCAACCGCCGCGCCCACTCCGGCCAGTACCGGTTGGGCCGGTCTTGGCGCGCGGGCTGTGCCACGCTCCGTCCCCATCGTCACCGGCGCAGCATCTTCTTCACGCTCAAACCCGGTGGCGATCACGGTGACGACCAGATCCTCGCCCATGTCGGGATTGATCACTTGTCCCACAATGATATTGGCCTCCGCATCAGCAGTCTGCTGGATGATGGAGGCGGCTTCCTCAATCTCATGAAGCGACATGTTGGGCCCGCCGGTGATGTTCAGCAACACTCCGCGCGCGCCTTCCACGCTGCCCTCTTCGAGCAACGGACTGCAGATCGCCTTCTGTGCAGCTTCGATCGCCCGGTTCGGCCCGCGCGAAATTCCCATCCCCATCACAGCCCGACCCGTGTGGGACATCACCGTCCGAACGTCCGCAAAGTCGACGTTCACATGGCCTGTGGTCGTGATCACGTCGGCGATCCCTTGAATCGCCTGCCGCAACACGTCGTCCGCGACCTTGAACGCTTCGAGGAGGGGCGTCGACTTGTCGACAATCCCCAACAGCCGCTGGTTTGGAATGACCAGCAGCGTGTCGACGTGCCGGCGCAGATCGCGAATGCCTTCTTCGGCATGCTTGTGCCGCCGTTGACCTTCATATTGGAACGGCTTCGTAACCACGCCCACCGTAAGAATCCCCATTTCACGGGCGATGCTGGCGACGATCGGAGCAGCGCCGGTCCCGGTTCCGCCGCCCATGCCCGCGGTGACAAACACCATATCCGCGCCTTCGAGACATTCGCGGATATGGTCTTTGCTTTCCAACGCCGCATCCTTTCCGATTTCCGGCTTCGCGCCTGCGCCTAATCCGCGGGTCCGCTCCGGGCCCAATTGGATCTTATAGGGCGCCAGCGACCGGTCGAGCGCCTGGAGGTCCGTGTTACCCGCGATAAAATCGACCCGCGCCAGACCGGAGGCGATCATTGTATTGACCGCATTGCATCCGGCGCCACCGACTCCGATCACCTTGATGCGGACCGGCAACAGCACATCTTCCTGGAATGAGAACATCGGGACACCTCCTCACATTTCCTCGCCGGCCACAGCCTGTGTGCGAGGGCTTCTGGTTAAAAAACCTCCAACACTCGCTTCGTCCATCCAAACATTTTGGCCCAGGTCCCTCCGTTGCGGAGACCGGCCGTCTCCAGTTCATCGGCATGCCGTCGGGCATGCAGCAGCAGACCCACACCGGTCGCATGGCTGGGATGCCCGACAATATCTCTCAGCCCGCCTACACCGGAGGGCATCCCCCGGCGCGCCGGCAGGTTCAGCACTTTCTCGGCTGCGTCCGGCATGCCTTCCAGCAGGGACGTGCCACCTGTGATCACCACGCCGGCGCCCAGCATGCCTTCGTAGCCGGCTCGCGCAATTTCCCTGCGCACCAGTTCAAACATCTCTTCAACCCGCGGTTCGAGGATCTCGGCAATGTCCCGGCGTGAAAACGTCCTCGCCGGACGATCGCCGACTGACGGCACTTCGACGGCCTGATGGCCGGTGACCAGTTCGGTCCGCGCTATGCCGTGCTGGGTCTTGATCTTCTCCGCTTCCGTTTGCGACGTAAGGAGGCCGATCGCCAGGTCCTTCGTCAGATTCTGCCCCCCGATAGGCAGCACCGCGGAGTGGCGGATGCTCCCGTCGAGAAAGATGGCGAGGTCGGTCGTTCCGCCTCCCAGATCCACCATCGCCACACCTAAGTCGCGTTCTTCCTGGCTCAATACTGCTTCACTGGAGGCCAGCGGCTGCAGAATAATGTCCACGACGTCGAGGCCCGCCCGGTTTACGCTCTTAATGATGTTCTGCGCGGAGGTGACGGCTCCCGTGATGACATGCACGTTCACTTCGAGCCGATTGCCAGACAGGCCCAACGGCTCACGCACCCCTTCTTGCCCGTCCACCATGAATTCTCGCGGAAGCACGTGAAGTATCCGGCGCTCGTGGGGAATGACCGCCAGCGTGCGCGCGCTCTCAATCGCCCGATGAATATCTTCGCGGGTGACCTCGGCGCGCTTCAGTGCCACCACACCTTTACAGTTCTCAGCGGAAATATGGCTGCCCGCGATCCCGGTATACACCGAGTTGATCTGCACCGCCGCCATGAGCTCCGCTTCTTCGACGGCCTTCTTGATCGACTCGACGGTGCTTTCGATGTCGACGACCACCCCTTTGCGCAACCCGCGCGAAGGGCTCGACCCGACGCCGATGACGTTCAGAGCCCCGACGTCAGTGATCTCCGCGACGATGGCGCAAATCTTGGTTGTCCCGATGTCCAGCCCAACAAGGATTTGATCTCGTTTTGGCACCGCGATCACCCCCTTTCCCGTACGATAATGCGGTTCTCGTACCGGAGATCGACTTCGTTCGCTCCGCGCCCGTGTCCGTCGAAGTTCAGCGTCTTCAATGTCGGTTTAACCCGCTGGAACCGATCCCACTGATCACCGACGGCTTCCCCGCCGAATTGGAATTGGACCCCCCGGACGGAGGCTACGAGGTTGGAGGGGTTTGCCGCATTCACCTGCAACCGGCCTTCGTAGGTATGGCCCACCAGCTTCGCCAGCTCGATGCCGGACATGACCGCCTGCCGCACGCTCCCGTCACCGCGCAGCAGCCCTTTTGAATCCACGCCCGTCACCATGGGGAGGGTGTCATCGTCGGCCTGGCCGAGCCGCGCGAGTACATGCCCTTCTTCATCGATGAGAAAATTCTCTGAGCCCGTCCGGACGATTGCAGCGGGCTTTCGCTCGATCACGGAAATCCGCAATTCATGCAACGGCACGCGGGTCACCAGCGCTTCTTTCACCCACGGATGACTCTCCACCTGGCTCTTGATCGCCGTCGTCACAATGTGATGAAGGGGGGTGCCGGGCTTCAGTCCGACGAGATCGATCACCTCCTGCTTATCGATGCGGTGCGCGCCTTCGACAGTCACCGCCTTGATCTCCAACAGCCGCTTGAGTGCGGGTCCGGAATGCTTCACCCCCGTCGTAAGGACCCATCCGACCATCACCGCACCGGCCATCAATCCACCCCACCGGATGAGCCTGGCCCGTCTGGCAACAGTCCTGGCTCGTCTGGCTTCAGCCTGCTGACTCGTGATCTGGCCTGCCCGCGAACCTCTCCACTGATTCTTTCGCGGTCCCGCAGGGCGCGGCTGTTTGCTCTTCAGAAAAGATGGCATTACGCTGACTCCCTCTTCCCGGCCTGGACGAATCGACGGGCACGATCGAGCGCCGACTGCAGAATCCATTCGACCAGGCTGTCGTAATCAATCCCGGCCTGCGCTGCCGCCATCGGCAAGAGGCTCGTTTCCGTCATGCCAGGCACGGTATTGATCTCCAAGACATACGGGCGACCCTTCGGCGTGATCCGGAAGTCGACCCGCGCGGCGCCTTCACACCCCAAGACCCGGTACGTCCGCCGGCCCAACTCTCCGATCTGCCGGAGAATCTTGGCAGACAAAGGCGCCGGACAGAGGTACTGCGTCTTGCCCTTCTGGTACTTGGCGGAAAAATCGTAGAATCCGTCGGGCGCGACAATCTCAACGGCCGGCAGCACTTTTGTCATGCCGGCGGCCCCGCCCAGAATGGATACGGTGACTTCATGTCCTGGAATATAGGCTTCGACCATGGCCTCGGGGTCGTAGCGATGGGCGAGGGCAAGCGCCTCTCTCCACTGTTTGGCCTGGCGGACGATCGTGACTCCGATCGTGGAGCCCTGCGATGCCGGCTTGACGACGACCGGCAACTTCAGTTTCGCCGCCTTCAGCACGGCGGTCAGCGACGGCGCGTCTCCCCGCTGTACGACCGTCCCGGCTGGAACCGGGATATCGTGTGCGGCGAGCAGGGTTTTTGTGATGACCTTGTGCATCCCCACGGCGCTTGCCTGCACGCCCGACCCGGTGTAGGGCATCCCGATCGTATCGAGGAATCCCTGAATCGTTCCGTCTTCGCCTCCCGGTCCATGCAGAGAGAGAAACGCGAGGGCGATCTTCTGGTCTTTCAAATCTTGGGGTAACCGGTCGGTCACATCGATGACTACGGCATCGTAGCCCCGGCGGACCAGCGACTGATGCACGGCCTGCCCGGTGCGCAGCGACACCTCGCGCTCCGACGACTGCCCGCCCATCAAGACCCCGATTCGCTCGTTCGTTAGCCGACCCGTTTGTGCCATATGTCCCTGACCTTAGGCCTGGCCCACCAGCTTCAATTCCAACTCCAGCCTAATACCGGTCTTCCGGGCGACCTGGGCCCGAACCTTCCGGATGAGCGACAACACATCCTTCGCGCTGGCATTGCCTTGGTTCACAATAAAGTTGGCATGTATGTCCGAGACCTGCGCATCGCCGACACACGCGCCTTTAAGCCCCGCCGCCTCAACCACTCGCCCGGCTGAATCGTTCGGCGGATTCTTAAACACACATCCGGCGCTCGGTAACGTCAGCGGCTGCGTATCCCGGCGATAGCGCAGATAGTCCTTCACGATCTTCTCAATGTCCGCCCGCACCCCCGGTTTGAGTTGGAGCCAGACTCCCACCACAATCCCCGGCGGAAGCATCGCCCGCCGGTAAGTAAACACCATCTCCTCCGCAGGGCAGTCAATCAGGGCGCCTGCGGGTGTCACAATGCGGACGGCCTTGACCGAATCCTTCATCTCTCCCAGCCTGGTGCCGGCGTTCATCACCACACACCCCGCCACGGTTCCCGGAATACCAGCTGCCCATTCCAACCCCGCCAGCGATCGGCGGATGGCATAGCCGATGAGCGTCGGCATCCCCACCCCCCCTTCGGCATACAGGACCGCGTCCGGTTCTTCCTTGATAGCACGCAACTTGGCCAGACTGACCACCACCCCTCTGATGCCCTTGTCACGGATGAGGAGATTGGTGCCGCCCACCACGAAGATTGGGAGCTTCTGCGCATGCGCCTGCGCGACCAGACGGACGACATCCTCCACATCGGCCGGTTCCACAAGGACGTCCGCCGGACCTCCGATGTGAAACGACGTGTACTCCTTGAGCGGAGCGTTGAAGTGGACCGCCCCCCGGAGACCGGCCACCGCCGCCCGCAATCTGCGTTGAGTCCCCGATCGACGTTCCTTAGTGGCATGCCTGCTACCCCGACGAATCATGAGCTATGAAGCGGGTTCAAGCCGGGCAAGAATTCCGGTCCCCGCTTTCCAAATATCACCGGCACCCAACGTCAAGACGAGATCGCCCGCCTTCAGATGCGGCAGCACCTGATCCGGCAGCGTTTCCTTCCGCTCGATAAACGTCACCGACGGATGCCCGGCGGCCTTAATCGTCTCGGCAAGCTTTGCGCCGGAGACCCCCGGTATCGGCTGTTCGCCGGCCGCGTAGATCTCCGTCATGAACAACACGTCGGCCTGATCGAACGCGTGGGCAAAATCCTCGACACAATCCCGGGTGCGGCTGTACCGATGCGGCTGAAAAAGCACGACCAACCGGCGATCCCAGCCCTGTTTGGCCGCGGCCAGGGTCGCTTTCACCTCGGTGGGATGATGGCCGTAGTCGTCTACGACCATGATGCCCCCGGTCTCACCACGCAGATGAAACCGCCGTTCCACGCCGGTGAACGCCGCTAACCCCTTGCGAATGAGATCGACCGGGATATCCAGTTCGACTCCGATCGCGATTGCGGCGAGGGCGTTGGAGACATTGTGAATGCCGGGCACGGCCAGGCGGAACGGGCCGAGACTTTTCCCCCGGAAATGCGCGCGAAATTCCGCACCCCATTGTTTGAGACTGACGTCCGTCGCCTTGAAATCCGGCACGAGGCCTTCCCGTTCCTGCAACCCATAGGTCTGATACCGCTTGACGATGCGAGGGAACAGTGCGCTGAGGCGCGCATCATCGGCGCACAACACCGCCAATCCGTAGAAGGGAATCTTGTTGATAAATTCCAAGAAACACTCGTTAATCCGTTCCATCGATCCATAGTGATCAAGATGTTCACGATCGAGATTGGTGACCGCCACGATGGTCGGCGACAGACGGAGGAACGACCCGTCGCTTTCATCCGCCTCTGCGACGAGCAGATCGCCCCGCCCGAGTCGCGCGTGACTGCCCAGCGCGTTGACTTTCCCACCGATCACCATTGTGGGATCGAGTCCGCCCTGCGCCAGGACGTTCGCCACCATCGACGTCGTTGTGGTTTTGCCATGCGCCCCGGCGATCGCGACGCCGAACTTCAATCGCATCAGCTCCGCGAGCATTTCGGCCCGGGGAATCACCGGAATCTGCTTGGCCTTCGCCACCGCCACCTCGGGATTGCTCGCCGCCACGGCGGAGGAGATCACCACCACCTGCGCCTCACCCACATTCGATTCCTGATGGCCGATGAAAATCTTTCCGCCGAGCTCTTCCAGCCGCCTCGTGGTTTCGGAGGCCTGCAAATCCGAGCCGGTGACCTTGTACCCCATAGTGAGCAGAACCTCGGCAATGCCGCTCATCCCCGCGCCGCCGATGCCGACGAGGTGAATTTGTTGTGTCTTACGGAACATCGCCATGCGCCTTAACCCTTGTGATCCGGTTGATGCCCGTGGTCCATTTCCCCGTTCTCCGACACCACTAGACTCCCGCTGCTCCAACAGTTCCGTTGATGTCATGTTTCACCCCCATGAGCGCGTAGCATTCGCGGACGATCACTTCGCCGGCGTCGATTCGCCTCATCTCCCAACTTTTGGCCCGCATTGTCTGAAGCCGCTGCGGGCTCTGCACGATGGCGCAGATCAACTCGCACAATCGCGATCCGGTCAACTCTGTCTGGGGAAGCACGGTCGCGCCTCCTGCCGCTTCCATCGCCCGCGCATTCTTCATCTGATGGTCATAGATTGCGGTCGGCAACGGAACCAGAATCGCCGGCTTTCCACAGGCCGCCAGTTCGGCAATCGTCATTGCTCCTGCACGGGCCACGACAAGGTCGGCTTCCCGCAAGACCCTCGGCATGTCATAGAGAAACGGCACCACCTCTGCGTTCACTCCCAACCTTCGATAAGCCTCGCTCACCCGAGCATGATCTGATTCACCCGTCTGATGCGTGATGGCCAGACCGGGAACCCTTTGAACCAGCGAGGCCAAGCCGTCCAGAACCGCGCTATTGATCGCCTTCGCTCCCTGGCTCCCGCCGAAGATCAGCAGGCGTGGACCAGCGTCGGCCGGTGACGGAGCTTCGCTTTGCCCGGATGGAGCGAGAAACTCCTGCCGAATCGGTGTGCCGACCACACGAACTTTCTGCCGATCGAAGCACGTCGCCGCCGAGTCAAACGCCAGAAAAATCCGTTGGGCAAACGGGGCCACGACTTTGTTAGCCATGCCCGGATAGGCATTCGGCTCCAGAATCACCCGCGGAACCCCCAGCAGCGCCGCAGCGGCCAACGTAGTCGGACTCGTATAGCCTCCCACCCCGATCACCAGATCCGCACAATGCCGGCGAACGATTCGCATTGACTGCCAGAGTCCCGCCGGTACGGAAAGCAGCCCTCGCACCACATCCAGCAAACCCTTTCCCATCACCGGCTTGGCTGTGATGAGCGCCAACTCAAATCCTTCATGCGCAAGCACCTTCGACTCGATTCCGCGCGTGGTCCCGACGAACAGGATTTTCGTGGAGGGATCGCGGCGCAGAAATTCCCGCGCCAGCGCCACGGCCGGATAGAGATGTCCTCCGGTGCCACCTGCGGCAATTACTATTGTCATCGGCGTCCCGACCCGCCACGACCACTCCGATGTCCCGGCACTTCCCGTCCCGCCTGTCGATCCCGCGAGATGTTGAGCAAAATGCCCACCCCGATCAGGCTGATCACCAATGAGGAGCCGCCATAACTGACGAAGGGTAAGGTCAGTCCTTTGGTCGGCAGCAACCCCGTCACCACACAGGCGTTGACCAGCGCCTGAATGCCGATGAGCAGCGTGATGCCCATGCCGAGATACCGGCCGAACGGCATTCGCGCCCGCGCGGCGATCTGAAAACCTCGGACGACGAATAGCGCGAAGAGCAGAATGATGGCCGCCGTCCCGACCAATCCGAGTTCCTCGCCCACCAGCGCCAGCACGAAGTCCGTGTGGGCCTCCGGGAGAAAGAACAGCTTCTGCTTCCCCTCGCCCAGACCCACCCCGAACGGCCCGCCGCTGCCGAAAGCCAGGAAGGATTGCGTGATCTGGAAGCCTGCATCCGATGCGTCTTTCCAGGGAGCCAGGAACGTCATCAACCGTTGACGGCGATAGCTCGAGCCGAGGACGAGCACCAAAACGACCGGCACCGCACACAACCCCAGCATCAGCAGATGGGAAATGCGCGCGCCGCCCAGAAACAAGAGTCCCACCGTCACCAGTCCCATCACCACCACGGTCCCCAGATCGGGCTCCAGTAACACCAGGCCGCTGAGCACCGCGACCACGATCAGCGCCGGTAGCAGGCCACTGGAAAAGCTCGCGAGGCGCTCTTCCTTCTTCGTCAGATATGCCGCGAGATAGATGACTGCGACCAGTTTCACCATCTCGGCCGGTTGGATCGATATCGGCCCCAATCGCAACCACCGCCGGGCGCCTTTCGCCGCGACGCCGAGCGAGGGAATCAACACCATCACCAGCAGGACCGACATAAGACCCAGGAGCGGAATCGAGAGCCGCTTCCACCAGACGTAGTCGATGTGCGACGCCAGATGCAGCAGCAGGAAACCAAATGTCAGCCAGGCGAGCTGCCGCTTGAGGAAGTATCCGGAGTCGTGGAAACGGTTGCCCGCCACCACGGCGCTCGCACTGAACACCATCACCAGGCCGACAAGCGCCAGCGTGATCGTGACGATCAACAAAGTGTGATCCATCGCGACCCGCTTCGTCGTACGGGGGCTGGCTGTGGGCCACGGCAGTGCCAGGGTCCCTGCGGATCTCTGTGACATCGTCCAGTGTCAATTCTCCTCTGCCTTACCGCCAGTTACGCCGGCAAGGATTGCACGAGGGCCTTAAACTGACGGCCCCGATCCTGATAATCCGCAAACATGTCGAAACTCGCGCAGGCCGGCGACATCAGCACCACCTCACCAGTCGCCGCGCCGGCGGCGGCGAGGTCCACCGCGTCCCGCAGCGTGCCGGCCCGATCGATCCCCTGATAGCCCGGCACCGCATTCGCAATCAGGGGCGCGGCCTCGCCGATCAGAATGAGCCGCTTCACCCGCTGACGGATGGCCGGAGCCAATCGCGAGAAATCCCCGCCCTTGTCGCGCCCGCCCGCGATAAGCCAGATCGGCTGATCAATACTCTCCAGCGCCTTGAGGGTGGCATCCACATTCGTCCCTTTGGAGTCGTTGACAAAGCGTACGCCCCGGCGTTCCCGGACGATCTCCAGCGCATGTTCCAGACCGGGAAATTCCCTGAGCACTTGACGGATCACGTCGAGGGGGCATCCGCTCAGCAAGGCACAGGTCGCCGCCGCCATCACATTTTCAATGTTGTGGTTCCCGATGATCTTAATTTCGTCCCGCCGGCAGATTTCTTGAAGTCGGCCTGCGACGGTCGTCATGATCCGATCACGATCGAGATAGGTTCCTCCGGCCACATCCGACGGCAAAGTCTGCGTCCGCGTGAAACCCAGCACGCGGGCTTTCGCGCCCCGTCGCAGCGCCGCCACCCGCGCGTCATCTAGGTTGAACAGCGCGTAATCGGAGGGAGTTTGATTCGCAAAGATTCGGTTCTTAGCCGCGACATATTCATCGATCGAGTCATAGCGATCCTGATGATCAACCGTGACGTTGAGAATGGCCGCAATCCACGGATGGAACTGCTCCACGGTTTCCAGTTGAAAACTGGAGACTTCCACCACCAGAAAGTCGTAGGGACTGGGCCGCCCCAGCTTGGAAGCCTGAAATGATTTCCCGGCCGCTTCACTGAGCGCCGTGCCGAGATTCCCGCCGACAAATACCTGCTTCCCGCTTTGCTGCAACATCTTTCCGATCAACGTAACCGTGGTGCTTTTCCCGTTGGTCCCGGTGAGCGCCAGAATCGGCGCAGAGAGAAATCGCGAGGCCAGTTCGAGTTCGCTCACGACCTTCACGCCCCGGCGGCGGACGCGCTCCAACGCCTCCATGCGATAGGGCACGCCCGGACTGATGACCACGAGCTCGGCGGACTCGAGCGCTGATTCATACCCGCTGCCAAGCATCACCCCGATGTTCGATTGATCGAGATGTTCGAGCACGGTGCTCAACTCGGATCGATCCTTTCTGTCGGCGACCGTGACGCGTGCGCCGGCTTCCTGCAGCAACCGGGCCGCAGCAACGCCGCTTCGCGCAAGTCCCACGACCGTCACTTTAATTCCGGCCAATTCCATGATGTCTTCACTCACCATTCCATCACCGCAATTTGAGCGTGCTCAGACTCAACAAGGCCAGGAGAATGGCGATAATCCACAGACGCACGACCACCTTCGGCTCCTCCCATCCCTTCATTTCAAAGTGGTGGTGAATCGGGGCCATCAGGAAAATCCGCTTGCCTCTCGATTTGAACGACACCACCTGGAAGATGACCGACACGGCCTCGATCACGAACACGCCGCCGACCATCAGCAATAACAACTCATGCTTGCTGATAACCGCCACCGTCCCGAGCGCTGCGCCGAGCGGAAGCGAGCCCACATCCCCCATGAACACGGAAGCCGGGTAGGTGTTGAACCAGAGGAATCCCAGACTCGATCCCAGGATTGCGGCGGTGAACACCGCCAGTTCTCCCGCTCCGTCGATGTGGGGGATCAGCAGATAGTCCGACATCAGCCGGTGCCCCGTAACGTAGGCCACCACCGTATAGGCCAACGCGGCAATCATGACCGGCCCGATTGCGAGCCCATCGAGGCCGTCGGTGAGGTTGACCGCATTGGAACTCCCGACAATGACGAGGACGGCAAAAACGACATAGAACCATCCCAGATCCGGCATGAAATTCTTGAAAAACGGCACGCTGAGCTTGGTGCTGTAGCCGGGCAAGAAATACAAGACGAGCGCGATCACCAGCGCCACGGCTATTTGAGCGGTGAACTTCTGCGTCGGCGACAGTCCCTTCGATTGTGATTTGATGAATTTGAGATAGTCGTCCGCGAACCCGATGGCGCCGAATCCTAGCGTGGCAGCGAGAACGAGCCAGATGAAGGGCTTCGAGATATCCGCCCAGAGCAGGGTCGACAATGCGACCGCGAAAATGATCAGGATCCCGCCCATTGTCGGCGTGCCGCTCTTCGCCAGATGCCGCTTTGGCCCGTCGTCGCGAATCTGCTGTCCCAGCTTGATTTCCTGGAGCTTTCGGATCACCCACGGCGCCAGAACGAACGCGATGAGAAACGCAGTGACGGCGGCGTAAATGATGCGAAAGCTCTGATACCGAAAAACGTTCAGAAAGGAGAATTCTGTGTGAAGCGGATAGAGCCAGTTATACAGCATAATCTAATGGATACATCTTCCACTCAGCGTCCCGTGCGCTGTGACCGATGAGATTCTCCTACGAGGCCTTCTTTGCCGTACGCCTTGCCCCTTGGAGTGCCTGCACGACCTGTTCCAGCTTCATCCCGCGCGAAGCTTTCACCAGCACGACATCCCCCTGCTTCACCGTGCCCTTCACAGCAGCGGCCGCCGCGACGGCATCGGGCACTTCAAGAATACGTGCTCGATCGAGTCCCGCCCGTCTCGCCCCTTCCGCCAGACTCCGCCCAAGCACGCCGCAGGCCACGAGCTGATCAATTCCCTGATGCGCCACGAATGCGCCGACATCCTCGTGCATCTGGACTGCGCCGGCGCCAAGCTCCAGCATGTCTCCAAGCACGGCGACCTTCTTCCGGCCGGACCCCGTTTGCGCCAGTAACTGGACCGCCGCCTTCATCGATGCGGGGTTCGCGTTGTAGCAGTCGTTGATGATCTTGACGCCGTGACTCAGCAGAACTTGCGAGCGCATGGCGGCAGGCCGGAAGCGGGATAACCCTTGCGCAATGACTGCTCCGGGCAATCCGAGGACGGTGCCGACCGCCCCGGCCGCCAGGGCGTTGGTGACATTGTGCGCCCCCTGCACGCGAATGTGGACGATCGTGTGCCGCACCTTCCCCGGAAGCAGGAGGCGGAAAATCGTCCCGTCGCGACCATCGGATTTCACATCCATCGCTCGCACATCGGCTTTCGGGGCAAAGCCGAAGGACACCACGCGACAGCGCGCCCTGGCGGCGAGGTAATCGAAGTAGGAATCGTCGGCATTCAGTACCGCCGTACCGGCAGCCGGCAGCAGATCGAGCAGCTCCGCTTTGGCCTGGGCAGAGCCTTCCATGCTCCCGAAAAACTCCAAATGGTCCGGGCCGATGTTCGTAATGATGCCGATCGTGGGCCGGGCCATTTCGCAAAGCCTGGTGGTCTGACCGATGTTGTCGACCCCCATTTCGATGACCGCCCCTTCGTGTCGTCCATGAAGACGGAACAAGGTCTGCGGAACGCCGATGCGGTTGTTCAAGTTGCCCTCGGTCTTGAGCACCTTCCACCGATGGGCCATCACGCTGGCTACCATCTCCTTGGTAGTCGTCTTGCCGTTGCTGCCGGTTACCGCCACGACAGGGATGTCGAACCGGCTGCGATGGTGAGTCGCGAGCTGCTGGTAGGCGAACAGCGGATCGCGGACGCCGAGAATAAACGGCATCGCGCGCTTCGATCCGGACTTCAACGCGAGCGCGCCGACGTTATAGGAATCGTGCACAATCGCTCCGACCGCTCCCCGCGACAACGCGGTCGCGACGAAGTCGTGTCCATCGAAGCGATCACCCTTCATTGCGACGAACAGATCGCCTGGACGAATCGATCGGCTGTCAAGACTGATCTGGCGGATGCGCTGCTTCGTCCAACCGCGCGCTTCTCCGGCCAAGACCTTGACGCTGATGACTTCCCTCAGTTCCTCGACTGTAAATAAGGCCATCGGGATCCTTGCCTGCGCTGAGACAGCGTCGTCCTGGTTACGCGCAGGTGCTGAGCTGCTCAATTGCTTCACGGGCCACTTCGCGATCGTCGAAATGAAACTTCTTCGTACCGATGATCTGGTAATCTTCATGCCCTTTGCCGGCGATCAACACCATGTCGCCCGGGTGCGCTTCCCGAACCGCGACGCCGATGGCTTCCCGCCGATCAGCCACCTTCCGATACTGCACCTGCGGCCGCTGTCCCAGCGCCTCGACGACCCCAACCTCGACTTCTTGAAGAATCGACAAGGGATCCTCGGTCCGGGGGTTGTCCGACGTCAGGATGACCACGTCGCTATACTGCACCGCCGCCCGCCCCATCTTCGGCCGCTTGCCGCGGTCGCGATCTCCTCCACAACCGAAGACGGTGATGATGCGCCCTACTTTCAGGGCCTGCGCTGCCGTCAACAGCCGCACCAAGGCATCCTCCGTGTGGGCATAATCCACCACGACGGTGAACTGCTGTCCTGCCATGACGCGCTCAAACCGTCCGGGCACATTGGTCACCCGCGTGACCGCCTGACGAACCTGATCCGGCGTCGCCCCTTCATGCAGCGCGACCCCGATGGCGGCCAAGAGGTTGTAGACATTGTGCTCACCGACGAGATGGCTTTCGATCGGGAAGGACCCGGCCGGCGTGGCTGCCGTAAAGGTCGTCCCCCCGAGTGAAAGACGTACGCTTTCGGCACGCAGGTCCGCCTGGGTTTTCAGCGCATATGTCCAGACCGGCGCCGGGCACTGTTGCTTGATACGTGCTCCGCTGGGATCGTCCACGTTCACAATCGCGCGCTTGTTCTGCTTGTGCGTCCCGGTCAATCCCGTGAAGAGCCGCAGTTTGGCCTGGAAGTACTCTTCCATCGTCTTGTGAAAATCGAGATGGTCCTGCGTCAGATTGGAAAAGACCGCGACGTCGTACTCGCAGCCGCTGGTGCGATCCTGCGCGAGCGCATGGGAAGAGACCTCCATCACCGCCGTGGTGCAGCCGCCGGCGACCATCTTTGCGAGCAGTTGCTGCAACTCGAGGGCGCCCGGAGTCGTATGCGAAGCCGGAATCGTTTCCTTGCCGATTTGGTACGCCACGGTTCCGATCAATCCCACTTGTCGGCCCAACGCTTCGAATAACGCTTTGCAGACATATGTGGTGGTGGTCTTTCCGTTCGTCCCGGTCACACCGATCATTCGAATCTGAGAGGAGGGGTCTCCGTAGAAGCGGCTTCCGAGGAGACCTAAGGCCTTGCGGGAATCCGCCACCCGCACGAAAGGTATGGGCAGTCCTGCCGCCGGCTGCTGCAAGACGAGAGCGGCCATGCCGGCCTTCGTCGCCGCCGGAATGAATTGATGCCCGTCCACCTGTTCACCTTTGACAGCCACGAACACACTCCCGGCACCGACGGCCCGAGAATCGTCCGTAATTGCTGTCACCGTCATATTAAGATTTCCTTGGCTCTCAAGAATCTCCACCCGTCCTTGAAGGGCCTGGAGCATCATTGCTAACGTCATGGCCATTCCACTACAACGCGATCACCGTCTCCCGGACGCCATCGCAAGCTTCACCGGTTCATTCGACGACACACCCAGGTAGTTCAGAACCTGCTCACCGACACGTTTGAACACCGGTGCAGCCACAGTCCCGCCCCAGGATTCGCCGTGAGGTTCATCGATCACCACAATCATGGCCAGTCGCGGGTTATCCGCTGGGGCGAAACCGACGAAGGAGCCGACAAATTGGGTCGCTGAATAGGTCCCGGTCCGCAGGTCGATCTTTTGGGCCGTCCCGGTCTTTCCGGCGACCCGGAATCCGGGGATGGCAGCCTTTCCGCCCGTGCCGTCGGTGACGACCCCTTCGAGAATCGTCGTCACGGTGCGGGCGGTCTCCGGAGAGATGACCCGTCGCTTCACTTGAGGAAGAATCTGCTTCACCACGCGTCCCTGCGCATCCCGGATCTCCGATACAACATAGGGCTTCATCAACACGCCCTCGTTGGCAATCGCTCCGATGGCCGAGACCATTTGAATCGGCGTCACGCCGATTTCCTGGCCCATCGAAATCGAGGCGACAGATCGGCGACCCCAGTCGCGGGGATTCTTGACCAATCCCCCGGCTTCTCCGGGCAGGTCAATATCCGTTCGTTGTCCGAAGCCGAATGCCTGGAGATACCGGAAGAGTCGTTGATCGCCCAGGGCCATGCCGGCCTTCGCCGCTCCGATGTTGCTCGACTTCTGAATGACCTGGGCGAACGAGAGCCAGCCAAGCTTCTCATGATCATGGATTACGGTATTCGCAATGGTCATACGACCATTCTCACCAAACACCATTGTATTGGGCTTCATCACTCTTTCTTCGATGGCTGCGGCAGCCACGATCGCTTTCATGGTGGACCCGGGTTCATAGGCATCCGTGAGCGCGCGGTTTCGCCACCGATCAGGCCCCAAAGCGGCAACGACGTTGGGGTCGAATCGGGGACTGATTGCCAGCGCCAACAAGGCCCCGGTCTGCGGGTCCATCACAATCATCGTTCCCGCCTTCGCATGCGTACGAGTGACGGCCTCCTCCAACTCTTTCTCCGTAATATACTGAATCACTTCATCGATCGTGAGGACGAGGCTCTGTCCGGGTGCGGGGCTCTGTTCTGCCAGCCCCTTGGGAAATACCGTGCGGCCCAAGGCATCGCGCTGCAGAACGGCTACCCGCTTCTCTCCATGCAAGTACGATTCATAACGACGCTCTACCCCCTCCAGTCCTGCGCCATCCATTCCCGCAAAGCCCAGGACGTGAGAGAGAAGCGGGCCCTTGGGATAAAACCGCCGGCCTTCCATGACGACCCCGATCCCATCCATTGACATCTGTTGGAGTCGACGCCCCTGTTCGGGATCCAATTTCCGCGCCAGCCACACAAATCCCCGATCCTGCCGGAGCTTCCGCTCCAATTCATCGGTCCGGACATGTAGGACAGGAGACAGATGGCGTGCAGTCTTGGCAGGACTCTCGAGTGAGGTCGGAACTCCGAAGACGGACGGCACTTCCATATTCATTGCCAGCATCTTCCCGTGACGATCGACAATCGTGCCGCGCGCGCCCTCAAGCGACACGGTTTTCTGGTGCTGTCGATCAGCCTTGACCGTGAGTTCGGCTGCCTGAAGAACTTGCAACGTAACCAGCCGGAACAGAACCACGCCAAAGCCGCACAGCAGCACCAGTAAAACGAAGTATCGACGACCGCGAGAGAGAGGGCCGTTCACTATCTCCTCCCACCATTGAGATCATTTCGAGCGATCCGTACCTCGACCGGAGCGGAAGGGGAGGACGGAGCCCCCTCAGACCTGTACTGAACCATTATCACCTGTCCCTGCTGCGGGAGAATCATGCCGAGCTTTTCTGAAGCCACCTTGGCAATCCGGTCGGGGGCACTGAGCGCGGAGAACTTGACGCGAAGTTCGTCCCGCTCACGCTCAAGCATCACCTTGTCATGTTTCAGCCGCTCGATCTGATATCCGACCCGCACCATGTCCACTCGTTCCCATACGAACGTAAAAACGAGGCAGAGCCCCACAAAGATCATGAGCATTCTCATTGGACAAGCTCCTTTGGCAGCCGTTCCGCCACACGCAACTTGGCGCTGCGCGCTCTCGGATTGGATCGGCATTCCTCCTCGGTCGGAATCTGGGGCTTCTTCGTCAGCACGGTGAGGCGCGCATCCGGCGCCTGAGCGAGGTCCCGGAAGGTGTGCTTCACGATACGATCCTCGAGCGAATGAAACGAGATCACCCCGATCCTGCCTCCGGGCCTCACCACATCGACGGCCTGACGCAGAGCCGGCCCGAGACTTTCTATCTCGCGATTGACCGCAATCCGCAATGCCTGAAACGTCCGCGTGGCGCAATGGATGCGGCCATGCCTGTATGAGGAGGGAACGGACTCGCTAATGACTGCAACAAGATCTTGAGTCGTCTGAAGCGAGCGGCTGTCCCTCGCTCGAACAATCGCGCGAGCAATGCGTCTCGAGTATCGTTCTTCCCCGTACTGGTAGATGAGGTCTGCCAGATCTGACTCAGGAAGAGAGTTCACCAACTCAGCTGCGCTCTGTCCCATGGATTGATCCATCCGCATATCGAGGGGGCCTTCCGCCTGAAAGCTGAATCCCCGGGCAGGATCGTCCAGTTGAGGCGAAGAAACCCCAAGATCAAGGAGCACTCCGTCAACCTCAGATAACCCGACTGTCTGCAGAAGATGTTTCATGTCGCCAAAAAGCCCTTTGATCAGCAGTGCTCTCTTGCCGAATCTCGCCAGTCGCTCTTTAGAAGCCGCAAGTGCTTGCGCGTCCCGATCAATCCCGACCAGGATTGATTCAGGCCCCATCCGCGAGAGGAGCGTTTCAGCATGCCCACCATATCCCACGGTCCCATCACAAATGCAGTTCGCCTTGCCATGGAGCAGCCAAATAGCCAGTTCCTCCTGCATCACAGGAAGATGGCGAGAAACATTTTGACTATTCTTTACCCCACTAGCATCCACTTCTTCCCACTTCGCGTGCGGAGTATACTCTCGTTAAAGTACTTGTCAACAGGAAATTCATGGACTTAGGAGAAAGCTTTAAAGCCACCGCCGGCATCCCAAAGAAAGGCTTACGCCCCCCTTGGAAATGTGGTCTTCTTCCTTCTCAGAGGTGCCTCACCCCACCAACAGAGACGGGCAGATCGTAAGACAACTATCTTACTAAACGCGCCCAAATCTGTTCTAAGCCGGTCAAGCAAGTGCATGGACCATAACTGAGAACGTCTGTGAGCGGCCGCTTAATTTCACTGGAGCTGGGATGCCTGCTACCGGCGGCATCTGCGCTGGATAATTCTGCCCTGACTAGAGAGAATCCTGCGACGTTCGAATCCTTCGATTCGTTGACAATAAATCGGTTGGAGACGAGAATGATTTTATGAATATGAATTGGAACGTGACCAGACCGTGGGGTATCGCTGCAGTCAAGACCCCGGGAGCTTTCCTCTTCTTCACCACGCTCGTCCTGCTGGCCGGCGGGGGATTCGCCGCACCTCCCATGGAATTCTGCGAAGGCCGATCCTCAGATCAACAATTGCAGGCCTCCAAGGGCAAACCATCTCCGGGCGGTCCTTGCGTGCCGCTTGTCGAGAACAAAGAAAAGAGCACCAGGGAGGGTGGGGTCACGCGAGAGTCAAGAAGCCAAATGAAGATCGACAACCTTGAAACCGAGGTCACCACGTTCCTGCAGAGGTACAACCGCTTCCTGGATTGCTGCCGGACCGATCTGGCCGAGTTGGAATCGGTCGAAGATCTGGGAGATGAGGTCAACGAGTTACTCACGCTGGCGCAATCAGGCCTCTTCAGCGAACAGATCAAGCTCCGGGGGTGGACCATCGGGGAACTTCTTCCCCCGGTCGCAAGAGCACGCGCCGACCTGAAAAAGCTCCACGCGCAACTCGACCTGATTGCAGCAAAACGGGAGAAACTGGCGCAGCTCGATTATGAAGCGGCCGCGAAGGAATCCCGTGCGATCCAGGAACTGGAAGAGTCAATCCAACGAGACTTTCAACCGCGGCCGATTCCGGCCGGCCCCAAGACCGGAGTCGGGATCGGTGCTAGCCCGTCCGTCGGGACCGGTATCGGTATGACTCCGAAAACCGGAACGGGGATCGGGGCCGGAGGAACCACCGGAGCGGATTTCGGCACGACGCCGAAGACCGGTCTGGACATCGGCGCAACAGGACCGGCCGGTTTCGAGATCGGAGGAACGGGAAGAGCGGGAGCTGCAGTCGGAGAATCTTCGCTCAACACCGACCAGTCCGCTGTCGGATCGAGCCTGCCTCCCTCCTCCGTCGGATCCAGTCTTCCTGACTCGACCGTCGGATCGAGCCTCGGCGGATCAACCATAGGCTCAGGAATGAAGGACACCTCGGTGGGATCATCGCTCGGCGGCTCGTCGGTGGGATCGAGTATCCAGAATCGTGGAACCGCTCCTCGCTAGCTCAGTGTTCGCCTCGCGCCCCGAATCGCACGTTACCCTTGATGAGTCGGCACGACCGGAGGCATTGTCTCCCAGGTTTCGCCCGCGTCACGGCTGCGATAGAGCCCGCTCCCATTCGTTCCCGCGTAGAATAGCTTCGGATCGGTCGGACTCTGTGCCAGAGCACGCACATTGAGCGTCGCAAATCCCTTGTTGAGCGTGACCCAGGTCGCACCGCCATCGGCGCTGCGGTGAACGCCTTCCCGGCCTGCCAGATAGATGACGCCCTTTTTCGTGCGATCCAGCGTCATGGCAATGAGCATCTGATCCTCCAGCGACTGCCCGATGCGTGCCCAGGATTTTGCTCCATCCGTCGATTTGTAGAGCCCGGCCAGCGTCGCAGCATAGACTGTGTCGGGATCGAAGGCATCCACCTGAATCGCCGTCACATTCAAGGCGCGGGACGATTTCACCATTTCAGGAGGCACCAATCCGTTATTGGCCTTCTCCCAATGGCCCGCCTGATCGACCGACTTGTAGACCCCGCCGCTCGTCCCGGCGTAGAGAATGGATGGCCGAGTCGGGTCCATGCCCAGCGTCACCACCATCAGCACTTCCTTCATGCCGTCCATCTTCTTGACCCAATTCTCGCCGCCGTTCTTGGTCTCGAACACGCCCATAGTCGTGGCAAGATAGATGTGCTGGCTGTCGGCCGGATCGAACACGAACTGATTCACCACCGACGTAATCGTGGCATCGTCCAGCCCCGATCGCATCGAAGCCCAGCGCTGCCCGCCATCAGGGCTCTTGTAGACCGCATCGCCCTTCGTCCCCGCGTAAACCGTCGCGGGATAGGCCGGATCGATGGCCATCGCGATCACGCGCGAATGGCTCATCCCCTTGGAGAGATTCGTCCAGGTCTGCCCGCCGTCGCGCGTCTTATAGATGTAGTCGTTCGTGGCGATGTAGATGAGGTCAGGATTCTTTGGATGGAGCTGAATCACAACGATAGGATCGCTGCGATTGCAGCCGCTAAGAGAAACGATGAGGATGAGCAGGGAGAGCAGAAGCTTCATGAGCCTGACGCGAACGTCACCCCCTTTATCTATTATCTATCGGTAGTTCGTAAATTGCAGATCGATGCCGAAATCCTTCCCTCTGAGGAAGGTCATCGTCGCCTGCAACTCGTCCTTGCTCTTACTGAGGACGCGCAACTGCTCACCCTGAATCTGCGCCTGTACTTTCAATTTTGAATCTTTCACCGCTTTCGTAATCTCTTTGGCCTTCTCGGACGCGATACCGCTTTGAATCTTGGCAATCTGCCGCACCGTTCCGCTCAAGGCCGGTTCGATGGCTCCGTAAGTGAAGGCCTTTAGCGACACGCCGCGCTTCGTACACTTGGTCTTGATGATGTCGATCACTGCGTTCAACTTGTACTCATCGTCCGAAACAATCACCAACTCCTTCTCTTTTTCCTTCAACGTGATCTCCGTCTTGGAATCCTTGAAGTCGAAGCGCTGCTTAATTTCCTTGGTGGCCTGATCGACCACGTTCCGCATCTCCTGCATCTTCACTTCCGACACCACATCGAATGAATACTGATCAGCCACGACTCCCTCCTCGTTTTTCGTCAAG
>DATIGF010000159.1:0-7478 GCA_035454865.1 Nitrospiraceae bacterium | reverse complement strand
CGAGGCTATTGTGCCCGCTTCAATTTTGCCGGCACCGATCAACAGAAGAAGGTCAAGGATCTGTCAGGAGGCGAACGCAATCGCGTCCACCTGGCGCGCATGCTCAAGGAAGGCGCGAACCTCATCATCCTCGACGAGCCCACGAACGACCTCGATGTGAATACGCTACGCGCATTGGAAGAGGGACTGGAAAGTTTTGCCGGCTGCGCGGTCATCAGCAGCCATGATCGGTGGTTCCTCGATCGCATCGCCACGCACATTCTGGCCTTCGAAGGCGACAGCAAGGTCGTCTGGTTCGAAGGGAACTACAGCGAATACGAAGCGGATCGGAAGAAACGCTTGGGCAAAGAAGCCGATCAACCGCACCGAATCCGCTATCGAAAGCTGACACGTCAGTAAGCCAATCAGCATGGCACCACGTGCGATGATCACCGGAGCGGCGGGATTGATCGGGCAATACCTCGTCAAAACCGCTACTCGATGGGCACCAGCTTGGGACGTGCGGGGATTGAGCCGCACCGATCTTGATCTCACCGATCGCCCGAATGTGGAACAGGCATGGGAATCCATCAAGCCCAGCGCGGTGATTCACTGCGCGGCATTGAGTCGTACGAAAGACTGCGAACTGGATCCTAAACGGGCCCGCCGCATCAACGTCCAGACTACGGCACACCTGGCACAGCTCTCCCGGGACATTCCCTTCATTTTCCTGTCCAGCGGAGAAGTTTTCGACGGGAAGACCGGCTGGTATTGTGAGGCTGATGAGCCTAAGCCGATCAATGTGTACGGTCAGACGAAACTCGAGGCCGAACATATGGTGCTGCAGAACCCGCGGCACACGGTCGTCCGGATCGTGCTCACGGCTGGCACCTCGCAAGGCGGCGATCGGAGCTTTGTCGAAGACCTGTGCCGGGCCGCCAAGTCCGGAAAAGATGTAACCCTCTATGCCGACGAGTTTCGTTGTCCCTTGCCGGCCGGCACAATTGCCCGAGCAATGTGGGAACTGGTCGGCCACGAGCGCCCCGGCCTCTATCACCTCGGCGGTGCAGAACGGCTTTCACGGTGGGATATCGGAGAAGCGTTGCAGCCCTGGTATCCCGAACTCAAGGGCCGATTAGTGAAAGGCTCCGCGCGGAACCATACAGGAGCGCCACGGCCAGCCGACCTTTCGCTCGCCTGTGACAAAATCCAAGGTCTCCTCTCGTTTCGCATCCCTGGATTTCGCGAGTGGCTCCTCACCCGCTCCGACCGAGGAGCCGACTTGTGGGACTATCTCGAAGAATGACCGTTGACCCCCTCACGCTCGTCGTCTCAGCCTACGGTGCGATGGTCCTCCTCATGATAGGAGTGTGGGCGCTTCAACTCGTCGTTCGAAATGCCTCCATCGCTGATGCTGGATTTTGTGCAGGTCTGATCGCGGTGGTGCTCTGGTATGCCACCCATGCCTCGGGAGAACTCGAACGGAAGCTGCTCGTGGCTCTGATGGTCTGCCTCTACGCAGGCAGACTGGGGTTGTACATCCTGTTCAATCGGGTAATCGGAAAGACGGAAGACGCGCGCTATCGGGATCTTCGGATGCGATGGGGTCGGCGGGAACGGCTCGCGATGTTCGGCTATTTTCAGCTCCAGGCCTTGGCGGTCGCGGCCTTTTCCTTACCGTTCCTGGTCGTCATACAAAATCCGCGTCCGCCGTTTGGCTTCTGGGAACTGGGAGGAGTCCTGGTGTGGCTTGCGGCAGTTTCCTGTGAGGCCGCCGCAGATTGGCAACTGGCGAACTTTCGTGCAAAGCCGTGGAATCATGATCGCGTCTGCCGAGACGGACTCTGGTACTACTCGCGCCATCCCAACTACTTCTTCGAATGGCTGCATTGGTGGGCCTACGTGGTGATGGCCATTGATGCGCCGGGCTGGCCGCTTTCTTGGATCGGACCGGTTGCGATGGGGTGGGCGCTGTTGAACGTGACGGGGATTCCCTTGGCGGAGCGGCAAGCATTGACGACGCGCGGCGAAGACTACCGCAACTACCAGCGGACTACGAACGCGTTTCTTCCCTGGTTTCCGAAATCGAGGCCGACTAACCGCGGTTGAGCGCGGCAAGGCGGGCGCGGGCGGTGTCGGCTTCTTTGCTGGAAGGGTACAACCGGATCACGTCTTCGTAGAGCTGCTTGGCATGGGACTCGTTGTGTTGACGCTCTTCGAACTCGGCGGTTTCGAGCAGCTCCTTGGCCTTGTCGCCGCTGCAGGCAAAGAGGGTCATAACCAGAACAAGCGCTAACGACGAGATCGTCCGAGTCATCAGTGTCCCTCTCAGTTCAATCCAACAGTTTTTGCCACCAGGTCTGGGCACGAGGTTCTTTCCTGCTCTGGTAGGAAAGTCCTCGCAATTTGTTCCAGTTGATGTCCACCGTACCATGGGCGGATTCATGTTGGTGTTGCCAGTTTTCTATCAGATCCAGACAGGCATGGTCGATGTGCCGCAACGACTCGAAATGGACTTGAACTGCGGCGAACGGCGGAACCTGCTCCAATGTCACGGCGAGTCGCGGAAGACTGACGAAGGTCGCAATGCCCTGAAGGTGGAGCGTCAACTTCCCGCTGCTCGAGTCGTGGGCGAAGTACGACTCCAGATTCTGCGTAGTGTACAACAACTTGGCAAGGGCAAGCACCACACCGACGACAACGCCGGTCAGCAAGTTGGCGAAAACGATTGTCCCCATCGTAACGAAAAAGATGATGACTTCGCTGCGTCCGTGAGCTCGCAAGTCCTTCAGCACGCGGAAGTCCATGAGTTTATACCCGGTGTAGACCAAGACGGCTCCCAGGCTTGCAGTCGGAATCAGTCGCAGGATGGCCGGCAGGAATGACACAAATAACAAGAGCCATGCGCCGTGGAAGACGGCGGAGAAGCGGGTTTGTGCCCCGGCTTCGACGTTCGCGGAACTGCGGACGATGACGCCTGTCATCGGCAGGACGCCGGCGCCCCCGCAGAGCATGTTCCCCACGCCCTGGGCGAAGAGTTCCTTGTTGTAGCGAGTACGGGGCCCGTGCTGGAGCTGGTCGACCGCTGTCGCGGACAGCAGCGTCTCCACGCTGGCGATGAACGCAAGCCCTAGCGCCTCTGCCAGCAATGTGGTGTCCAGGAGATGACTCAACATGTCGAGGTTTGGCAGGTGGACTACCGCTAAGAGATTGTCCTGAACGGTAATATGAGCGACGGGCATCTGGAACCAGGCGGCGGTTGCGGTCGCCAATACCACGCCCACCAAGACGGCTGGCACGACGTGGAATCGTTTGGGAACCGCCAGGGACCAGGCGATCATCGCGCTGATGGTCAGCACGCCGATCCACGCCGCCTCCTGGTGATTGGTCGAGGCATCGCCGTCCGGAAAGATCCCTTTCATGACCGCGCCCGGCAGCGTCATCACATTGGCAAGCCCGCTCCCCTTGGGCGCGTCGTCGATCATGATGTGAAACTGGCTCGCGAAGATCAAGGCGCCGATCCCCGCCAGCATCCCATGCACGACCGCCGGAGAGACCGCGCGAAACCAATGACCGATGCGCAGCCAGGCGGCCAGGATCTGGATGGCCCCTGCCACCAGTACGACGACACTGTACTTTTCAAGGCCGTACTCTTGGATGAGTTCCCAGACGATGATGGTGAGGCCTGCGGCCGGTCCACTGACTTGAAGCGGACAGCCGGCGAGCCATCCCACGACCAAGCCGGCGATCACGCCGGTGACAATGCCGGATCCGGGCGGCGCTCCCGAGGCCACCGTGATACCGATGCAGAGCGGCAGCGCGACGAGAAACACGACGATCGATGACAGGAAGTCTCGTTTCAGCGTAGGAAGAGGCGGAATGAGTGTTCGCACAGAATTCATATCGTCAAGGACAGTCCCGGTGGCCAAGGCCAATGAATGGCACAGTCACGAACGTACCCCCAGCCGGGCGGGAGGCCAAACAAAATCATGAAACCGTCGGGAGTACGGAGAATGGTCTAGGAACCGACGGTGTCGATGCCATACCGCGGTGCCGTAATGCCCTCACTTTTACAGCGGGGGCAACGGCTTGGGCGCGTGAGCTTCGTACGTTCGCGGAAGATGAAATCGCAATCGGGGCAGGTCGACGGTTCGAGCATGAATCGGCGTGAACGGTCTCGCTCGATCGTCCTCACGACGTGGGCCAGGTGCTCTTCCACTTGCCGTTCGGGAATCCCCAGCATCTGTGCCAATTGGTAGGAAGAGAGTCGAGCGCCGGTCAATAAATCGATGATCCGTTGGCGCGGGGTTCGTTCGGGAGGAAGCATGCCTGCTATCGTACGATGGCTGTTCAGGGAAAACCAAGTTGAATAGACGCCGTGAGTTTGGCAGGATGAGCACATCATGCCGAATCCTCCTTGGGACGAGTTTGCCGAACTTGCGCTGAAACGCGTGACCGCATCGGGGGCCGAATATGGCGACGTTCGCCTGCTCCGCACCACTAGTCAAACCATCAGCGGCGAAGATCGCCGCATCGCGTCGATCCGGGATGTGGACGATACCGGATTCGGCGTGCGTGTGCTCTATCACGGTGGATGGGGATTCGCCGCCAGCTCGATTCTTTCGCTCGAGGAAATCCCCCGTGTCGCCGAGCTCGCCGTGGAGATCGCTAGGGGGTCTGCGTCGCTTGCCAGCGAAAAAGTCCGCTTGGTCGACGAACCGGTTCACCGCGATCGAGTGGTGACGGCAGCACGACGGGATCCCTTCGCGATCCCGTTGGAGCAGAAAACCGCGCTTTTATGCGAAGTCATGGACTGCGTCCAGCGGCACTCGGACATCGCCCGCAGCAGCGCGAGCCTCTGGGCTTCCCGAGACCGGAAATTGTTCGTCTCCACGGAAGGGACGAGGCTGGAGTTCGACTTGCTCGCCGCACATGGTGAATTCACCGCCACCGCTCGGCATAATGGACGCTTTGCCTCGCGCACCTTCAACACGCCGCATTTGCGTACCGGCTACGAATTGATTGAAGGGGCGAATTTCCTCGTAGAAGCGCCGCGGATTGCAGCTCAGGCCGTTGAGAAAGTGAAAGCCCCGGCCATTCAACCGGGCACGTACGACCTCATCCTCGACCCGGAGCATCTTTCGTTAACGATGCACGAGTCCTGCGGCCATCCGAGCGAACTCGATCGGGCCTTAGGCTATGAAGCGAACTATGCCGGCACCAGTTTTCTCACCACGGACAAGCGGGGGACCTTTCGCTACGGCTCCTCCCATGTAAACCTGGTTGCGGACAATACCGAACCGGAAACCCTCGCGGCCACCGGTTATGATGACGACGGTGTCAGCTGTCAGAAGTGGGATGTCGTCCGGGACGGCGTCTTCGTCGGCTACTGCACCAATCGCGAAGTTGCAGCGAAGATCGGCGAGACCCGCTCGCGGGGATCCAATCGCGCCGACGGGTGGGGGAGCGTACCGATCGTGCGCATCGCGAATATCGGCTTGGAGCCAGGCGCCGCCGCACTGGACGATCTGATTGCCGACGTCAAGCGGGGGATTTACATCGAAGGCCACGGCTCCTACAGTATCGACCAGCGACGCTACAATTTTCAGTTCGGCGGCGACGCGTTCTGGTTGATCGAGAACGGCCGGCGCACCCACATGGTTCGCGATGTGATTTATCACGGCATCACGCCTGAGTTCTGGGGCAGCTGTGACGGCGTCGCCGACCGGACGCATCGTCAACGGTACGGGTTCATCACCTGTGGGAAGGGGCAGCCGGGCCAGTCCGGTTGGATGACACATGCGGCATCCCATGCCAGATTCCGTCACGTCGCCGTGATCAAGGGGTGAGGGCTCTGTGAGTATGGCGAACCACAAGACCTGGCCCAAGATGACGAGTCGGGACGAATTTCGGTTCCTGGCGGATCTTGTTCTCAAGCGATCAGACGGAGACAGCACCGTAGTAACAATCCACGATCAACATGGGGGAACCACACGATTTGCCAACAATCACGTCGTCCAGAACGTGGATACGCGCCGCGGTACGTTGACGGTCACTGTGGCATTCGATGGGCGGCGAGGATCGGCGAGCACGACCGACTTTACCGCGGGATCGATTCAGGACACGCTTGCCCGCGCCGAACGCATCGCCCGCGTTTCACCCGAAGACCCGGAGTATCTCCCTCCGCCGGACCCGCAGATCTACCCGACGCGCGAGACCTGCCGGCCTGAAACGGCGGCGGCAGGGCCCTCTCGGCGTCTGGAGTATGCCAACGAAGCAATCGGGCAATGCCGGATTGAAAATCTTCAGGCCGCTGGAATCGTGTCATCTTCCGTCGCGTCGGTCGGAGTGGCGGCGAGCAACGGCCTCTTCGCCCACGAAGAACGCACCGAGGCGCGCTTCAGTCTCACGGTTCAGGCCGAGGATGCCACCGGCTGGAGCGCAGCGGCTCACCGATCAATCGATCATTTGAAGATTCAGGAACGTACCCTCACGGCGATCGACAAGGCGAAACGCGGCCGGGAAGTTCAAGAACTTTCTCCTGGGCGCTACCGCGTCATTTTAGAGCCGGCGGCTGTGGCGGGGTTGTGGAGTTGGATATTGTGGACGCTGGACGCCAAGTCCTATGAGAAGGGAACCAGCCCCTTCGCCAACCAGCTCGGCCGCCAAATTGTTGATGAACGGCTGACGCTCCAGAATCGCCCCAGCCATTCCGACCTGCTCGGGGCCGGGTTTACCCAAGAGGGACTGCCGAGCGAGGACGCGCTCTGGATCGAGAACGGGGTATTGAGACAGCTGTCCTACGACCGATTTACAGCCAAGATGCAGGGGATAAAGCGCATCGCCACGTTAGAGGCTCCGTGCCTTTCCGCTTCTGGCCGGACCTCCCACAAGACGCATGACCTGATCAAGCAATGCGAGCGCGGCATTCTTGTCACGAATTTCTGGTATATCAGGACGGTCAATCCGACAGACCTGACGCTGACGGGGATGACCAGAGACGGGACGTTTCTCGTCGAAGATGGCCAGATTACGTCGGCCGTGAGAAACTTCCGGTTTCATGAGAGTCCTCTGCGGGTCTTCAAGCACGTGGACTCGTTCACCGAGCCGGCTGAAGCGGTGACTTCGGAAACGGGCAAGCTGTTGGTGCCGGCCATGGTTGTTCGGGATTTCCACTTCTCGAGCGTCACAAGGTTCTGACGGGGAGGCCACACTAATCGTGTCCTGGATCTGGTTGTTGCATGCCGTCTTATTGGCACGGCCAGAGCAGGATACAGCGCCATTGGCCAGTCCGATCATGCGTGAACGAGTCAACCGACCGGGTAGGCTCGTGTTCCTGATCAGCCTCGCCACGTTTGTTCTTGCGATGGTGATGGGAACGGCGCAGGCCTCACCTCCGCTCTTCGACAACATCGGCTCTCTCCACCATCCGATCAGTACCGGGTCCGCACTCGCCCAGCAGTACTTCGATCAAGGATTAAGACTGGTCTATGCGTTCA
>DATIGF010000158.1:0-14606 GCA_035454865.1 Nitrospiraceae bacterium | reverse complement strand
TACAAGGCTGCGGGCTTGCACGCCTGACGGCCTGATGGAATCGTCATACTCCGGGCCCCCGGATCATATTCCGGTCGGCTATGTCCCCTGGTTCCGGGTCGGAGTCCAACAACGCTGCGACTCGACCATTGTCTGCGGGCACTGGGCCTCGCTGGGACTGTATTGCGAAGCAAACCTGCTGGCCATCGACAGCGGTTGTGTGTGGGGGCGCGAGCTTACTGCGATTCGACTGGAAGATCGGCAGGTATTCCAGGTGCCTTGCAACGGATTCTAGGATGGCAGTGACTGAACCTCCCCCACCCGATACGAACTGGCCTCGTTACTCCAGACTCCCGTTCCCGTCTTACCGTTACGTGCCAGGACAAACACCCCACCCGCGCCGCCATCCCGAAGGCCATTCCTACGGACAGCCGGACCCAAAGCCGACAATGCCGTCCACCGAGCACTGGCAAGAGTCTGATGCCTACTTGCATGGAATCGATCTTTATAACTTTGCCTACTGGTGGGAGTCTCATGAAATCTTTGAAGGCGTTTGGCACGCCGCAGGTCGCGAGACGACGCCAGGGAACTTCTTCCAAGCCCTGATCCATCTGGCGGCTGCCAATCTGAAACATTATCTCAGCAACCTTACCGCAACCCGGAATCTGATTCACAGCGGGATTACGCGGCTTCAACGGGTACCAGCGTCATACATGGGCGTCAACGTGGCCGATTTAATCGTGGCTTTGGAGAATAGGCAAATCGATACACACCCGCCTGCTCCACTCATCTCTTTGGACATCACGCGATAGACTGCAATCGCGGTCACAACAGGCACCTGCCCGGGGCTCGGCATTCAGCCTGCAGATTGCATCCGAAGCGATCGGTTTGGTTCGGCAACTCGTCAGTGATAGGATTCGGAATCCGAGGGGAACTTTCCCTGCTCGACTTCCTCTTTGTACCGTCGAAGAGCTTGCATCGCATCTGCCTTGAGGTGGGCATAGGGCTTGACGAATTTGGGCACGAACTCATCGAAGAGCCCGAGGAGATCATACAGCACGAGCACCTGGCCATCACAATGGGGCCCGGCTCCGATCCCGATGGTGGGAATCGAGACCGCTTCGGTAATCTTCCTGGCTAAACCGGCGGGAATGGCTTCCAGCACAATCGCGAACGCCCCGGCAGCTTCGAGCGACTTGGCGTCATCCAGCAGCATTGCGGCCTGGTCTGTGACTTTGCCCTGGACTTTGTACCCCCCGAAAGCATGTACTGATTGGGGCGTCATGCCGAGGTGCCCCATGACGGGAATTCCGATGCGGGTCACGGCCTTCACACGATCCACCACGACTGCACCGCCCTCCAATTTCACAGCGGCGGCTCCGGCCTGCAGAAATCGGCCGGCATTGCGCACGGCCTCCTCCGTACTGGCCTGGTAGGACATGAACGGCATGTCGCCGATCACCAGAGCCCGTTGAGCCGCACCAGTCACAAGCCTGGTATGGTAGAGCATATCCTTCATCGTCACGGACAGCGTATTCGACTTACCTTGAACGACGACGCCGAGCGAATCCCCTACCAGAATAGTGCTGATTCCAGCCTGCTCCACAATCCGCGTAAAGAGGGCATCGTAGGCGGTGACCACGATGAGCTTCTTTTTGTCCCGCTTATACTGCTGGAATTCAGGAATTGTCATCAGCCCAGCTCGGCTTTGGTAATAATATCCGACAACCGGTGCGTCGCTTTGATTGCCATGATATGGACGCCATCGCAATAGGGTCGCACGGCCTTGATAGTCCGCACGGCGATCTCGACTCCGACGTCTTCGGCCTTGGCTCCGGCGCTCTTCAACTCGTCGATCATGTCCTGGGGAACCGAGACGCCAGGAATGTTCGCATTCATGAACTCCGCCATCTTGTAGTTGCGCAGCACGAGAATGCCGGCGAGGACCTTGACCTTAAACGGCCGGACTGCTTTCATGAAAGTCGCGAACTGTTCCGGATCGTAGATCGCCTGCGTTTGGAAAAACTGCGCCCCGGCCTTCACCTTCACTTCAAACTTGGCCAGCATGGGCCCGAGGGGATCGGCTTCCGGCGTCACGGCAGCGCCGATCGTAAAATCGGTCGCGCCATCCAGCTTATTGCCAGCCATATCAAGTCCGTTGTTCAGTCCCTGCACGAGTTGCATAACCTGAACCGAATCGAGATCGTAGACCGGCTTGGCCTCCTTGTGATCCCCGACCGTCGGGTAGTCACCGGTGAGGCAGAGGATGTTCCGGATACCCAGCATATGCGCGCCCATCAGATCCGACTGCATCGCAATCCGATTTCGATCACGACAGGTCAGTTGCATCACGGGATCATGCCCAAGCTCGTACAAGAGACGACAGACCGGCAATGAACCGGCCCGCACCACGGCGGCGGTGTTGTCGGTAACGTTCACTCCGTGCACACGCCCGACCAGCTGCTTGGCATTGTCCAGCACGGAGGCGATGTTGGTGCCCTTGGGAGGGTTGTACTCAACTGTGACGGCGAACGCGCCTTGATTGAGAACGTCTTTCAACCGCTTCGGCTCTCGGCTCATGTGAGGCGCCTCACTTCACACCCGCTATTCTCTTCGCGGACTCCACCGTATTCTCGAGCAGCATCGCGATCGTCATCGGTCCGACGCCGCCGGGCACGGGACTGATCCAGCCGGCTTTCCGGCTGACCGCATCGAAATCAACATCACCGCACAGCTTACCTTCAGGCGTTTTGTTCGTGCCGACATCGATGACCACCGCACCCTCCCGGACCATATCGGCTGTGACAAACTTGGCCTTTCCGATTGCCACCAGCAGCAACTCGGCTTCACGGCAGACTGCCGGCAGATCTTTGGTCTTCGAATGACAAATCGTGACCGTGGCATTCCGCTGCAGGAGCATTAGCGCCAGGGGTTTGCCTACGATATTGCTCCGACCCAACACCACCGCGCGTTTGCCCTCGATGGTCACTCCGGCAGACTCAATCATCTTGATGACGCCCTTCGGCGTGCAGGCCTCGAACACGGGATGTCCCTCAACAAGGCGACCGAAGTTATAGGGATGAAACCCGTCTGCGTCTTTCATCGGCGAGACGGCTTCGAGAATGACTTTGCTATCGATGTGTTTCGGCAACGGAAGTTGAACGAGAATCCCGTGGATTTTAGGATCCGCATTCTTCTTCTCGATCAACGCCAGGAGTTCGGCCTGCGTCGTGCTCGCCGGCAACTTGTGGTCATCGACATGGATCCCGGCCATTTCGCAGGCCTTCTGCTTGTTTCTGACATAGACTTGCGAAGCCGGGTCATCACCGACAAGGATGGTTGCCAGTCCCGGTTTGATACCTTTTTGCGCAAGAAGCTCCGCTGACTCTTTCGCCAGCCGGTCGCGTATTTGCTGCGCCAACGCCTTGCCGTCTATCAATCGAGCTGCCACAATCTCCTCCCCTTCTCTGCGTGTGTTGAGCGAAAAGTGTGGGCACCTTAGCAGGGCATTTTTATGCAAGTCAACGCTCTGCTTCGCCAGGCGTGAGGGGCGAGGCAAGGGGCAAGAGGTTGAGATCCTGCGATCGTTTTGCATCTCGCCTCCTGCCTATTGTCCCCGGTCCCCGGCCTCCAGCCCCTTCCTTGACAGCCTCTTCCTGCGTTGGCTACGATGCCTATCTGACATCACCTGAAACCACCCAACTTTGAACACCCCACCATCGCCCTTACAGCACCGCCGTCTCTGGTACTGCAGCCTGCTGCTTTCCGTCCTCGGGCTCGGTATCGCCTTGCCCGGTGAAGCCGCCCAGATCACCGGCCTGGAATCGCCCAACAGTTTTGTCGGAGACCCGCTTGGAAAAGAGTATTTCATTTCAAACATCAATGGAGAGCCGGAGGCCAGAGACAACAACGGCTTCATCACGAAGTTGGATACTGAGGGCAAGGTCACCAGCCTCAAGTTCATCCAGGGGGGGGTTGCGGACGTCCTTTTGCATGCCCCGAAGGGGTTGGCCCTCGTAGGACAAATTCTCTACATCGCGGATCTGGATCAACTCAAAGGCTTCGACAAGACCACGGGAAAGCTGATCGTCACAGTTTCATTCCCGACGCCATCCTCACGCGGAACCGTGTCATTGACGGATGTTGCAGCCGGACCGGGCGGGTTGCTCTATGCCTCGGATCAAGCCGCCAACACGATCTATCGCATCGATCCCGCGGCCAACCACCGGGTCAATCTCCTGATTCACGATGACCGGCTCGCCGGTCCCGCGGGAGTCGCCGTTCACCCCAGAACGAACCATCTCATTGCCGTGAGTTGGGAGAAAGGCAAGATTCTGGAGATTACCCCTGAAGGGCAGCTCACAGAACTGGAGTCGAATGGGTTCTTCACCGGCCGCTTCCAGAACTTGAGCGGGGTCGATTTCGATCGATGGGGCAACATGTATGTGTCGGACTTCACCAAGGGGAAGATCTGGCGGATGACCAGAGACAATCGATTCCGGGTGATCGCAGAGTACCTGCCCGCACCAGCCGATATCAGCATCGATCGTGCGAATAATCTGATTCTCGTTCCGTACCACTATGACCATGCCGCTGAAATGAACGGACTCGAAGCGCCGTCCGATGGCAAACCCAAGGCGGAGAAGCGCACGCTGGCGGATTATGGATTTGTTCCTCCGCCTTCCAAGTCCGGACAGGAAGGGGCTGCCAAGAAATGAGTCTGTGCGCTTATTGCAAACAGCGCAAGGGCAAACGCCCATGCCCGGCGCTCGGCGGGTTGATCTGCAGTTCCTGCTGTGGAGAACATCGCATCGTGCGCGTGTCCTGCCCTGGTGATTGTCCGTATCTCGACAGTGGAAGCGACTACCAGCAGAAACGCCTGGGCGAGCAGTTCATGCCCGTTCGGCGGGACTTTTACCGAGAGCTGGGCGAATTTGGCGGCAACAAAGCCGTGGCATTGTTTAATCTGATCGAAGTGGTCACATTCAGCTACTTTGAAGGGCGCCGGGACGGGCAGGATGCAGAAGTGGTGGCGGCCATTCAAGCGCTTCGTCGCACACTCAGCCCATTACATGTCCCCTCGGCTCCCATGCCGGTGTTTGCTGAACATCTCAAGAAGGAGTACGAGGCCTTCAAGAAGCAGAACCCGGAACAAATTGCTGATTCGTCCAACGCGCCGGAGATCTTGGATCGCGCTATTCAGTTCGTCTCGACATTTTCCGGAAAGGATTTTCAGTCCCGCCGGTTTCTTGGGGGACTCGTCGGATACGTAAAGGCCTACCACCCCCATATCGCCGAACATCTGCAGAAAAAACATGAGCCCGGACACATTGTTCTACCGGGGCAATCCTTCATGCCCCCGCCTGCGCCCGAACCCCATACACATGGACCCGGCTGCGAGCACCATCACCACTAGACAGTCTGCCTGTTCCTCATCCTTTCAGCACGCCACCGCACTCACCCCCCCTTGCTGCAACGCCTGTTCAACATGGATCGCCAGGCGGAGATCCGCCTCATTCGAGAGCGCAACGATCTGAACACCGAATTCGTGCTCATTCACCCATCGCACCACGGCCTGATCGATATCGATACTGCCTGGCTGATTCGGGAGCCAGAGCCGCACCATGACAATGGTATTGCGTGGAAGGCCGGATTGCCCCTCGATTCTAAAGCCATTCAACGAAATATCACGTACGACTCCTGGCCGAAGCGAACTACTGGTCAGATAACAGCCTGGACAATCGGCAGAGATTCGTCGGTACATGCGGCGCGTGACAGTAGAACTCACTGGACGCCTCCCTGGGGTTACGGATGACGTAGGCCAAGGATAATCGCGGCGAGCCTTCAGTGAAATCCTACGAAAGCCCCCCCTCGAAAGAGGGAGGATTTGAAAAACCATCGGAGATTCAATGGGGTTCAGACTGACGGAGGAGGGATGCAATGCTTCAGAAAGCAGGTCGCGGTGAGGAGAGCGGCGGGCAGAATCCTACCTGAAGCATGAGGCCGTCTGGAAGAGCATGCACTTATCGCCGGCCTTACGCACCCGGCTCTCAATTCTATTCTATATCTGCGGACGCCATGAAACCGTCTCCCCGGCGCTGGTGCGGCCGGGGTTGCGGGACGGGGGGGGGGGGGCCGGCGGAGGTGCCTGTGAAGACATGCAAGGCGAATCGGCTACTCGACGATTGTGACCGTCATCTCGACACGCTCCTTGGGATTGTCCCGTTCGTCACGCGGCAGGTTCACGATTTTATCGGCCACTCCGATTCCTTTCGTGACCTCGCCGAACACCGTGTACTTGCGATCCAGAAACCGCGAGTCCTCCACCACAATGAAAAACTGCGAGCCGGCCGTGTCTGGTTCGGACGCCCGGGCCATGGAGAGGATGCCCCGTTTGTGCGGAATATCGCTAAATTCCGCTTTGATCGTGTACCCAGGTCCACCCTGTCCATACGTATCTTTCTTGAGTGAGTCTTTTGTATTGGGATCACCGCCTTGAATCATAAAGCCGGGAATCACGCGATGGAAAATCGTGCCGTTGTAGAAGCCTTCTTTGGCCAGCTTGGTGAAGTTCTCTACATGCTTCGGCGCGATATCCGGATAAAACTTCACTTCGATATCGCCGAATTTGGTCTTGATGACGGCCCGTGAACCTTTGGGCGCTTCGGCTTTAGAAACCGGAGCCTTATCTGTAGCCACAACCAGTCCGGCACCCGAGAAGGACAGAGCAGTTCCCACCAATGCCCCCGTCAGAATCATCAGCCCCGTTCGCTTCCGCATCGTCGACCTCCATTAATCACAACCCAAGAAATCTTTTTGACATCCTATCACGATCTGACCACATCAGGGCTCAATCCCCTCCAGGGCGCGCTGCGCTGCCACTTGTTCTGCTTCCTTCTTGCTGCGCCCCTGTCCCGCCCCGACGACTCTGCCGTCCACCTGCACTTCGACCTCGAACACTTTCTGGTGATCCGGCCCGGTTTCGCGCACTGTGACATATCGCGGCAACAATTCGTATCGCTTCTGGCACCATTCCTGGAAGCGCGTCTTGTAGTCGTCCCCCCCGGGCTTGGCCTGCGAGGAATCGATCTGCATCAATTCCTCCGCGAGCACGTCAAGAGTGAAGTTGCGACTCGCCTCAAGACCTCCATCGAGATAGACCGCCGCAATCACGGCCTCCAGCGCATCGGCGAGCAAGGATGTTTTCTCACGCCCCTTCGAAAGCTCCTCACCGCGCCCGAGCTGCAGGCGGGCTCCGAGGTCCAGCCGCCTGGCAGCCCGGGCCAACGAGACCTCGCTCACAAGCTTGGCCTTGAGTTTTGAGAGCGCCCCTTCGCTCAACTGCGGATACCGTGTCGCCAGATAGTCGCTGATGATGAGAGACAAGACCGCATCGCCCAGGAATTCAAGCCGTTCATTATGCTTTCGATCAGGGCTCTTGCGTTCGTTGACCTGGGATCTATGCGTGAGCGCTTCGTTCAATAACGCCGGATTGATAAACTGATACTTGAGCGGGGCGGGAGAGGAATCGGCTGAAGAAGCCGGTTTCATTGTCGCGAACGCGCTAGACATCCAGACGCGTGAAAATCAGACAGGCGTTGACGCCGCCAAATCCAAAGGAGTTGGACAATGCCACCTTGACGGCTGCAGACCTCGCCTTGTTGGGAACATAATCCAAATCGCAAGCCGGGTCGGGATTCTCAAGATTGATGGTGGGTGGCAGAATACCGTGGAACAGCGCCAGAACGCTGAACACCGCTTCGATTCCTCCTGCCGCGCCCAGCAAATGTCCGGTCATGGACTTCGTCGAGCTGACCGGAATACGGAAGGCTTGCTCGCCAAACACCGTCTTGATCGCACGGGTTTCAATGGCATCAGCCATGGTCGACGTGCCATGCGCGTTGATGTATCCGATCTGACTTTTTGCGATCCCGGCGTCCTTGATGGCCAACTCCATGCAGCGGACCGCCCCTTCACCTTCTTCCGGCGGCGCGGTGATATGGTACGCATCGCTGTTCATACCGTACCCGATCAGCTCAGCATAAATTCGTGCGCCGCGCCTCCGGGCATGCTCCAGCTCCTCGACCACAACCACGCCCGCCCCCTCACCCAGCACAAAGCCATCCCGATCTTTGTCGAACGGACGACTCGCTCTCGTCGGCTCATCGTTTCTGAACGACAACGCTTTCGCCGCCGCGAATCCCGCGACACCCAGCGGAGTGATCGCCGCCTCGGCGCCGCCGGCGACCATGACATCGGCGTCGCCCCGCTGAATCAATCGATACGCATCCCCGATGCAATGGTTGCCGGTAGCACAAGCCGTCACCGCGCAGGAGTTGGGGCCTTTCGCTCCGATTCGAATGGCAACCTGGCCTGAGGCCAGGTTGATGATTGTCATCGGAATAAAAAACGGTGAAACCCGTCCTGGTCCTTTTTCCTTGAGCACAGCATGGTAATGTTCGATCGACCCGAGTCCCCCGATTCCGGATCCGATATAGACCCCGACTTTGGTCGCCTCTTCCGGGGCGACCTTCAGACCCGCATCATCCACAGCCAGTTGGGCGGCCCCCACGGCATAGTGGATGAACGTATCCATTTTCTTGATTTCTTTCTTCTCAATGAACTGGGCCGGATCGAAGTCTCTGACCTCGCCCGCAATCTGCGCATCATACCCGGTGGGATCAAACCTGGTGATCCGGCCGATTCCGGACTCCCCGGCACAGAGGGCCTTCCAGGTTTTCTCGACACCCGTCCCGAGAGGAGTGACCAGCCCGAGACCGGTCACGACAACGCGCCGTGTGCTTCGATCAGACATGGCAGAATCCGTCGCTTAAGACTTTTCCTTGATGTAATCCATGGCCTTCCCGACCGTGAGGATCTTTTCCGCATCCTCATCGGGAATTTCGATCTCAAACTCTTCTTCAAGCGCCATCACCAATTCGACGGTATCAAGCGAGTCGGCGCCGAGGTCTTCGACGAAAGACGCCTCGGGCGTCACTTCATCTTCTTCCACGCCGAGTTGCTCGGCGATGATCTTCTTCACACGCTCTTCAACTGTTGCCATTGCTATGCCTACCTCCTTCCCCAACATGACTCTCTGTGAACCGACGCATGGGGATCTGCGACGGCTGTACCTCGATGAAAGTTCCCAATGCCCTACGCCATCAACATGCCGCCGTTCACATGTAATACATGGCCGGTAATATACGCTGCGTCTTCGGACACGAGGAACCGTACAGCCGCGGCGATATCCGCCGGCGTGCCCAATCGACCCAACGGAATCTGCTTCTGAAGCGTCTCTTTTACGTCGGCCGCCAGCCCATGGGTCATCGCCGTATCGATGAACCCCGGCGCCACGGCATTCACCGTGACATTTCGGCTGGCATATTCCCGCCCGACGGTCTTCGTAAACCCGATCACCGCCGCTTTTGAGGCCGAGTAGTTGGCCTGCCCCGCATTGCCCATCACCCCCACGATCGAGGCGATATTGACGATACGACCATACCGCTGCTTGGTCATGGGCTGCAAGACCGCCTTCGTGCAGTTGAAGGTGCCATTGAGATTCACTTGCAGCACCAGGTTCCAATCTTCTTCCTTCATCCGGAGCAGCAACCCGTCCCGCGTGATGCCGGCATTATTCACGAGAATATCTATCTTGCCCCACGCCTTCATCACCTGTTCAACCATGGCCTTGGTATCGATGGCATCCGCCACGTTGACCTTCACGTTTAACGCTTTCCGGCCGATCTTTTCGACCGCACTCACCGTCTCCTGGGACCGGCCCGGATCAAGATCCGCCACGACAACATCCGCGCCGGCTTGAGCCAGAGTTTCGGCGATGGCGCGCCCGATTCCTTGGGCCGCTCCGGTGACAATGGCAACTCTTCCTTGCAGCAACATCGGTTACTCCAGATTAAAGTTCGAAAGTTGGAAAGTGGACACGTGTGGTGCCGTTACCGGCTTGCCAACTTTCACGCTTTCAAACTTTGCAACGTTGATTCCAACGACTTCGGATCATTGACATTCAGCAATTTGGCATCCGGCAAAATTCGTTTGATCAACCCGGTTAAGACTGTGCCGGGACCGACTTCAATATATGTAGTCACACCCATCTTTCCCATGACTTGTACCGTGTCTTCCCACAACACCGAAGACGGCAATTGCCGGACTAGGGATGCTTGAATCTCGCCTGCCCGGCTGATGGCTCTCGCTTCTGCATTGTTGACGAGCGGCGCCTTGAGATCCGACCACCGCACCTCGGCCAGATCTTTGGCCAAGCGGTCCGCCGCCTGCTGCATAAGCGGCGTATGAACCGGCACGCTTACCGGCAGCGGGATCGCCTTCTTACAACCTTTTCCCTTCGCCAAGTCGATGGCACGCTCAACCGCAGCCTTTTCTCCGGCAATCACGACCTGCCCCGGGGAATTGAAATTTGCCGCGGCGACGATTCCAACGGTGGAAGCTTCACGGCAGACCTCTTTGACAACTGGTGCCGTCAGGCCCAGCAGGGCGGCTACAAGGCCAGTTCCGGGAGGCACCGCTTCCGACATGTAGCGACCACGCTTCTGGACCAATCTCACCGCATCCCGAAACGACACGCCCCCCGCCGCCACTAATGCGGAATATTCTCCCAAACTGTGACCGGCCACGGCAATCGGTTGCACCCCAGCCGGCTCCAACAACTTCAGCGCGGCTATGCTGCTCACCAACAAGGCCGGCTGCGTGAATTCCGTGAGGTTGAGCCGTTCGGCCGGACCTTCAAAACAAAGCGCAGCGGCATCGTAGCCCAAGACGGACGATGCCTCGTCATACACCTGTCTCAGGGCGGGATACGCATCGCATAACGCCTTGCCCATCCCAACAGACTGCGAGCCCTGCCCGGGGAAAACCAGCCCGATTCCTGAAGTCATAAGGGGTTAGATATCTTAGAAATCCCGTGGAATGTCAACGGGAAAAGTTGTTTGAATCTGCCAGCTGTCAGCCCTCGACTTTCGGCCGATCCTTTGAGCTGAACGCGGCTTGATGATTTCTGCTTCCGCTACCACCTGATCAACGCAGAAGCCCACGTTAATCCGGCCCCGAATGCCCCCAGCATCACCAAGGATCCTTCCCTGATGCGCCCCGCGCGAACTGCCTCATCCAACGCAATGGGTATCGATGCCGCCGATGTGTTGCCGTAACGATCAAGATTGAGCATCACCTTCTCGATAGGGAGCCCGAGTCGTTCCATCACCGCCTTAAGGATCCGCATGTTGGCCTGGTGGGGCACATAGAGATCAAGATCCTCCACGCGGAGATGGTTAGCCTCCAGCGTCTCGCGGGCGATCTCTTCCAAAGTCCGCACCGCCACCTTAAAGGTTTCGTTCCCCTTCATCTTGATGTACTGCATGCGCTCCGCAATGACTTTTTCAGACGGCGGAGTGCGTGAGCCGCCCCCCGGCACCGTAATCAGGTCACAGAGGTTGCCGTCGGAACGAAGGTGCGTGGACAGGATGCCCCGCTCCCCGTCACTCGCGCTGATGACCGCCGCCCCGGCGCCGTCCCCGAACAAGACACAGGTATTGCGGTCGGTCCAATCCGTGATGGCGGACATGACTTCCGATCCGACCACCAGCACATGGCGCATTCCGCTCTTCACATAGGCGTCGGCCACCGACAGGGCATAGACAAATCCACAACAGGCCGCGCCGAGATCGCACGCTGCCGCTCTAGTCGCACCGAGTTGGTGCTGCACCAGACAAGCCGTCGCAGGGAGGGGATAGTCACCGCTGCAGGTGGCAACCAAAATCATATCGAGCTCGGTCGCCGCAATCCCGGCCGCCGCCAATGCGCGTTTTCCGGCCTGGACTGCCAAGTCAGAACAGGCTTCTCCGGAACCCGCGATACGCCGCTCACGAATACCGGTCCGTTCACGAATCCATTCGTCGGACGTGGCAACCATGCGTTCGAGGTCCGCATTGGTCAGGACTTTCGCAGGCGCATAGGAGCCGGTTCCGGCGATACGGGCTTTCATGACTCGAGCTCCGCCGGCGGACGCGAGAGGCTCTCTTCAATGTCGCGCTGAATCAATTCGTGGACGCGGCCTTCGGCCATGCCTTTGGCTCGTCGAATCGCATTCTTGATGGCCTTGGCCGAGGACCGTCCATGACAAATCATCGTAATCCCGTTCACACCGAGCAACGGCGCACCCCCGAATTCAGCATAGTCGATTTTTCGCTTGAGGTTCAGGAGAGGGCCCGCGATCAGGGGATAGGCCAGTCGCCCGAGAAATGAGCCAGAGATTTCCTTGAGCAGAAGCTTCTTGATCGTCTCGGCGACGCCTTCGGAAATTTTCAAGGCTACATTCCCGATAAAGCCGTCGCACACCACGACGTCCGCGGTTCCGCTGTACACTTCGCGCCCTTCGACATTGCCGACGAAATTCAGTGAGCTCGCCTTTAGCAGCTTAAACGCTTCCTTTGTGACTTCGTTTCCTTTGCTGTCCTCTTCGCCGATACTCAATAGACCGACGCGGGGATTCGGTTTGCCAAAGAGATGTTTGCCGTATTCATTGCCCATCAGGGCAAACTGCTCGAGGTGCTTTGCGCTGCAATCGACATTCGCGCCCACATCGAGCATGATCGCTTCCCCAGTCAGGGTCGGCAGGCTGGTGGCGATCGCCGGCCGTTCCACCCCCTTCGTCAGCCCCAAGACAAAAAAGGAGGCTACCATGCTGGCCCCCGTATTGCCCGGGCTGACGATCGCGTCAGCCTCACCGGACTTTACAAGTTCAGTCGCGATCCAAATCGACGAATCCCGCTTCTTGCGGGCCACGGCCGCCGGGGATTCATGCATTTCCACGACCTGTGAAGCGTGGCGAATCGAGAGACGGGCATCGCGGCAGCCGAGACGATCGCATTCCTGTTTCAGCGTCTGTTCGTCGCCGACGAGAATGATCTCGACGTCCAATTCCTTGGCAGCCTGGAACGCCCCCTCGATGCAGGGGGCGGGACCATGATCGCCCCCTACCGCGTCGAGCGCGATCTTCATACGAGATGGTGTACTCACAGATGATGCAGATGATGCTGGGAAAACTGGCTGACCACGCGTCGCCCCTCTGGCACGGTCAGACGTGCCGAGAACTTAGCGCAGAAATTCGACTTGTACAACAGGATGGTGGGAAAGGTCTCCCTCTCTCACCATTCCGCTTAAGCCTCTTCTACTTGAATAACGGCCTTCCCCTTATACGTGCCGCAGTTCAAGCATGTGTAATGCGGCAGCTTCAACTCGTGGCACTGAGGGCACACGGACATCCCGGGGGGTGTCATGCGTAGCTTCTGGGTCCGACGCTTGTCGCGTCTTGCCCGTGAGTGTTTATGTTTCGGATTGGGCATGGCAACTCCTTTTTCGGGTCGACGCCGACCGCTCGCTAGCGATCAGCCGGCTCCCCTAACTTCTGTTTCGCGCTGCGCAGCACCTGAAACGGACCTCCCGTCGGTTCGGCAGCACAGTGACACGGACCTTCATTTAAATCTTTCCCGCAGCGCGCACATAACCCCGGACAGTCCTCGGCACAGAGCGGGTGCATCGGCGAGGCCAGGATCAGCTGCTCGCGCAGCATCGGAGCCAGTTCGAGATGATCACCCGCATAGTAATAGAGATCGTCGTTCTGCTCCTCCGGTTCGATCTCGACCGCCGGAGCCGCTTTCTTCTTTCGCAAATCGTCCCGCTTGACGACGGGGGCTGAGGCCTTCGTCTCACGGTCATAGGCCACGCGCACGGAAAAGGCGATCGGCTCATCGAAATCTTTGAGGCAGCGCACACATTGGCGAATCGCGGTCCCTTCCAGAACCCCGGTCACACAAATCGTCCGATCGACCGCGCGAAGATCCAATCCCACCGCCAGCGTCCCGCGGATGGACACATCCGCATCCGTGAGGCCCAGCTCTTCGGCATTCAGATCTCCCGACAGCGAAATTCCCTCGGCCGTAATGTCCGCGATTTTGGGTGTAAGTAAATCCATCATGATCGCCGGCGGCGCATCGCTGCCCCACTCCAGTATACCGGAAGTGCCCGTCACGCTTGTTATCGCTCCTCGGCAAAACTGATGATGGCGATGTGTCGCGCCCGCTTGACCGCGACCGTCAGCTCGCGCTGATGGCGCATGCAGTTCCCGGAAATCCGGCGCGGAACGATCCGCCCACGCTCGGTCAGGAAATTCCTCAGCAACCCGGCATCCTTGAAGTCGATCGGCGCCTTCTCCAGGCAAAACCGGCAGGGTCGTCTCCGTTGAAACAACCGGCCCCCACCCCCACCACGCTCGCTCTCATTCCGTTCCATCACTGCCTCCTCATTACTACGCGACTAACCTTGTTCATCCATTTCATAGCCGGGTTCATCGTGAATCGGAGGTTCTGCGCCTGCACCACCTCCGTCCTGACGCTTCGGCATGAAGGTGACGGTCTGCGCGACCACTTCATGCTTGCTGCGCTTCTGACCGTCTTCCGTTTCCCATCGGCGCTGCTGCAACCGGCCCTCGACGATCGCCCCGTTACCCTTGCTGAGATACTGGCCGCAATGTTCTGCTTGCTTGCCGAACACCACGATATCGACAAAACAGACTTCTTCTTTCAAGTCTTCGCCCTGTT
>DATIGF010000157.1:0-3665 GCA_035454865.1 Nitrospiraceae bacterium | reverse complement strand
CTCGTCGGGTCGATTCCCCACAAATTCTTGCCGGATCCTCTTCTTCCCCCTAGCATGCAGTCATGGAGATCGCCGAAGCTTCGACTCTCTCGTGTCCCAAGTGCCACGCTGAACAGCCGGGGGCCGTGCCCGAGTGCGTGCGCTGCGGGATCATTTTTGCGAAATATCGGCCGCTGGCCTCGCACCCCGAGGCGAGGTCTTCCAAGCGGCCCTTCACAGAGTCCTCATGGTTCCAATTCGCCAGGCAGTGGTTGATCGAATCGGACACGACCACCGATTCGATGACCTTCTACGGAAGGGCTGTTCTCTATCTGTTACTGGTATGGTGGGGCGGCGCGTTCATTGTCACGCCGCTCGATACCAACTATACCGGCGAATCATTTCTCCATTTGATCAATCTGCCGTTCCATGAAGCCGGGCATGTGCTCTTCGCGCCATTCGGCCGGTTCATGATGATCCTAGGCGGGAGCCTGGGCCAGGTGCTCATGCCGATCATCTGTGTCGGCACGTTCCTCGTGAAGACCCGCGATCCGTTCGGCGCCTCGGTGGCCTTGTGGTGGACTGCGGAAAGCATGATGGATGTTGCGCCCTACATCAACGATGCGCGGGCGCTGGATTTGATGCTCCTCGGCGGAGTGACGGGGAAAGAAACCGACGGACATGACTGGAATAACCTCCTCACCGTGCTGGGCTGGTTGGAATACGACCATCGCCTGGCCCATCTCACCTATGCCCTCGGCACTCTCCTGATGCTCGCGTCCTTCGCCTGGGGCGGCGTCATCTTGTTACGCCACCATCGTCGTCTGCAGGGCTAAAGATGCGAGTCCGTTCCAGAGACTCCTGCTCGACTTTCTCCATTACTTCAGCGCAGGTTCGCTCCGATTGAGGAAAGCAGGACCGAGGGGTACCAGCTGATGCCCCGTGAAGGCCTGCGTTAAACTGGCAACGGCATGATAGAAAGCCATCAGTCCCACGACGATATGGAGCAGCCCCGGGACGGTTTCGCCGATGACGTCGAGGCGGGCGAGGACCGTGGACGAAAAGGTGATCGTGATGACGATATGGAGAATACAGAGGGTGGCATTGCGATGGGCCGTCAGATACACCATGACCAACGAGAAAGCGGCGTAGACGAAATTAATCGGTGCGAATAGCACCATGTCGAGGTGGAAGGACGTGCTCTCGCTCACAAGCTTCGCGAGGCAGACGGTGAGCCAGAAGAAACCATACATGGTCAATGCGGTGCCGCCGAGCTGTTCATGATAGCGGATATCGGTAATCCCGGCCAGGATCTGGACGATGCCACCGAAGATCAATGCGATGACCAGAGTTCCCACTTTGTTTGAGTCAGGAACGCCGCCCAGTTGGGCCACGCCCAGCGTCAAGGCCCCGACTGCGAGTCCAAACAATCCGATCGCCAACACATCGATACGCCGATGGTGCTCCACTCCACTCATAGGTTCCCTCCCTCGATTGTCTGCGGCCTCCGTGACCCCTCTCCGATCACGAAGGCCGGCCTCTCCAAACCGGCCCCCAGCATGCAGCAGAGACTATTGAAAAGACAAGCGGGCTGCGGCAGACTGCATGCGCTCATGGAGTCGCATATGTCGCTCTGTTGCGGGGGAGGGGCCATGAAGAACCGAGCACACATCCACGCGAGCAGGTGGTTCATGGGACTGGGGATTGCCCTCGCTCTCTCACCGGGCCCGTGCCTGGCTGAGCAAAGCGGAGCTCGCTTCACGGTGGTGTCGGGCGGAGCCGCCGTGAAAGACAACCAGACAGGACTGATCTGGGAACAGGAGCCGGACCGGGAACATGATGTCTGGAGTCGTTCCGTTGCGCGGTGCGCGACCAAAGAAGTCGGAGGACAGAAAGGCTGGCGCGCCCCGTCTGTGGACGAACTCAAGACGCTGATCGATACGTCACAGCACGATCCTGCCTTGCCGGCAGGACATCCCTTCTCCAACATCAAGTCGGAAATCTACTGGACGGCGACACCGGACCCGAAGGACGACATCGTCGCCTGGCAGGTCAGCTTCTTCAGCGGCGAGCCGGTGACTGACCAGAAGTCCGGCACGCGCCGCATGTGGTGCGTGCTCGGGGAGTCTCGGAAGTAGGAGTTCCAGGGTAGCTCCTCTCAAATCATCTGGACCCACTGGGTTTCCCAAATCCCACCGCGGTTGTCACTGTCCACACAAGTCTTGATCCATTCTTGACGATCCGTCAGGCGATTTTGACACTGTTTTTACGCGACGAGTGGTACAGGATACTTAACGAGGCAGGGGGTTCACGATGGATATTGTATATCTGAGTATTGTGGTGCTCTTCTTTGCGGTCTCAGGTTGGTTGTTGCGTAGCCTAGATCGACTCTAAGAGAAGGGGCAAGATGACAGAGATCTATTTCATCATCGGCCTCCTTGCCCTCGGGTTGTTGGTCTATCTCATGATCGCGTTGTTGAAACCGGAGTGGTTCTGATGACAATCAATGGGCTGGTTCAGATCGGACTCTACTTTGTCGTGCTGCTCGCGCTGGCCAAGCCGCTGGGTTGGTACATGGCCCGCGTGTACCAAGGCCAACCCTGTGGGCTCGACCGGGTGGTGGGCCCTCTTGAGCGGCTGGTCTATCGTCTCTGCGGAGTGCGGGAAACCGAGGAGATGAATTGGAAGACGTACGCAGCCGCGATGCTCTTGTTTAACGGCGCTGGGCTCTTCGCGCTGTATGCGTTGCAGCGACTCCAAGGATTCCTCCCGCTGAATCCAGCGGGCTTGGGGACTGTCACGACCGATCTTGCCTTCAACACAGCCGCAAGCTTTGTGACCAATACCAATTGGCAGGCCTACGGAGGCGAGACGACACTAAGCTACCTGACGCAGATGCTCGGACTCACCGTACAGAATTTTGTTTCTGCGGCGACCGGTATGGCGGTCCTGGTCGCGTTGATCAAGGGCCTGGCGCGACGCAGCGCCACGACCATCGGCAATTTCTGGACCGATCTCGTGCGCAGCACGCTGTACATTCTGCTGCCACTGGCCCTGCTCTTGTCCCTGCTGTTGGCCTCACAAGGCGTCGTCCAGACCTTCTCGTCCTACCAGACCGGCACAGTGCTCCAGCCGGCCAATTACGACAAGCCGGTGACGGATGCAAACGGCCAGCCGATGCTGGATGAACAGGGGAAACCGAAGACAGAGCCTGCGATGGCAACCGAGCAAGTGTTGGCGGCCGGACCGGCAGCCTCTCAGATCGCGATCAAGCAACTCGGGACTAATGGCGGGGGGTTCTTCAATGTGAATTCCGCGCATCCCTTCGAGAATGCGACACCTTGGTCGAACTTCCTCGAGCTCCTGGCGATTCTGCTCATTCCCGCGGCGCTCTGTTACACGTTCGGGATGATGGTCGGAGATCCACGCCAGGGTTGGGCCGTATTGGCGGCGATGACAATTCTCCTGCTCTGTTTCGTTCCCTTGGGGCTGTGGGCCGAGCAAAGTGGAAATCCGGCCTTCACAGCGATGGAAATTGATCAGCATCCCAGCGGAGACCAAGCCGGCGGGAACATGGAGGGCAAGGAAACGCGATTTGGCATCGTCAACTCCGTCCTGTGGTCTGCTGCGACGACCGGCGCCTCAAACGGCTCCGTGAATTCGATGCACGATTCGTATACCCCGCT
>DATIGF010000156.1:0-11518 GCA_035454865.1 Nitrospiraceae bacterium | reverse complement strand
CTCCCGACCAGGATCGGCGCCTTGAAATGAACGGCAAGCGCGATCGAATCGGACGACCGGCTGTCAAACGTCTTCACCTGATCATGCACCGCAACCGTCAGCGCGCCGTAATAAGTGCCGCCTTTCAGCGTAATGACGGTGCGCACTACTTTCCCGCCGTACGCATCCAGGATCGTGTGCATCAAATCGTGGGACATCGGACGGGCGAGCCTTTCGCCATTGAGCGCCCCCTGTATCGACAGCGCCACCGTCACGTCGACAAAGATCGGAATCACCCGGTCTTCGGCCTGCAGCAGCACGACCGGGCCATGGTCCGTCATGCGGACCGTCACTGTGGCAATTTCAACCTGTTCGGCCGACGTTGGCGGCGCCTGCTGACTGATTGATGGACTGGAGCAGAGGGATAGCGAGGCCAGGGTCGCCCAGGTGAGCATCAACCGACTGAACTGAGTCATAAAGACCTCCGTGGCTGATGACCAAGCAGGGCGTTGAAAAAGCCCGCCAGCTTCGTTCTCGGCTCGTTCAGACCCTCAAGGTACCCCAGGGGGCACGCCTCGGGTCTTCACTCGCCGCGGCTTTGCTGGATGGACTTCTTGACCACCCTGCCAGTGTTTGTCTCCATTCAAGATCCTGCGAAAAGTCTTGTGCTCGGATCGAGCCTGAAGAGACTTCGCCAGCTTCTTACGACAAACGAACGAACTGATTCGATTCCTTCTCCCACCCGATCTCGGTTTCGGGCCCATGTCCGGTGACAACGGCCGTCGCATCGTCGAGAGTGTAGAGCCGTTCCCTGATCGACTGTTCAATGGCATCAAAGTCGCCCCCCCAGAGATCAGTGCGACCGATGCTGCCGCGAAAGAGAGTGTCCCCGGCCAGGACGAGCTTTTCCTGCGGGACATGAAAGCTCATCGACCCGGGCGTGTGGCCCGGGGTATGCAGTGCGACAACGGTGACCTGCCCGACCAGCACCTTCTCATCGTCCTTCAGCCAATAGTCCGGGATCGGCACGGGTGCATACGACACGCCGAACATCCGGCACTGCATTTCGAGGTTCTTCCATAACTCAAGATCATCGTGATGGAGGCACAGCGGCGCTCCCGTCGCCTGCTTCATAGCGCCGGACGCGAGGAAGTGGTCGAAATGGGCATGGGTGTGGAGGATGTGACTGACCGTGAGCCCGAGTTGCGCCACTTCATGCAGAATGCGCTCGTGTGCACCGCCGGGATCGACAACGATGGCCTGCTTCGTGACCGGATCACCGATAATCGAGCAGTTGCATCCGAGTGGAGGGACCGAGAAAGTTTTCCTGATCAGCGTGGCCATACCACAGGCATGCTACCGTCGGACGACCTTAGGGCGCAAGCGGGGGACCGTCTCCGTCCTCCTGGCTGCGGACGGTCCAAACCACGTCTGTATCGAAGATCGACCACTCGCGTCCCTGCCGGCGGAACCACACCAGAAATCCGGCGCCGGTCCCGTCGGGACGCGTGTTTTCGACATAGAGGAGCGCCTGATCGTTCCGGAGACTCCTCGCCACCCGGGAGAAAGCCAGCCGATCCAACACAGGCGGGGCCTGCGCCGGCATCGCACGATCATCCTTCACCGCAATGGCAGACATGACCTCAGGTTCTTCGACGGTATTCCCGGAGACGAAACGATAGCGAACGCCAAACTGAAAGCGGCCTTCAAGCCGGCCAGGCTCGCGATTGGCTCCGACAAAGTCGCGAATAAGATCCAGCGGCAGTGCTCCGTCGAAGTAACCTTGCTCTTGGAAGAGGGCGCTCGTCAGGGGGCCGTCCTGATTCGGTAGGAGCCGGGACACCGTCATCCGTTCGAGCACCACCAACCGTACGTCCGAGCTCAGAAACTTTTTCGTGACGACCTGATCGTATAGAGCATAGTCTTCGACAGGAATGGCCTCCGTAACGCGCAGCCCCTCGTAAGCCGGTACCCTCTCGACAGCAGGCCATGCGGTCAACAGCAATGCCAGAGTCAACACGTGCTTGATCATGAATCGAGCATAGCTTCCGAGAATGACCCGGGTCAATTCGCGCATTCCACCATAGACAAGTGGATATGAAGCATGGATAATCGCCTAAACCGTCATGAGGAGTGGAACATTGCCCCAGCCAATCACAAAGGCCGATCATACCGCTGCCTGGCTTCTCATCACCGTTCTGTGCGGCTCAACCAGCGGCTGCAAACCGGACGATTCTCCCTTCAGAGCCGAAAATGACGCGCTAAAAAAACAGGTGACCAGGCAGGAATCCCTGCTGAGCTCGCTGCAAGACGGGAACAAAGTCATGCAGCAGCAGATCGATCTGCTCAATCAGGAATTGCGGGACGCAAAAAAGGCGACTGAGTCCGCCAAGGTGGAGACCAAACACCTGAGCGATCAGCTCGACGCCCAGCTGGCCCAGACAAAGCGCATGAGCGCGGAAGTCCAACGGACCGCAGCGGCGCAGGCGGCCCAGAATCTCAAGGTCGACGACAAGGGCGCGCAATTCGATACACTCCCCCGTCCCCTGGGTGCCGTCACCAAAGTCGTAGAGGAGGCCCTGGCGCGAAACGGTTATCATCTCAAGGTGAGCGTCAAGACCGACCAGAAAGTGGTCTATGTCACCGAGCGCAAGGTCTCGAATCCCGCGTCGCTCGAAGTGGCGGGCTTCCGCAACCAATATCTCATCTCGCTTCAAACCCTTCCGGCCAATGTCACCAAATTGAGCGTGAAGGCGGAATTTGAAAAAGTCGCGCAAGGCGGGCGCATCCTGAGCGTGAGCGCCGAGGAAACCGCTGAGATCGAACGGCGCCTGATCGGTGAAATCAGCAAGGCGCTGGAATCGTCCAGCAAGACATAATGCCGCGGCCGCCTGTTCTGCTTCTCATTGCATGTCTCCTCCTGCTTGGACCCGCACCCGTGCTCGCCGCGCCGGCCGGCCCGAAACCTTCGCAGGACCTCGCGCGCCATCTCAGCGCCATCGCGGCGCTGGCCAGGCCGTCGCCCGCGCTTACGGTACCGGCCGGCACCTTCCTTATCGGCAGCAAACGCATTGACGACGATCCCTACGGCTTGCGGACGCAGTTTGACGACACGGAGCTCCCGCAGAACCGCGTCTGGCTCGATCGCTTCGAGATGGATCGCGACGAAGTCAGCCTGGGAGAATATCTCGCGTTTCTGCATCAGCGGAAACTCACCCCCTCCGATGAACTTCAGAAATTGATCTGGCACGTCATCACGGTCCACTCGGTCACCGACGAAACGTTGACGCGCTGGCCCGCGCTCTATGTAACGTGGTCGGAGGCCCAGGATTTCTGCCGCTCCAAGGGCAAGCGCCTGCCGACGGAAGCGGAATGGGAGAAAGCCGCACGCGGGTCGGATGGCAATCTGTTTCCCTGGGGCGATGCCGCTCCCGACGCAAAACTCGCCATGTTCGGCCAGCACCATGTCCATGAAATCCCCATCCTGGCTGCCGTCGACTCACTCGACGAGGGACGCAGCCCGTACGGCCTGCACCATATGGCGGGCAACGTGGCCGAATGGGTCCACGACTGGTTCGGGTTCGACTATTACGCCTACATGCCCGAGAAGAATCCCCCGGGCCCGCCGAACGGCCGCTACCGGAGCGTGCGCGGAGGCTCGTGGAAGAGCAAACTGATCATGCTTCGTACCGCCACACGGAGCGGTGCGCCGCCAGAGCAACGTTCCGCAACCATCGGCTTCCGTTGCGCGAAATCGTCGACCTCTCCGGTCCCCTAACGGGCGGTTGAAAAACCCTTTGGGAACTTGGGACCTACGCCATGACGCGACCTCGTATGGCGCCAGAACGTTCCGCAGGATGTTCAAAAAGGCTGCCCGGCGAGGCCACAGCGAGCGAGGAGCCGATCCGTACTCTCAGCCGTACGTTGAGCCTTTGAGCGACGCGAGAACTAAGCCGGCGGACTTTTTCAACATCCTGCTAGAGCCGCGCGCCAAAGCTCCCTTTCCTTGGTGACACAGGGCCCTCGTGCTAGCATTTCTCTTCTATGGCTCTATCGACCAGCGTGCACGATCTCCGCGCCCTGATTCGCTCCTGTCATCCGTTGATCGTCATTGAAACGGTGGAAGAGGAGCGGGTGCTGGCCTTACTCCAGTCCGTGGCCGCCCAGGAGCGGATGCCGCTCTTCGAGTGGTCCGTCACGAGGGGACTCACGCGTGCCGACGACGGCCCCGGCCTGAGCAAACTGACGGCCACGCCCCCGGCTCTGCTCCAGCACCTCAACGGGCTGACCGTGGAAGGAGTCTTCTGGCTCAAAGATCTTGTTCCGCACCTACAAGATCCTGCTGTGGCGCGGCAGTTGCGTGAAGTCAGTCATCACTTCGGCCGGTCGCGTGCCACCTGCGTGGTCACCGGCCATCCAATCGCCCTGCCGCTCGATATCGAGAAGATCGCCGTCCGACTCGAACTGCAACTGCCGGATCGGAACGAGCTGCTGACCATGCTCCAGAGTGTCCTGCAATCGCTCGGCCCCAGAACCTCGTCTCGTCGCCCCCGGTCGACCACCGTTGTCCAGAGCATCCTCAGTGCCATCGGCGACTCTCAGGCCGCAGCCCCGGGACAGTCCGCCGAGGAGCGTGAGACGATCCTCCGCGCCTTACAGGGGCTGACCCTCCACCAGGCCCGGCAGGTCATCACGCAATGCATCGTCGAAGACGGCACGCTCTCCGCCGACGACGTGCGGAAGATTCTGAAGCGCAAAGTGCAGGCCATCAAGGACGGCGGACTGCTGGAGTATTATCCACTCGAAGACAACCGGTTCGAATTAGGCGGATTCGTCAACCTGAAATCCTGGCTGGAACGTGCCAAAGTCGGCTTCACCGCCGAGGCCAAAGCCCTCAACCTCTCACCGCCCAGGGGCATCCTGCTCGTGGGCGTGCCGGGCTGCGGGAAATCACTGGCCGCCAAGGCGATCGCAAAGGAATGGCAGCTCCCGCTGCTCAAGCTCGACGCAGGGCGCCTGTTCGACAAGTTCGTCGGCGAATCCGAAAAGAATTTTCGCAAGGCGATCGAGCTGGCCGAATCGCTCTCGCCCATTGTGCTGTGGATTGATGAAATCGAAAAGGCGATGGCGGCGGGCGGCAGCAGCGGCGAGGCCGACACAGGCTTGAGCCGCAGGCTCTTCGGCGCATTCCTGACCTGGCTTCAGGAGAAGAAGCAGGAGGTCTTCGTCGTGGCCACGGCCAATAATCTATCTACCCTGCCGCCTGAACTGCTCCGCAAAGGCCGGTTCGACGAAATCTTCTTTGTAGACCTGCCGGATGACGGCGAGCGAGAAGCCATCTGGAAGATACACCTCGGCCTCCGGAAACAGGACGTCATGAAAATCGATCTGCTCAAAGTTGTCAGCGCCAGCGATGGCTTCAGCGGCTCGGAAATCGAACAGGCTGTCGTCGCAGCGCTCTACCGTACGCTCCATCAGAAAACGGCGCTGACAACCGACCTGTTGATCGAAGAATTGACCAATACCGTCCCTCTTTCCGTCACCCGGCGCGAGGACATCGATCACCTGCGGGAAATGGCAGAAGGCCGGTTCGTCAATGTCCGGTGAGACGCCGATGCGCTTTCTTTTCATCATGGCGACTATCGCGATCATGACGCTTGTGGGCTGCGTCACGCCGCCGGTCGAGCGTCCCCGCACACCGACTCCGGATGCGCGCTCCTGCTGTCGATCCGTGGAGGTCGCGCCGAGCCGGAGCGCGATCGTGCGGACCGCGGCCAGACTCGTGGGCGCCAGAACCATTGAGAGTAAAGGCCGGCGCGTCGCGTACGACTGCGCCGGCGTCACACGAGCCATCTTCCTCGAACACGGGATCGATTTGTACGACAGCGGCACGCGCGATCCCAAAGCGAACGGCGTCCGGCTCATCTACGCCCATATGCGTCAACATGGCACCCTCCACCAGGGGCCGGATGTCCATCCGGGCGACCTTGTGTTCTTCGATAATACGTGGGACTTCAACGGCGACGGGAAGCTGAATGACCCGCTCACCCATATCGGCGTGGTGGAACGAGTCGACCCGGACGGCACCGTGGTCTTTATCAGCCGCGTGGCCGATGCCATCGAACGGTATCGCATGAATCTCGCCCTGCCCCACGTCCACAAAACCGCCGATGGGCGCGTCCTCAACGACTACATGCGGCGTAAACTCCCGACTGATCCCGACGATATGGGACACCTCACCGGGGAACTCTTCGCGTTCTACGGTACCCGCCTGGGTTCCTGAGAATCCCGTTATTCATTCGCCACCCTTTCATTCCCGGATGGCGGAATTTTGACCACGCGCTATACTGTTGTCAGGCAGGCTGTTCTTCCGCACTCATTTTCATACACCGGGCAGGATGTCCGGCGCAGTGCACCGTCAGAGCAGACCCAAGGAGGAGCCATGGGACAGACCGCAGCCTACTGCAGTGAGTGCTACAACAAGGTGGGGCGAGTAGAAGATGCTGCCGTCAAAGCGGCCGAGAGCGAGGGTAAAGCTCCAATGACCAAGCAGGGTACCTGCACCAAGTGCAGCAAAGCGGCCATCGTTGTGTATTACGAATAACGCAGCGGGTTGCGGAGCGCGGGGCTTCCAGGACGGGTCATGAGCAGGAACGGAGATCCGTGTCTCCGGCGTCGTCACGCACCGGCACGACGAGATATGTTTCGAAGGACGGCCGGGCGGATCGGGGCCACACGTTTCCGGTCCTTTTTGCCTCGCACACATCTACTCCAATACCCCTTCCCACTCATTGGATATTCCCATACGAGTCCATGCAAACAAGGTCCTGCCAGTGGAGGAAATAACAAGCGGGTAGTACACTGCCAACATCAGGCGCCACGAAAGACTTGTATGACCCGCTTCGTCCCCATATTTCTCGCGACCGACCTGTTGATCACTGGTGCCTCGGGCATCGCGACAGCAGCCGTCAGCGTCGTACAGCGTAGCGACGGCACGACAGGCACGATCTCGCAGCTTGGCGATGATGTGGGCTTGTACTCGGATGCCCACGGGAACACGGGCCCCGTCATGAAGCCAGGCAGCCTCGCGCCTTTTTCCACCAGCCCGCATGGAGAGACCGCTACCGGACACAACACCCCGTTTGGCACACCCGCGCCGCCCAACAACCTGACTCCGGCACCGGTGCTTCCATTCAGGCTCAATCAACCGCCGCCTCCGCAACAACCCTCGCCCCCATCAGCAGCGCCGCCTGGCTTAGGATCTTCCGGCGGGGGTCGGTTCGGCCGGTAGCCGATCGTTCCAGCCGACCACGGCAACAATTTATGATGACCGAGGAGAGATGAAAACAGGACGGCGAAGATGAATATGGCCCCCGGGTCTCCATTTTTCCAATGACCTGCTAGAATTACTCTATGGCTATTTCATCGAAGCAAGCACGAACCCACCGGACCAGCCCCCTCCGCCAGACTCTCACGGACGTGCGGCAAGGGCTGTTGGGCCTGCACAAGGCCCTGATCGTCGCAGAACAGCTGACGTTTGAGCGGATCTATGGGCGGGTCGATTCAACGGGGCAATTGCTGCAGCTGGTGATGAACGATCCCTGGTTTACCTGGCTCCATCCGCTCTCCAACATGGTCGTCCGGATCGATGAATTGATGGATGGAGAAGAAGAACTGACCGTCGAGGACGTAGCAGTACTGCTGACCGAAGTGCGGGCGTTGATCCGGCCCTCCGAGCTGGGAGACGGGTTCGAACGGAGCTACTACGAAGCGCTGCAGCGCGCCCCGGATGTCGTCATGGCGCACTGCGAGATGAAGAAACTGCTGACTCTGCCCGGGGCATAATAACCCGCAACGCCTGCATACCTCGCTTCCTTCCTGCGCGACGATAAAAGAAAGGCGGCCGGTCCATGAGGACCGGCCGCCCTGTCCGGCCCGGATATCCGATCAGCACAATCGTGCTTAGTCGTTGCCTTGCTTGCCGCGGGCCTTATCCCGTCCCTGTTTGCCGTGTTCTCCAGCTGCCTCATCAGCGCGATCGAGCCCACGTTTCTTATCCTTGTTCTTGCCATGCCCTTTGTCTTTATGCTTTCCTTTGCCCTTGCCCTCGTGTTCACCCTCCTTGCCCTCATGCTTCTCGCCCTTCTTCTCACCTTCCATCGCCGGAGCGGGAGCCGTCGCCTGCGGCGCAGGAGCAGGCGCTGGTTCAGGGGCCGGAGCGGGTGCCTGAGCAAACACCTGCGTGAAAGCTGCAAAAACCGCAGCCGCAGTTACCATCGAGATGCTTTTCGTCATGTCAATCCTCCTGGAAAAGGTCATAGCACGAGAGGGCAACGCCCCCCTGTCTGGTTTGGGAATTTACAGCAAGCTTGGTGCCAGGTCCTCTCTCCAAGGAAAGGGCAGCAATACTTCGTGATTTCACTGATTCAATAACCTGGTATTTCATTCACGCTGTATCGGCTGGGGCAAATCGGCAGTCCTCGACCCGAACCGCCTCACTTGGGGAGGCGCTTTTGGCATCTTGCGCAACGTCCTTGTACCGGCTACCGCATGACCCAGCGCGTCATTGTTGAAATAGATATGGACATCCAGGCCGTCGCGAAGGGAGCGAATGCTCCGGCCCTCCGAGCTGGGAGACGGGCTCGAAGGAAGCTACTACGAAGCGCTGCCGCGTGCCCATAAAGTCGCGATGGCGCACTGCGAGATGAAGACACTGCTGACTCTGCCTAAGGTCTGCGCTCGGCCTCTGTATAATAGGCGACGCCGGCCGAATACTTCCGGGTGAGACAGGCATCCGCCATCACCAGACATTCCAGCCCGAATGGAAGATAGCCCGCGTATCCCAAGAGCGGCATCTCAAACACATGGAACCGCTGAACAAACGGCACTGCATACTCCCAATGGGCCAGACTCTTGAAGTTCCACATCTCCCAAAACCACCCACAGATCAGGGCGGCGAGCGCTCCCTGCCACATTGCGCCCCCATTCTGCTTCACATTCGCCCCAAGCCTCTGGAATTCTTCTCGAATGTCCTGCAAAGAAACCATGATGAGCGTCGGTGCAACCCAAACCAATGGAAAGAGATAGTCGGGCCACAGACCAATCCCGCCTAAACCTACCGAGGCCATACCCAGAGCGATCCACCCGGCAACATGCCCCTGTCCCCGCATCATCGGTCGGACCTGATCCGATCTCACCGCGAAGTAGGGAAACGTCGATAGCCATTCTGCCGTCCCCATCACCGCAGGCAGAACCGTTGAAAACGAAATCGTTGCGCGCAGGAAATATTCGAGCGGCGAGAGATCGGTCACACCCACGTAATACCAGTTCTGCACAAACCGGTTGAGATATTCGAAGAACCACCAGAACACCGCACTCAGGGGAAAGAGCGGGAAAAAATAGCGAGGCCGGTGGAGCATCATGCAACGGCCGGTGCGTGTGAATGTCCAGGCGTTGACCACCACAATGTAACCCAGCCACAACGGCGTAAATGTGTGCGGCTGCAGCGGTTCCATCCATGAGAATCTCGTCCAGGCCAGCGTCCACCAAATCACCGTCCAAACCACGGCGCTCCATCCCCACCAGGGAAATGACGTGGCTCGCAAAGGAGGCAGGGTGAGGTGCGAGGCTGGACGCACGCACCGGGATGCGGTTGACGCGATTCGCGCTCTGACTAGTCCGATCGATGCGAGAATGAGGAGTGCAAGTGCCACATAGACGGGCCAGGAGAAAGGCTCATGGACGACATAGCGGGTCAGGGGAGGAAATTCGAGATACGGCCTGATAGATCTTCCGGCCAGGATGAGGCCGAGCAGGGGCAGTCCTAGGAGCAACCCCGCCACAAGCATCGGATATCCAAGTTGGAGCCTCACAACAATCAGCTTCCCTGCACCATTCTTTGCAACATCCTCGCGTTCGCGACAGCATGACCCAGCGCATCGTTGTTGAAATAGGCATAGACATCCAGGCCGTCCCGGAGACAGCGTCTGATCCGTTGGGCTTCCTCCGTCAACTCCGCCTCCGTATATTTCGACGCAAACAGATCGGTGCGGCCGTGAAACCGGAAGTACACGAAGCCGGCGGTCACCACATCACGGCGGGGATACTGCGGCGAATCTGCGATACAGAGTGCCGCGTTGTGCTGCCGGAGAATGGCATAGACCTCCTCCGTGAACCAGGATTCATGTCGGAATTCGAAAACCAGTCTCACAGGAGAACTCTTGGCGACAGGCCGTCGCACACTCTCGAGAAAAACAGTCAATGATCTCCGGTCGAAACGAAAAGACGGCGGGAACTGGAGCAGGACGGGTCCAAGGTGAGAACCCAGCGTCCGCGCGTTCTGCACGAAGGTCACCCATGCCCGCCTCACAGCCGTCAGACGTTTCACATGCGTAATGAACCGGCTGGCTTTGAGCGCGAAGATGAAGGATTCCGGTACCTGGGCCGCCCATTTCTCGTATGTGCTGGTCCGCGGCACATGATAGAAGGAGTAATTGACTTCAGTGGTGGAGAACTCGCGTGCATAGAACTCAAGATAACGCCGGTTCGGCAGATCCTCCGGGTAAAAGGGGCCTTTCCAACTTGAATAGGCCCACCCTGAGGTGCCAATGAGCAGGCGCGCCATGGGTCACCTCTGCCCAGTTCAAGTGAAAAGCTTCGCCCTAGACAATCTGCGAACAGGGCCAGGTGAACAAGCGGAGGGAAGGCTTCTGCCAGCCGGGATGTTTCGTCGTCTCCACACACCAGGCCTTCACCGATGTAGTCACACGGGCCACATGCTCGTCGTCGAGTGAAACGAGGATGACCGAGTTCGTACCGGGATAAAAAGCTAATCCCTCAGCCGGTCCGGTCTGACCGTACCCGACCGTCTCATTCACTTCAGTGAATGCCTTCACATCGCACTGATGAAGCAGCTCATGGACCCGCTCTTTTAGCGACGAACGAAAGGTCAGCATCACCATCTGCATAGGCCACCTCTAGTCATGCGAGAACCAAAAACACGCTGTTCCCAATGGCCGCTCAGCAAGGCCGCATCGAGCGAAGAGGGGAGGCGAACTCGCTGCAGTACGCTGATCCGCTACGCGACATGAGAACATCGCTGGCGGCCTTTTTCAACAGCCTGTTACATCCGGCCTTCGTCGAGTTCGATGGCATCGGCCCAGGTGGATATGGGAGGGAGGGATGACACCGGCACCCCGCGCTTCGTCGCAATGTCTTGCAAGCGGCCCTGAAACCGTTGCCGCGCGGCGGCGTCTTTCGGGCCGGAAGACAGGAGCCCCTGGCTCCATTGGGCAATTTCCTGCTCCGATGGGTTTCGGCTATTGGCCTTCACCCAGACGAGAAGTTCGTCATCCGTTCCACCCGCCAACACCCGCTGCTCAAACGCGATTGGATCGATCTGGAGAAAATCGACCAGGTACTTATCAAACCCGACCGTGATGTAGTTGTAGTCCTGAATCTTGCCCGCATTCCGTAGGCGAATCTTGTCGATGAATCGTCCCAGATGGGCAAAGCCGCCAAGCAAGGCTTTGGGACTTCT
>DATIGF010000155.1:0-28793 GCA_035454865.1 Nitrospiraceae bacterium | reverse complement strand
GAGTCGGCCCTATCGGGCGAAGCTGGCTCCCTATGAGAGCGGGAGCCCGCTCTTTCAGGATGCCCGCGTGCAGTTTCCGATGCGGTACTACATCATCGCGATGCTGTTCGTGATCTTTGACATCGAAATCGTGTTCATGTTCCCCTGGGCCGTTGCGTTCAGCAAGCTCGGCCTCGTCGGCCTGGTGGAGATGGTGGTGTTCATCGGCATTCTGGTCGTGGGGTTCTGGTATGCCTGGAAAAAAGGCGCCCTCGAATGGGATTAGGCGTGAGGCAAGGGGCGAGTGGCATGTGGGAACACTACCCATTACCCCTGGCCTTTTGCCCCTAGCCGGGAGCTAAGTCTTATGAGCTTCTTAGAACGACAGTTCGAAGCCAATATCATTACGACGAATTTGGATGCCGTCGTGAACTGGGCCAGGAAGTCGGCCCTCTGGCCGATGACCTTCGGACTCGCCTGCTGCGCCATTGAGATGATTGCGAGCGTGTCCTCGCGCTATGACCTCGACCGGTTCGGCGCCGGGGTCTTTCGCGCATCGCCCAGGCAGTCCGATCTCATGATTGTCGCCGGGACCGTCACGCGCAAGATGGCGCCGGTGATCCGGCGAATCTACGACCAGATGCCGGAGCCGCGGTACGTGATCTCGATGGGTTCCTGCGCGACCTCCGGCAACCACTACAACAGCTACGCCGTTGTTCAGGGCGTGGATCAAATCGTGCCGGTGGACGTGTATGTGCCCGGCTGTCCGCCGAGACCGGAAGCCTTGCTGGACGGGCTCTTGAAACTGCAGGAAAAGATCCAACGCGAAAAAGTTTTCGTGAAGTAACCGATGCAATCACTGGCCGAAACATTGCTGAAACAGTTCCCGGGCGGGGTTCTCTCCGTCGATGTCGACATGGCTCGTTCGGAACTGACCGTTCATGTCGCCGCGTCCAAGATCGAAGAGATCGCGCGCTTCCTACACGATGCGCCCGAGGCCTGCTTCGACCATATCACCGACATCTGTTCGGCCGACTATCCGGAGCATCAAGACCGGTTTGAGGTGATCTATCAATTGCTCTCCCTGCCTCATGGGCGGAGGATTCGTCTTAAGGCGCGGCTCCCGGAGGATGATCCCCGCATCGCATCCGTCACCGGGGTCTGGCGCGGGGCGGAATTCCTGGAGCGCGAAGTCTACGACATGATGGGGATCCAATTTACCGATCATCCCGACCTGCGCCGCATCCTCATGCCGGAAGATTATGCGGAAGGGTATCCGCTGCGGAAGGATTTCCCCGCCGAGGGCCGGGGCTGGCGCAGCCAGTTCGACTTCATCCCACGGCTCGATGAGCCGCCGGTCGAACAGACAGAGGGTGAGATCCCCGACGCGCAGAAGAAGCCGTTTATGGCTGAGAGCGGGGCATCCGGAACGCGCCGGCGTGAGGAACTGTTATTAAACATGGGCCCGCAGCATCCGAGCACCCACGGCGTCCTGCGTGTCGTGCTTGAACTGGACGGCGAACGGATTGTGAAGGCGACGCCGGATCTCGGCTATCTGCACCGCGGCGTGGAAAAGCTGGCGGAAGGCCTCGCCTACATGCAGATCATTCCGCACACGGACCGGCTCGACTACGTCTGCGCCATGGCCAATAACTATGCCTATGTGCGGGCCGTTGAGAAGCTGCTCTGCATTACCGTGCCAGAACGGGCTGAATATATCCGGACGATCGTCGCTGAGATGCAGCGGATCATCGGGCACCTGTTCTGGCTCGGCACGCAAGCGCTCGATATCGGCGCCATGACCGTCTTCTTCTGGACCTTCCGGGAACGGGAAATCCTCCTGGACATGTTCGAAAAACTCTGTGGCGCGCGGCTGACCCTGAACTACTACCGCATCGGCGGCGTGGACAGCGACTTCACGCCGGACCTGGTTCTCCGGCTCAGAACATTTCTGGACACCTTCCCCCAGAAGGTCAGCGAGTACGACTCGTTGATCGCGTCCAATCGTATCTGGCTTGGGCGGACGAAGAACGTCGCGGTGATTTCAGCCGAGGACGCGATCAACTTCGGCCTCACGGGCCCGACGCTCCGTGGATCCGGGGTGGCCTATGACGTCCGCAAGCTCGAACCCTACGGGGTCTATCATAAAGTGGATTGGGAAGTGCCGATCGGGAAGAACGGCGACACCTACGATCGCTACTGGATCCGCATGGAAGAGATGCGCCAGAGCGCGCGGATCATCTCGCAATGTCTCGACCAAATGCCGCCGGGCCCGATCATGGCCGACGTCCCGCAATACATTCCGCCCCCCAAGCAGCAAGTTATGCGGGACATGGAGAGCCTGATTCACCACTTCATCATCTTCACGCAGGGATTCAAGCCGCCCAAAGCTGAGACCTACTGCGCGACCGAAGCGCCGAAGGGCGAACTGGGCTTCTTCATCATCAGCGACGGAAGTCCCCGTCCCTACCGGCTGAAGATCCGCTCGCCCTCCTTTATCCATATGGGCGCGTTCGATCACATGGCGCGCGGCTATTTGATCTCCGACATCATCACGATCTTCGGCACCTACGACATCGTGATGGGGGAGTGCGATAGATGACCGCAGCACCGGGATACCTCTGTGCTCGCTGCCCGCGCACGATCAGAATGTGCTCGGTCAACGCGCGCAATAAGAGGCACCCCGGTGCTGCGGTCCGGGGGAGAGAGTGATGTTGAAAGAGAAGTACCAGAAGGAAATCGACGAGATCCTTGCACGCTATCCAGTCAAGCGGTCGGCGCTGATTCCCCTGCTTTACCTGGCCCAGCGGGATCAGGGCTATGTCACCGAGCCGGCCATGAAGGAGATCGCCCGGCTCCTCGGTCTCACACCCTCACAGGTATACGAGACCGCCACCTTCTACACGATGCTGAATCTGAAGAAGGTGGGGAAGTTCCACATTCAGGTCTGCAAATCGCTGATGTGCGCGTTGGTCGGGTCGGATACGGTCATCGGGTGGATCACCACGAAGCTGGGAATCGCGCCGGGCAACTCCACGGCTGACGGCCTCTTTACCCTCAGTGTCGTGGAATGCCTGGCGGCCTGTGGAACCGGCCCGATGATGCAGATTAACGATGACTACTACGAGCGGCTGACTGAAGAGAAAGTGGATCGCATTCTGGCCGATCTGAAAACGACCGGAACCAGTCAGTTAAAGAGCGGCCCTTTTATGTGGCCGGAACGAACCCAGGCTAGCGGCTAGAGGCGAGAGGCTATGGGCAAGAATGTCAGTGGCTCTCTAGTGCCCCTCGCCTGGTGCCTCGCGCCGGAAAACAGGCTGTGGTCACTACATCGCAGCGACAAGTGAGGACAATGGCAGCACCACAACACGAACTGATCTTGCTGAAAAACATGACGCAGCCCGGATACACCGGGTCACTGGCGGACTACGAAAAGACGGGCGGCTATCAGGCCTTGCGCAAGACACTTGGCAAGGTAGCCCCCGCTGATGTCACCGCCACGGTCATGAAATCGGGCTTGCGCGGACGGGGCGGCGCCGGTTTCCCCACCGGGGTGAAATGGGGATTTCTTCCAAAGGACTACACGGGCCCGCGGTACCTCTGCTGCAACGCGGACGAAAGCGAGCCCGGGACGTTTAAGGACCGTCAGCTGATGGAGCGCGACCCCCATCAACTGCTGGAAGGCATCGTGCTCGCCGGCTACGCCATCGGGGCGGAATCCGCCTACATCTATATAAGGGGCGAGATGGTGTTGGGCTCGAAGATCCTGGAACGGGCGCTCGGCGAGGCGCGGGCCGCGGGCTACATCGGCAGGAACATCCTTGGAACGGGTATCAATGTGGAGGTCTGGGTCCATCGCGGGGCGGGCGCCTACATCTGCGGCGAGGAGACGGCGCTGCTTGAGTCGCTTGAGGGCAAACGCGGCCTTCCCCGCGTCAAGCCCCCGTTTCCGGCCACGCATGGTCTGTACAATAAACCGACCGTCGTGAACAACGTCGAGACGTTGGCCAATCTGCCGCACATTATGAGTCGCGGCGCCGAATGGTTTGCGGCAATCGGTTCACCGCCGAAGAGCACGGGCACCCGCATCTTCTGCGTCAGCGGCCATGTGAAACGGCCGGGGAATTACGAAGTCCCGATGGGCATCACGATCCGGGAATTGATTTATGAGCATGCCGGCGGAATGCGCTCGGACAAACCGATCAAGGCGTTCATTCCCGGTGGAGCCTCCGCGCCGTTTCTGACGCCGGATCAGCTCGACGTCAAACTGGATTTTGAGTCGGTCGCAGCGGCGGGCTCGATGCTGGGCTCCGGCGGCGTTACGGTGATGGAGGAGGGCACCAGCATGGTCTGGGCGGCGCTCCGGCTCATGGAATTTTTCTATCACGAGTCCTGCGGGAAGTGCAGTCCCTGCCGGGAAGGCAGTTCCTGGCTCGTCCAGACCATGCGCAGAATCGTGGCGAAACGCGGCCAGATGCAGGACCTTGAAACCTTGTCGGATCTGTGCAAGAACATCGCCGGCCGCACGGTCTGCGCCTTCGGCGATGCGGAAGTGGCGCCGATCATGAGCACCCTGAAACACTGGCGCCAGGAATACGTGACTCTGATCCGCGAGGCGGAAGCGGCCAATCTGATCCGGCCGGAACCGGCGGGGGCAAAGCACTAACGTCTCTCGTGAAGCGTATCCCGTCTCACGATGGACCAAGAAAGTTCGTGCCTGTGACATCTTATAACGAACTGTCGCTTTGGGCTTCAGGAACAGCACGCGACGGACACAATGCCTAACACGACCACTGACACAGTCCGGCTGACCATCGACGGCACCACGGTCACCGTCCCGAAGGGGACGCTCGTGATCGAAGCCGCCCGTCGCGTCGGCGTGATGATCCCGCATTTCTGCTATCACCCGAAGCTGAAACCGGACGCCAACTGCCGCATGTGCCTGGTGGAAGTCGAAAAAATGCCCAAGCTTCAAACGGCGTGCAGTACCCCGGTGGCCGAAGGCATGAGCGTGCGCACCGCCACGACCGTCGTCAATGACGCTCATAAATCGGTGCTCGAATTCATTCTGGCCAACCATCCATTAGATTGTCCTGTCTGCGACCAGGGCGGGAAGTGTGACCTCCAGGACTTTTCTCATCAGTACACGGCGACGACCAGCCGGTTCGTGGAGACCAAGCGGATCTTCCAGAAAGACTATTTCAGCCCGCTCATCGAAACGCAGATGAACCGCTGCGTGCAGTGCCTTCGCTGCGTCCGGTACTGCGACGAAGTGATGGATGTGAAGGCCCTCGCGCCGGTCGGGCGCGGCACAATGACCGAGATCAAACACTTCGGGACTCATCCCCTCGATTGCGAATTTTGCGGCGGGTGCGTCCAGATCTGTCCGGTCGGCGCGATCACCAGCCGGCTGTCGATGTACGAGTACCGTCCCTGGATGCTCAAGCGCGCCGAGACCGTCTGCGGCTACTGCGGAGACGGGTGCCAGATTACCGTCCAGACGAAGGACCAGGAGCTGATCGAGGTCAATTCGGCGCAGGGAGCGGGGCGCAACAACGGCGACCTCTGCGCCCGGGGATTTTTCGGGTTCCATGCGGGGAGTCACCCGGAGCGGCTGACCCATCCGCTCATTCGCCGCCACGGCGCGCTCGTGCAGGCGACGTGGGAAGAGGCCCTCGAGTTTGTAGCCGAACGAACCGGCCGGATCAAAGCGGCCCACGGCGGGCAAAGCTTCGGCGGACTGATCTCGGGCCGCTGCACCAACGAAGAGCTGTATCTCTTCCAGAAGTTCATGCGCGTGACGATCGCCACGAACAACATCGACAGCAGCGCGCGCTACGGCCACCTGAACGGCCTACAGGCTATGCGACGGGTGCAGGGCACGCATCGGTGGACCGTCGGCTTCGACGACATTGCGGCCGCCGATGTCTTGCTGCTGGTCGGCACGAACATTACGGAATCCAACCCCATCACCGGCCTGAAAGTGAAGGAGGCGGTGAAGAAACGGGGCGCCGCGCTGGTGACGATCGAAGCAGTGGAACCGAGCATCGACACGCTCAGCAACATTGCCAACCTCTCCCGGCATCACTTCAGCGTCCCGGCGACGCACATGCGAAATGCCATTCTCGGCCTCTTGAAGGCCGTTGTGGAACAGAGCCTGGTGCAGCCGGATCTCCTGCAACGGCAACCCGCATACGTGAACGCCGTCACGCGGGCGCTGCTGGACATCTCCTGGGAAGATGTCCAGGCTTCGACAAGAGCCGACACCGCTTCCTTTACAGATGCGGCGAAGGTCCTCGCCGGAGGTCGGCGTCTGGTCATTCTGGCCGGACAGAGTCTGTTGCGAAGTGAGCAGGGCTACAGCGGATCGCTCGACCTGTTCGACCTGCTGCTCCTCACCGGCAAGCTGGATCAGCCGGGCTGCGGCTGTGCGTCGCTCGCGGAGGAAAACAACGACCAGGGCGCCGTCGAGATGGGCGCTGTAGCAGAGTTCCTGCCGGGGCCCTGCGACATCACCAGCCGTGCCGACCGGGACCGGATCATGAAATTGTGGAAGGCCGAACCCCCTCCCAACGGCGGCGCGTCTCTCGTCGAGATGCTGGACCGTGCCGGAGCCGGGATTCTGAAGGCCATGTTCATCGTCGGCGAGAATCCCGTGGGAAGCCTTCCTGCCCAGGTGCGCGCGGAGGAATCGCTGCGGAAGCTCGATCTGCTGGTGTGCCAGGAGCTGTTCTTAACTGAGACGGCGGCCTTGGCCCATGTCGTGCTGCCGGTCGCCTCGTCGATGGAAAAGAGCGGAACGTTTACGAACACGGAGGGCCACGTCCAGGCTGTCCGCCCGGCCATCGAACCGGTGGGGGAAAGCCGGCCCGACTGGGAAGTTTTTGTCGCGCTCTCCATCCTCATGGATGCGCCGCTGGCGTATGCCGAGAGCAAAGACATCCTCAAGGAAATCCGCAGCCTGATTCCCGGCTACGGGTCGCTTGGTCCCGCGCCGGTGCCGCCCAAAGTCGACCGCACGGCCGTCGACCGATACCTGTCTGAAGGCTATCAGAAAGATCTGACGTCGCGGTACCGGCTCATCGCGCCAAAAACCCGGCCGGATGGAACGGTGCAATTGGAGCTGGTGCAGAGCCTGTTTCACTCGGGAAAGTTGTCCACCCGCGCCAAAGGGCTACTGCAAGTGGAAGGCCGTGGCATCTTGAAAATCAATCCGCTCGACGCGGCCCGATTCGGGTTGGTGGACGGTGATCGGGTCCGCTTGTCCAATGCGCGGGGAGAGATGACCACGGAAGTGAGGGTTATGGAACGAGTGCCGGAAGGCTTGGCGTGGTTCCCGGACCACTTCAGCCACGCGGCTATCCGGTTGTTCGATTGCGTGATCGACCCCGTCACCCGCGTCCCGTCAATCCGGACGACGTCGGTGTCGATGATGAAGGTCGCTTAAAGAGACCACCAGTGATGTGTACCGCTAATCCAGGAGTCTTATCGTGACTGAAATAGGGTTACGCCTCGCCGTGTCCCTTGCCCAGATCGCCGCGGTCATGGGCATTGTGATGTTGACCGTCATGATTCTCACCCTCGCCGAGCGGAAAGTGCTGGGGTGGATGCAGGACCGCATGGGCCCGATGGAAGTCGGTCCCTACGGCATCCTCCAACCGATCGCGGACGGGCTGAAGCTGTTCTTCAAGGAGGACATCGTCCCGGCCGGCGCCAACAAGTTCATGTTCAGCCTGGCGCCGATCCTGGCGATGGTGCCGGCCCTCATTGGATTCGCCGTCATTCCATTCGGCCCGGACCAGACCATCGAGGTCTTCGGCATCACCGTAAAGCCGTTTGTGATCAGCGACATCAACATCGGCATCCTCTACATCCTGGCCTTCGCCTCGATCGGCGCCTACGGCATCATCCTCGGCGGGTGGGCGTCCAACAGCAAATACTCTCTCCTCGGAGGATTGCGGTCGGCGGCACAGATCATCAGTTACGAGCTCAACGTCGGGTTGGCGATCGTCGGCGTGCTGATCATGGCCGGCTCGCTGAGCCTGGTGAAGATCACAGAGGCCCAAGCGGGGGGATTCTGGCATTGGTACGTGTTTGCCTTCCCCGCCCCGCAGATCTTCGCCTTCGTCGTGTATGTGATTTCCGCCGTGGCGGAAACCAACCGCGTGCCGTTCGACTTGCCCGAAGCAGAAAGCGAACTCGTCGCCGGGTTTTTCACGGAATACAGCGGCATGCGCTTCGCGTTCTTCTTCATCGCCGAGTACGCCAACATGGTGCTGGTGTCCTGCGTCGCCGCAGCCCTCTTTCTGGGCGGCTGGAATGCGCCCTATCCCGGTACGCTGCTCGGCCATCTCGGGCTGGAATCGCTGGCATGGGCGGAAGGCGTCGCCTGGTTCACGGTGAAGGTCTACGGCTTCCTGTTCCTGTTCTTCTGGCTGCGGGCCACGCTCCCGCGGCTGCGCTACGACCAGTTGATGAAGTTCGGCTGGAAGGTGATGTTGCCTATCGCGCTGGGCAACATTGTAGTGACGGCACTTGCGGTCTTTATTTACCAGCAGATGAAGTAGGGCGCCCGACGGAGTTATGGCACATCCAGCGGCAACCAAACGTCCGAGATTGTTCGAATGGTTCAAGACCATCCTGTTCTACGAGATTCTCGTCGGCATGAAGGCCACGCTCTCGCACTTGATCCATTACAGACCGATCACGCTGCAGTATCCGCATGAGAAGCGCACCCTGCCGGACAACTATCGTGGCATGCTCGCGCTGCTCCGATACGACGATGGGACGGAGAAATGCGTCGGCTGCGATCTCTGCGAAGCGGCGTGCCCCTCGCGCGTCATTCGAGTCGTCAGCGCGGAGGTGCCGGGTGAACCGACGAAACGCTACTCGAAAGAATACTACATGGACATGACCCGCTGCCTGTTCTGCGGGATGTGCGTGGATGCCTGTCCCGTAGATGCCTTGGGCATGACGCGGGAATTCGAATGGGCCGTGTACGACAAGCGGCAGCTCCACCTGAATAAAGAACAACTGCTCGCGATCGGCGATCGTTCATTCCCGGTCCGCGAGAAGCGCTTGGAGCTCCAGCATCCGAACGTGGCGTTCTTCAACGTCGCGTTCAAGCACGTGCCGCAGAAACCGAACTGACCGCGGTGGGAATTCCCATCGCAGTACCGGAGACGGCAACAACGGCGCGCGGACCGCGCTGAAGCCGGAGTATCAACCAGGGGCCGTATCGTGGCGCAGCTCTTCTTTGGATATTTTGCCGGGGTCATCGCCCTGACCGCCATCCTGGTGGTGGCGCTCAAGAACCCGATCTACAGCGCGCTGTCACTGCTGGTCATGTTTTTCCATGTGGCAGGACTGTACGTGACGCTTCACGCCGAATTCCTCGCCGCCGTGCAGATCATCGTCTACGCCGGCGCCATTCTGGTTCTGTATTTGTTCGTCGTCATGCTACTCAATCTCAAACGAGACGATCAGTACCACAGTCAGTGGCGTGCTGTCGGACTTGTCTCTATTCCTTTGCTCATTGAATTCATGGTCTTGATCGCAGGCGGGAACGCCGCAGGCCCTGGTCCGGCGCCTGCCGAGTCGGTGGATGGCGGCGGCGGGAACACGCTGGCCATCGGCGAAACGCTCTTTTCGACCTATCTGTTCCCGTTCGAAGTCGCCTCCTTGATCCTCCTGGTGGCGATGATCGGTGCCATTATCCTGGCCAAGAAAGACGTCATGGAGTCGCCCACCCCATGACCGTTCCGGTTTCCTACTATCTCATCTTGAGCGCGATCGTCTTTCTCACGGGTGTCGTGGGGGTGCTCATCCGCCGCAACATCATCGCCATCCTTCTGTCGGTGGAACTGATGTTGAACGCGACCAATATCAATTTCGTCGCATTCTCCGAACAGCTTCACGATCTAGGCGGCCAGGTGTTCGTGTTTTTTGCCTTGACGGTCGCCGCGGCGGAAGTCGCCGTCGGGCTTGCGATCATCATCGCCTTGCACCGATCCAGGTCCACCATTAATGTCGAAGAGTTCAATCTGTTGAAATGGTAGTCAAACAGCAAATGGCATATAGCGTATAGCGAATGGTACGGGCTACGACCGGTGGATTCAGCCATCAGCCATCAGCTATCAGCTCCTAGACTTATGTTGTACGTACTGATTCCACTCCTTCCGCTGGCTGCCTTCCTGGTGCTCGGCTTGGCCGGCGCGCGCATCAAGGAACGGGCTCATCTGGTGGCCGTCCCGGCCGTCCTGCTCTCGGGCCTATTGTCGATCGCCGCTTTTATCGAGGTGGCGACGGGGTCCGTTATTTCGGTTCCGCTCTACACCTGGCTCACGTCCGGAAACCTCGACATCCACATCGGTCTCTATATCGATCGTCTCACAGCCGTGATGCTCCTGCTGGTCACCATTGTGAGTTCGCTCGTGCACGTCTACACGATCGGCTACATGCACGGGGAGCCGGGCTATGCCCGTTTCTTCGGCTATATTGCGCTCTTCACCTTCTCGATGTTGATGCTGGTGCTGGCCGACAATCTGCTTCAGTTGTTCGTCTTCTGGGAAGCCGTGGGCCTCTGTTCCTATCTGCTGATCGGGCATTGGTATGAACGGGCTTCCGCCTGCTCGGCCGCAACTAAAGCGTTCATCGTCAATCGCGTAGGCGACTTCGGGTTCTTACTGGGCCTCCTGCTCGTCTGGTACAGCTTCGGTTCGCTCAACTACCACGAGATTTTTCCCGCCGCCCATGAAGCGGCCAATCTAACGATGAATGTGCTGGGGCCCTTCGGGGGAACGTGGGAGGTTTCCGTCTTTACACTCATCTGCCTCTTGCTGTTCACCGGGGCGATCGGCAAGTCCGCGCAGGTCCCGCTGCACGTTTGGCTGCCGGATGCCATGGAAGGCCCGACCCCCATCTCCGCCTTGATTCATGCCGCGACGATGGTGACGGCGGGCGTGTTTATGGTGGCACGGCTTGCCCCGCTCTATAACCTGTCTCCGACTGCCATGAATGTTGTCGCCCTGGTCGGAGCCGCCACGATGGTGTTGGGTGCAACGATCGCGCTAACTCAAACAGACATCAAACGCGTAGTCGCTTATTCGACCGTGAGTCAGCTCGGCTACATGATCATGGCTTGCGGACTCGGGGCCTACGCCTCCGGCATGTACCATCTCCTGACCCACGGCGCATTCAAGGCCCTGCTGTTCCTGGGGTGCGGCTCCGTCATCATCGCCCTGCACCATGAACAGGACATGCGTCATATGGGCGGCCTAAAGGACAAATTGCCGATCACCTACTGGACGTTCGTCGTCGGCTCCCTCGCGCTCGCGGGCTTCCCGCTGACGGCCGGATTTTTCAGTAAAGACGAACTCCTCGTGTCCGCCTGGTCGTCGGGTCTGCTCGGGCAGGTGCTCACGGTGTTCGGATTGCTGACCGCGCTGCTGACGGCCTTCTACAGTTTCAGGCTGGTGTTCGGCATCTTCTGGGGACCGTCGCATGTTGACCCGCACCACGCGACGCACATCCACGAGCCGTCACGGACGATGACGACACCGCTCTTGATTCTGGCCGGCTTCAGTGTCCTAACCGGCTACCTCGGGATCCCCTCGTTCCTCGAACCGGTCTTTTCAACCGGGAGCGAAGCGGCTGCCCACCACGGCACAGCCGGTACCGGCATTATGATTGTGGCGACTTTGATGGGATTGAGCGGTATTGCGGCAGCCTACTATGTCTACGTACTCAATCCCCAGCTGCCCGACCGCCTCGCGCAACAGTGGAGGGCGCTGTACCGGGGATCGCTCAACAAGTGGTACGTGGATGAGGTTTATGATCGCGCGTTCGTCCGACCGACGTTCACGGCAGCCTCCGAGCTATGGAAGCGAGTCGACGTCGACGTGATCGATGGAGCCGTCAATGGAGTGGGCCGTGCGGTCGCCTGGGGCGGCTGGCTGTTGCGGCTGGTCCAGAGCGGGCAGACGCAGCACTATGCGCTGGCCATGGCGGTGGGGATCGTCATTTTGACGGCATACTTGCTCTTTTGAACGGCAATGAAAAATTAAAAGGGCAACATTCAAAATGACTGACTCCGTACTTTGCATTTTACATTTTTCATTTGTCATTCGGCCATTCCAATGACCGGCTTTCCCTGGCTCACCTTCCTGATTCTCCTTCCGCTGGCCGGAGCGGTCGCGGTGTTTTTTGTGAAGGAGAACCGTGTCCGGGTGACCGCGCTCAGCGTCACGGTGGCCGATCTGCTGGTCTCCCTCCCCCTCTGGTGGCTCTTCGACGCATCGAGCGGTCAGATGCAATTCAGCGAACTGGCGGTGTGGATCACGGCGCCACCGATCCATTACCGGCTCGGCCTCGACGGAGTGAGTTTGCCGCTTGTGCTGATGACGACGGTGCTGATGCCCCTCTGCGTGTTGATCTCCTGGGAGTCCGTCGACACGAGAATCCGGAGTTTCATGGCCATGCTGCTCCTCATGGAAGGAGCGATGATCGGCGTGTTTGCCGCCCTCGATTTCGTGTTGTTCTACGTGTTTTGGGAAGCCATGCTGATCCCGATGTATCTGTTGATCGGCGTCTGGGGAGGACCGAATCGCCTCTATGCCGCGATCAAGTTCTTCGTCTATACCCTCGCCGGCAGTGTGCTGCTGCTGGTCGCGATCATCGTGCTGTATTTCCAGGGCGGCCACACCTTCGATATTGTGCAGCTGAGCGAAGGTCGCTACTCATCCTCCCTGCAACTGTGGCTCTTCCTCGCCTTTTTCGCCGCCTTTGCCGTGAAGGTGCCGATGTTCCCGTTCCACACCTGGTTGCCCGACGCGCACGTGGAAGCTCCCACGGCGGGCAGCGTGATCCTCGCCAGCGTGTTGCTCAAGATGGGCACCTATGGATTCTTGCGCTTCAGTCTGCCGATGCTGCCGGATGCCTCGCACGCGTTTACCCCGCTGATGGTCACCCTCTCAATTGCCGCCATCATCTATGGCGCTTATATGGCGCTGGCCCAGGCCGACCTGAAGAAACTCATCGCCTATTCGAGCGTCAGCCACATGGGGTTCGTCACGCTGGGGCTCTTCATGTTCAACATCCAGGGCATTGAAGGCGCCGTCATGCAGATGGTGAACCACGGCATTACGACCGGCGGCCTCTTCCTCTGCGTCGGCGTGATATACGAACGGACCCACAGCCGGCAGATTGCCGACAATGTCGGGCTCACCAAGCCGATGCCGCGCTATGCCGCGCTCTTGGTCATCTTCGCGCTCTCGTCCTTGGGGTTGCCGGGCACCAACAGCTTCGTCGGAGAGTTTATGGTGCTGGCCGGCACGTTCCTCTGGAGCAAGATCGCCACGGCTCTGGCCTCCGTGGGGATCATCCTCGCCGCCGCTTATATCCTCTGGATGGTCCAGCGTGTCGCCTTCGGCGTCCCGTCGCCGGCCTCTCTGCCGAAACTCCGGGACGTAAGCAGGCGCGAGATGATCACCTTGGTTCCGCTCGTGGTGCTGGTCTTCTTGATCGGCCTGTTCCCGAATCCCATTTTGACGCGCATGCATGCGAGCGTCGAGAAGATCATCGCGCGTTCGATCCCGCCACCCCGGGAACCGGTCACAGCCGTGAGTCAGCTCGATCGACTCACACCCCCCGTAAAGCAGGCTGCTCTCGCCGTTGGAAAGGTGCACCAGCCATGACCTTCTCGGCAAGCGATCTATTCCTCATACTCCCCGAGCTGTTGGTGGTCACGGCCGCCTGCATCGTGCTCGTGCTCGATCCGGTGCTGCACGCGTCCCGGAAAGACGGGCTGGCCTGGCTAAGTCTCGGCACATTAGCCGTATGCATGGGTCTGACCGCATCACAGATGGACCATCCGGCGACGGCCTTCGGCGGGCTCGTTGTCATCGACGCCTATGGGTGCTTTTGGAAGCTGCTGCTCTACTTCGTCACCGGGCTCACTGTCCTGCTGTCCTATTCGTATTTGAAAGAAGAACGGCTGTATTTCGGCGAATACTACGGATTCGTCCTGCTTGCGCTCGCCGGCATGATGGTAATGGTGTCCTCGGCCGACTTGCTGACGATCTACCTCGGCACGGAATTGATGTCGCTTTCTCTGTATGTCATGGCGGGACTCAAGCGATCGGAACCCCGCTCGCTCGAAGCCTCGGCGAAATATTTCGTGCTGGGCGCCTTCTCCTCCGGCATCCTGCTCTACGGCATCTCGCTCCTGTACGGTGCGACCGGCAGCACCAGACTCCCGGCCATTGCCGCCGCAATCTCGGGACGGAGCCTCGATGATCCCCTGCTCTTATTCGCCACCATCCTGCTGGCGGTCGGATTCAGTTTCAAACTCGCCGTGGTGCCCTTTCATATGTGGACGCCCGACGTCTATCAAGGCGCCCCGACCTCCGTAACGGCCTTCATGGCGGTGGCGTCTAAGGCTGCGAGTTTCGGGGCCTTTCTGCGGGTTTTCGTCGAAGGACTTGGAGGGCTGAAAACCAACTGGTCCGCGATTTTCCTGCTCCTCTGCGTTGCCACACTGGTGCTGGGGAACAGCGTGGCCCTGGTGCAAACCAACCTCAAGCGGATGCTGGCCTACTCCAGCATCGCCCATGCCGGCTATGCGCTGATCGGCGTCGTGGCTGCGGGGCGGTTAAGCGGCGCAGCGGGCGGGACGAACGGGATTGCCAGCGTGCTGCTGTACATCGCCCTCTATACGTTTATGACCTTCGGCGCGTTCGCCATTGTCGCGATGCTCAGAAAAGGCGGGCTTGAAGGAGAAGAGATCGAGGACTTTACCGGCCTGGCCAAGCGCCATCCCTTGGCCGCGTTGCTCATGATGATCTTCATGGTGTCGCTGGCGGGCATTCCTCCGACAGCGGGATTCATCGGAAAATTTTATGTCTTCATGTCCGCGGTGGAAGCCGGGGTGACCTGGCTGGCCGTCCTCGCGCTCATCTTCGCCGCCGTGTCTGCCTACTACTATCTGCGGGTTGTCATGGTCATGTACATGCGCGAACCGGGCGCGGTCACGGCCACCTCGCCTCGACTCGTCATGTCGCCGGCGCTCACGATCGTGCTGGCCTGCGCAGTGGCCGGGGTGGTGATCTTCGGAGTCTATCCCAATCCGCTCATCAACCTCGCCGCACAGGCCGTGCTGACCCTGAAGTAAGGGCCGACCTTTCAGAAAGAGGTGCGGGGCGGCGCCGCCCGTGCTACCCTTGCCTCTATGCAAGGCCTCATGGATGTCCTCCGGTTCGTCCTCGGCGTCTTCAAGACATTTCTGCGGCAGGGGTGCGCCAGTCTGGCCGCTTCCCTTGCCTTCTTTTCGCTGCTGTCGCTCTTTCCCCTCGTGTTCCTGCTTCTCTACGGAGTCAGCTTTCTCGTCAGCCAGGATGTCATCGGCGAACAGTTTCTCTTGAGCTTTCTGAAGGGGTTTCTGCCGTCCCTGGGTGAAGGGCTCGCCGAGGAACTCCACCGGATCAGCTCGCTGGAGAGCGTGCGCTGGGTCGTCTTCTTGTCGTTCGCGTGGTTCGGCGCCCTCGTGTTTTACGAATTGGACTACGCGCTCAACGTGGTGTTCGAAAGTACCTGGCGCCGTCACCCGCTTATTTCGACGGCGATTTCGGTCGCTCTGCTCGGAGCCACCATGCTTCTGCTCATCGTGTCTTATGTCGCCACACAGACGATCAACTTTTTCACCGTCTATGTCCCGCATTTGTGGGGACTGGATTGGGTCGGACTCGCCGCCCATTATTTCCTGCTCACCTATACGGTCCCCTTCGTCCTGGCCTTTCTGGCAGTGAGTTGCCTGTACCGTCTGGTTCCCCGCCGCCGCCCGGAGTGGCGGGAAGCGATGGCAGGAGCGCTGGTCTTTGCCGTGCTGTGGGTCTCCGCGAAGTTGTTATTCGTCACCTACAGCAGCTATGCCACCGTGTACATCCGGCTCTATGGATCGCTGCTGGAAGTCGTGTTCCTGCTTCTCTGGGTCTACTATTCATCGGGCTTGCTGTTGTTCGGCGGCATCATCGCGCACAAACTCCAACAGCGGGCCCAGGTAACCGCTCCGACCCTGGCTGAAACCACCGCAGCCTGACCCCCGGAGCGTCCCCTCTCTTTGCATGGCTGATTGGCCGCGAATCCAATCCTGAAGCCGGTTTTCGGTCGATGCAACTTCCGCCCTTTTTCTGGCGGACTCATCCCTTGCTCGATACAATGGCAACCGGCACAACTGGGAGTCATTCGCATGTTTGAAGAATACGGCAAAGAACTGATGATGCTGGGGGGCACGCTCGCGGGGTTTTTCGCAGCCCTGCTTACCGTACTGGAAAAGCTCCTCGATTTTAAGATCCGCGCTCACAGCAAGAAAGAAAAGAGGGCGTCATCCCAACCGGAGCGCATACCGGTGGAGACGGCACCGAGCGTCGATTTCTTCTCCGCGAAACCGTTGCGCGGGTCTTCCTATCTCCTCTTGTACGAAACGAGCGTCATCGTGGCTGCCGGTGTGCTCCTGAACTATGTCGGCCTCACCTTGAGCCGCCATCTTGAGAGCATTCTCTTCCTCGACATGACCGGCACAGCCCTGGTCGCGATCCTACTCGGTCCATGGTGGGGCGCCATCGTCGCGCTCCTCTCAAACTCCGTGGTGAATTGGCTGCTTTTCCCGGAGGCGGGAGCGGATGTGGTGATCTTTCCGTGGTCGCTGGTCAATATGACCGGGGCGTTATTCTGGGGGACGCTGGCCCGTCAAGCAGGCTTTCAGAAGTACGTGCGTACCAGCAAGAGTTCCGGCTTCGCGCATACCTGGTTCTTGCTGAGCTTCGGCGTGGCTGGAGCCGTCGTAATGAGCATTCCCGGCACCCTGGTTCAATCCGCACTCCATGAGCGATCGATTTTTGCCCTGAACCCTGAGGTGGCCGAATCCCTCAGCGTGCGGATTGAGCACTGGGAAGCCACGGTTCAAGTATTCCTGGAATCCGTCCTCGGGCTCAAGTGGAGCGAGAGCATCAGCTGGTATATCGTCAATTGGTTCCAGAACTGCATCCGTTATATTCCCGACAAGACGATGAGCGCCGCGATCGCGCTGGTTATCCTGAAATACGGGTACCCGCTGTTCGAGCGCGAATTGATTCACGGCGGCCCGGAAGGGGAACGCCCCGGGGATGAACGCATTCTTCCGCTCGTGTTGGGACTGCTCTACGCCCCGTCCTACGCCGCGCTCATCAGCAACGAAGACTACGCAGGCCCCCTCTACTGGCCCCTGTGGTCCATGCCTTGGCTGTTCATTCTTTATGGATATTTCAGAATTCGATATTGGGGGCCGACGGACGATGCGCTCCACGCCGCACGTCTCCAGCGCGCCGAACGTTACGCCCGGGCGCTGAAACCCATCGGGAAGGAACCGTCGTATGAATTCTGCCGGCGGCTGACCTTTGCGACACTCATCGCCAGTCTGTTTTTTGCGCTCTGCTTACCTATTCTACTGATGGACTTCTACCGCGTCGCCTTCAAGTTCTTCTGCGTCGTCTATGGATTTCTGCTTGTCGTCCACCTCATCCGGGTCGCCATCGCGCAGAACATTTCCGTCGCCCGGACAGACGGATAAGGCGTCAATCGTCGATGGTCACTCGTCAATCGGTCGGGGTAATACTTTTCACCTCAATTGACGAATGATGTGTGACGATTGACGCGGACTCTCATTTGGAAGGGCTGCGTAACTGTAGAAAATGTATGACGGCTGAATGGGTGACAAGCCCGACAACCTGCCCGTCCTGCATGACAACGAGCCGATCCCACCCTTCCCGCGCCATCCGCTCCATGGCCTGAATGACCGGAACGTCCGGCGCGACGACCAGCGACGGTGAGAGCAGATGCATGACCTGCCCGACCCTTCGCCAAGGCCAGAGTGTCGGCGGCACGGTCTGGACGTCCGGGACCGTTATAAGGCCGACGAGTTGCCCGTTCTCCAAGACCGGGAATCCTCCGTACCCGTAAGGCCGGAAGTACTGATTCACCGCTTCATCCAGGGTGCAGTCCTGAGGGATCGAGATCACCGTCTGCACCATCAAGTCCCGAACCGGAACGGTCGCAAGCGCTTGCCGCAGCGCGGCTTGACGACGACTCGCCAGCGCCGTGGTAAAGAGAAACATTCCAATGACAATTACCCACCCGCCGTTCGATGCCAGAGCAGCGGGCAACGCGCCGCTCAACGCCCCGAAGATCACAACCAGTCCCAGGAGCCCAAGGAGCACGCCAAATCCGAGACCCACCGCAGCCGCCTGCTTGGTAGCTCGATAGAAATCCTTCCCCCAGGCCCACAGCCCGGCGCGCAAGACCCGCCCGCCATCCAACGGAAACCCGGGAATCAAATTGAAGAGACCCAACTGTATGTTCACCATTCCCAGCAAGGCCCCGAGCATGATCAGGCCTTGCGCCGACTGCGGCGCTTGAAACGATTCGGTGAGGGCAACAAACCCCAAACAAGCCGCCCCGAGCGCAAAACTTACGGCAGGCCCGGCCACCGCGATGAGAAATTCCGCGCGCGGCGTCGGAGCTTCCTTCCGCATGTGGGCCACGCCGCCGAAAATGAACAGGGTAATCTGCTCAATGGGAATGCGATAGCGCAACGCTACGTAGGAATGGCCGAGTTCGTGCAGCAGCACGGAGAGAAACATGAGGACGGCGGCAATTGCCCCCATCGCCCAATAGCGTTCAGGCGATAAGCCCGGCAGACTCCCCGGCAAATAGCCGGTCGCCAGCGTCCACGTCACGAGGAGAAACACCAGGAACCATGATGCATGGACGCGAATGGGAATCCCCAATGCGCGCCCGATTTCCCACGATGGCCATTGCATAGGTTCACCGTATCAGCCTCGTAAATTCGCGGTCAACCACCATTCTTACGCTTCAGGTATACTAGAGCCCATGCACCCGGCGACCGTTCTAAGATTCTCCCTGGCCGTCACCGCGATGTGCTTCGGGATGGCCCTTCCGACCGCAACATCGGCACAAGTCATTAAATCCGGTCCTCCAGCCTGTCCGGGCGTGGCGCTGACATTCGATCTCTGTCCCGTACGGAAAGCCCCGGGGTACGATCGCACCATCGTGGACTATCTGGCCAATCACCAAATCCCCGCCACATTTTTCATGTCCGGCAAGTGGATGGCCAAACATGAGGAAGATATCGACCATCTACTCGGCGTCGGATTCTTCGAAATCGGAACTCACGGCGAGGTGCACGCCCACCTCCCCATGCACGATGCCGACGAACAACGCACGGAGATCCTCGGCCCGGTTAAGGTGCTCCGCGAGCACTACGCCCATGAGGCGACGTTGTTTCGCCCGCCGTACGGGGAATATAACGACGTGACCGTCGAGGTGGTGAAGGCCCTCGGCCTCCGCTTCATTCAGTGGAACATTGAATCCGGCGATCCGGACCCCAGCCTCTCAACAGAGCAGATTCTTGCCCGGGTCGCGAAGCGCGCGAAACCGGGTAGCATCATCGTGTTCCACGCCAACGGGAAGGGCAAGCAAACCCGTCAGGTGATTGAACGGCTTGCGATTGAAGTTCTTCCCCATAAGAAACTCAAGCCCATGACCGTCAGCGAGCTCTTGAAATGCAAGCCACCGGTCCCATGAACGAACCGGTCATTAGAGACATGACGCCGACCGATCGCGAGGCGGTGGTGCAGCTGTTGGCGGAGTCCGACCCCTGGAAGACGCTCGGATATACCGGCTCCGACTGGAACCGGATCTTCTGCCCCCTTCCCCAAGGACGTGACGCCTACGTGGCAGAGGTGGAGGGCAAGATCGCCGGCATCGCCATCGTGCGTGAGAAGTTCTTGCTGGGCGACTATCTTGAACTGTTGGGCATCGCACTCTGGGCAAGGGGCAAGGGACTGGGGGGAAGGTTGCTTGGACACATAGAGCCAATTGTGTTTGGGCGGACCAAGAACCTCTTCGCCTGTGTGTCCGATTTCAACGCGCAGGCACGGGCCTTCTACAAGAAACACGGCTATCAGGAAATCGGCCCCATGCCGAACTTTCTCATCCCCGGCAGCGCCGAGATGCTGCTCCGCAAGACAGCGGGACCGGCGAGGGCAAATGAAAAGTGCAAAATGTAAATTGCAAGATGGAGGCGGAAGAGAAATTGAGCTTTCCATTTTTCATTTTGAATTTGTAATTGTTCCTTGGAGTCGCCCATGACGGTCACCAAGCTCCTGCACACTCGCATGCGCGTCAGCAATTTGGATGAAACCATTCGATTTTATACAAGCGTACTCGGGCTTGAAGTCCTGGAGCGCAAGACATCGCCCCGCGGATCGCAGCTGGCTTTTTTGAAAGTTCCCAACAGCGACGAGCTGATTGAGCTGACCAGTTTTCCGCCGAGCGGGCCGGTGAAAGTCCAGGAAGATCTGGTCCATCTCGCCTTTCAGGTGGAGAGCCTCGACGGGACCATCGCGTCGCTCAATGCAAAGGGGGTTAAGGTAACGGACGGCCCGACTCAGACGTCCTCCGGCAGCCGGTTCATCTTCATTGACGCCCCCGACGGCTATGAGATCGAACTCATCGAACGGCCGCCGGGGGTAAAAATCGTGTAGCCCACTCATTCGTCAACCGTCAAACGTAGAAAGCGGGTCGATGGCCGCGTTCATACTTCAATCCGGTTGACGATGCCCACCTCTCCTTAGTACCTTCGTAATCCCGATTGACGCATGACGATTGACGCTTGACGATCTCTCTTAAGAGGAGCTTGCATGAAAAACGGTTTCTTTCGCGGGCATGGCCTTGGCAACGACTATATTGTGATGAACCCCAAGGAGCTGACTTTCAAGCTGACGCCGTCTAACATCAAATCGGTCTGCGACCGTAACTGGGGACTGGGCAGCGACGGCATTCTGGCGCTGGTGTCCTCGAAGAAGGCCGACTTCGGTCTACGCATTTTCAATCCGGACGGCAGCGAAGCGGAAAAGTCGGGGAACGGACTCCGGATCTTTGCGCGCTATCTTCACGCCACCGGCAAAACGAAGAAGAAACATTTCACGGTGGATACCAAAGGCGGTCTCGTCACGATCGACCTGCATGTGGACCGCCACGGCGACGCGAGCGCAGTGACCGTCGCAATGGGACAGGCCACGTTCAAGCCGGCTGCACTCCCCTGCACCCTCGACGTTCCGGAATTGATTCAGCAATCGATCGATGCCGCCGGGCGTTCACTGGTCTTTACGGGTGTCAGCGTCGGCAATCCCCATTGCGTAGTGTTCAAGCCATCTGGGGAAACCTGGTCGCGGGAAGATCTGCTGACTCTCGGCCCCGCACTGGAGAATCACACCCTGTTTCCAAAACGGACGAACGTGCAGCTTGCCGTCCCGACCGGACCGAAGGAAATCTTCATCCTGATCTGGGAACGAGGCGCAGGGGAGACGCAGGCATCCGGCTCCTCCTCCTGTGCCGCCGCCAGCGCCGCGGTCCGTCTGGGACTCGTGAAGAGTCCCGTCACAGTCAAGATGCCCGGCGGGACATTGAATATCGAGGTGGCGGAGGACTTCAGCCTCACGATGAAGGGCCCGGTGGCCGAAGTGGCACGGGGTGCGCTCAGCCCGTCGTTCGTCCGATCGCTACGTTAAACTAGCCATCAGCAATCAGCCGTCAGCTTTGGGTTCTGGGCCCCGGGTTGCTGACCCAATCTCCACGCCGTAGAATGATGGCAGTCATCCTAGCTGGATTCTCCGGCTGATGGCTGAAGGCTGATCGCGCTATGCTAGCTTCTGACGCTCTCCAATCCAAACTCGATCATCTTCCTCAGCATCCCGGCGTCTACCTGTTTAAGAACGTGCAGGGAGAGATCATCTATATCGGGAAGGCTGCGGTGCTCGCCGACCGGGTCCGGTCCTACTTTCAGAAAGGAGCGGACCACAGTCCCAAGACCGGTCTGCTCGTCAGCCAGGTGACCGACCTGGAGACGATGGTCACCCGGTCCGAGCTCGAAGCCCTGATCCTTGAGAGTAATCTGGTCAAACGCCACAAACCTCGCTTCAACGTCGTGTTGCGAGATGATAAGCAGTACCCCTACGTGCGGCTGCCCATTAAGGAAGAGTTCCCGCGGCTCTCCGTCGTGCGCCGTGTCCTGAAGGACGGCGCGCTGTACTATGGCCCCTATACGCCCGCAAACGCGCTCCGCGAAACCCTGAAGGTCATCAAGCACGTGTTTCCGCTCGCAACCTGCTCAATCGATATCGACGGAAAGGCCGATCGTGCCTGCATCGAATTTGAGATCAAACGCTGCATGGCGCCCTGCACGGGCAACCAGACGAAAGAGGACTACCATCAGATCGTCAAACAGGTCCGCCAGTTTCTGGAAGGACGCGACCATGAGTTGCTGGACGATCTCCGCACCAGGATGGAAGCGGCGGCGGGTCGGGAGGAGTTTGAGGAAGCGGCCCGCCTTCGAGACCGCCTCTTCAAGATCGAACGGATGCTGGAAAAGCAGCGCATCACGCAGACTTCAGCCACCGATCAGGATGTGCTCGGTCTGGCGCGGCAAGGCGCCGCCGTGGACCTTCAGATCCTCTTCGTGCGCGGCGGGTTGTTGATCGGACGCAAGGACTTCTTCTGGCCCCAGTCGGCCGACGCGCCGGATAAAGAACTCGTCCGTTCCGCGATCGAGCAGTTTTATAACAAGGACGGGCAGCCGCCGAAGGAAGTCCTGGTTCCGACCGACCTGGAAGACGCCGCGCTGATCGAACAGTGGCTCTCTGGCAAGCGCGGGGAACCGGTTCGCGTCCTCGCCCCTGAACGAGGCACCAAACATCAGCTCGTGCTCCTGGCTGAAGAAAACGCCGCCGCCGCCGTCGCCAATCATTTGCGCGACGAGGAGCTCGACCGGCAGGCTGGCGATGAGCTCAAGCGTCTGCTTCGTCTGGAGCGGGCCCCTCGTCGGATTGAAGGCTTCGACATCTCCAACACCATGGGCAATCAATCGGTGGCCTCGATGGTGGTGTGGGAAGAAGGGCAGATGAACAAATCGGACTACCGGCGATTCAAGATCCAGACGGTGGTCGGCGCCAACGATTTTGCCAGCATGAAAGAAGTGGTCACCCGACGCTACGGAGAAGCTGAGGCCTTGGCTCGTCCCGACCTGATTCTCATCGATGGTGGATTGGGACAACTCGCCGCGGCAATGGAAGGGCTCAAAGAGGTCGGACAACAAAACCTGCCGATACTCGGACTGGCCAAAGCCCGAGGCGAAAAAGAAGAGCGGGTGTTCCTCGCAGGAAGAAAAAACCCCGTTGTCCTCACACCGACGTCCCCTGCCACCCATCTTCTGCAGCGCATCCGCGATGAGGCCCATCGTTTCGCGATCACATTCCATCGGAAGCTGCGGGGGAAATCCCTTGTCGCGTCCAAGCTCGATCAGATCATCGGCGTCGGCGAGATCAAACGAAACCGGCTGTTGAAGCAATTCGGCAGCCTGGACAACATCGCGGCCGCGAGCGATGGAGCGTTGATCGAAGCCGGTCTTGACGCGCGGACCGTCTCAGAAATCCGGAAATCGCTCGCGTAGTCCGGCCCTCCGTCTCATCCCGTCCGCCCTGGCAGACCCTGCCTCGAGCTTGATCCGGAAGCGAGCCCTGATCCATGTCTCAAAACTGGAATTTCAAGCTGAATGTGCCCAAATGGACGAAGGCGTGATACGTCCCGTCGACGACTGGACTCTGATTCCCGCTCACGGTAAAAGGCTCATAGATCCATTCCTGATAGGCCACATCGAGCCCGATCGCTTTCGGCCATAGTGGGGATTCTCCTCCGCAGGGCAGCAGGCCCAGAAACCGGCCTTGACCTTTGCAAAGGAATCCCGCGCCGATGGAGATCGTGTTGGACGCCAGGGAAATCGATCCGGGATTGAACGTCACATCGGGGACGGGATTCTCGGTCCGCGTGTACCCCAATCGGGCGGCCACATCCCAGTGCGGCAACCATCCCGGATGAATCCATTTGTACTCTGTTCCGATCGCCACAACCGGAACGGTCTTCCACTGCTGGGGTTGTGGGACGGTCGTCCCGTTGGATAAATGCACATCAAGGTTCCGATTGGACTTCCAGTCGACATACTCAATGTCCAGTTCCAGCTTCCACTCCCGCTCATTCGTACGAACAGGCCAGATTGCCATTGCCCCGGTATAGATTTGCGGAAGCACCAGGCTGGTCGACGCATCGGCGACATTGGTCCCGCTGACCAGGAGCGAGCCACTCAACGGGAGTACTGCCTGGGTCCGGTAGACCAATCCGATGGAGGCCACGGGGTTGCCATCGCTATTTCTCAGAGGGGTATAGAGGAGACTGGCGGTCACACCGGCGCCGGTCCCTTTGCCGTTGAGTTCGACCGTCGCCCCGGCGCCGCCTATTCGTTGTTGTTCCACCTGCCCTTCCCCCAGAAAGCTCGCGAAGGTGTAAATATCGGCGCTCACGCCGATCGCCAGATCATCGTTTACCTTGAGGGCTACCGTAGGCTTGATATCGAGCAGAGGAAGCTTCGCCGAGGTGACGACCGAATTGAAGGGCCCGTCGACCGGGTAGCGAGTGCTCAACCCATAGGGTGAGGTGAGGCCCAGTCCCAGCGTCACATTCGACAGCCGTTCCCATCCTAAGGCACGGAGATTGGCGCTGAAGTAGGTGTGGCTCGGCGGGGGAAACACCACACTGCCTCCGAAATCACCCCGGGTGTCGATCCCTGCCGGGCTCTTGTACTTGATCGATCCACCCAGCAGCGCCGTTCCGAAAACCGCCTGAATGCCATCGACTTGAGTGAGACCGGCCGGATTATAGTGAATCGCCGAGGCATCGTCTGCCTGCGCCACAAACGCATTCCCCTGGCCGGCTGCGGCCGCGCTTTGGGGTTGGAACCGAATGGCTTGAGCGCGAACAATCGAAGGGGATAAGAACGACACCAGCCCGATGACCGCAAGGCCGGCTCCGACCCTTCTCCAGGAAAGCTTCTTCCGTGGAGTATGCGCGTTCAACTGTGAAACCTCCAGCGGATCGTACAGAAAAGCAGGATGGATACTTGCCTAGCTCCAAGCGGGAGTAGGTCCATATGGCCCTATACCATTAGAACCAAAAAGATCTAACTCGTCATTTCTCAATTTCGTATGATATTCTGGTCACAAGGCTCATCTGTAAGGAGGCGACCGATGGCGCATACCCAGAAGAGACGCCCCTTCCCCAAGCAGCTGTTTGAACAACTCTCGAAGGTGGAGTGCGAACATTTTCTTGAAGCGCTCCATTACACGACGGAAGCGGAAAACACCGCCGACGTTAAGGATGCCCTCTCCCGATTCCAGAATCTGTTCCCCTTTACACGCGTGATCGGTGGTCTCGCCCGACTGAGTCCCCAAGGCGCGTTTGAGGGATTTACCAATGTCATCAACGTCAGTTATCCGGAAGAATGGATCCGTTTGTACTGGCAAAACGGGTACTTTGAGGTCGACCCGGTCTTTCAGACCGCGCTACAGAAACCCGGAACGCAACACTGGCAAACAACCTATAGAGCTGCATCTTCGGTGAAGCAACAAGAATTTATGGCAGCCGCCCGAGAGTTTGGCCTGGCAGATGGAATCACGACGGGATCCGCCGACCCGGCGTGTAGAGTTGCGACGTTCTGCTCATTCGCCTCGGCCGACAGCATTGATGCCACGCGGTATGTGCCGCTTGTGGAGTACTTTGGATATCACGTCCATCTGGCGTTGTTGCGCACCGCTCCGAAGAACCCGCAATCGATGGATCGCTGCGTCAAACAACTCACGCTGCGGGAACTGACCATTCTGAATTGGGTAAAGAACGGCAAGACCAACTGGGAGATTGCCCAAATCATGGGCGTCACCGAACGTACGATCCGGTTCCATGTCGAAAGCATCTTCTCCAAACTCGACGTCACGTCACGATCTCAGGCCGTTGCCACAGCCATTGAGCACGGCTTGCCGAACGTCGTGTAAGAAACCGGCTCCGGCATCTCCCCCAGCCCGCTACGCGGCAACAGACCCCGGCACGACAAGCCTGCTTTCATCTGCCCGGTTGCCCATAGCGGCCGGCTTCAATCCACCGGCCTGACTGAAGATTGACGTCCGGCCCGGCAGCACCTGCCCCTCGACCGTTTCGATGGTGGAGATCCAGCGCAGAAAATCCGGCTTCTTCCGCACATTCTCCTCGTCAAAGCGCACCATGTCATACATTGCCGCAACTGCACTCGCTCCGGCCGGTGGGAGCTTGACGGGAGGACCAACCGGCTCACAGGGGAAACCCAGTATACGAAGCGCTCGCAAAAACCGATGTTCAACTTCGAGATAGTAATACCGAATGTCGTTCTCCACCGCCCATTGATAGACCCCCTTCAAGACGGCCAGCATAATTCGCGACGAAAGCCTTGCGTCACGAATGTCCGGATCGACCGCGAGTCTCGTAATTTCGGCCGTGTCCGGGTCTTTTCTGATGGAGTACTCCCCTGGAAGCAGCGCGCCAAATTCATTTTCCAACATGAATTGTCCTGATGACGGAAGCAGGCGAGCCATCCCGAGCAACGTCCCGTCAGCATGCAACAGCCCGACCGTTGCCCCCCACAAATCATACATATCCACTTCTTCACGATCCGGCGCAGCGGGGACCCATTTCAGCGATTCGGCAAAGACCTTGTGCCTGAGCCGGTACGACTGCGTCAGCTGTGCCCCTCCAAGCGTCTTCACTAGAAATTCGCCCTCTCTAAACTCAATGTCTCTCAAGGCACCCATGACGCACCTCCTCTCAGAATAAGAACCGCATAAGAACCGCCGGCTGACCCCCTCGATGAGCTCCCGTGCCGCGCTGTGAATTCTCAAAATCCATGTGTTTCGTCACCTGGCGAATCAGCCAGGTGACGAAAGGAGTTGCACCCGCGTACTACTCTCCGCTTAGTGGTCGGGGGTTTCATGACCGCATAACGGGTCCTGGTTTTGAGACTTGAACTCCGCGGAGTAAGGAGGATGAGGTGGCAGAGGACCGAAAACGATTTCAGCTCATCGATGGGTTTCGATCATCTCCGAACAGAGCCATGCCCGCCCGTCCCGTTCACGCACCCTTCCTGCCCCGGGGCGGAGAGGATGCTCTCCATAATCATCCGACTGCAACGGAGGGCGGGGAACTGACGATCGCGCTCAAGGCTACGGAACAACGATTGAGCACCCTCTTAGAAGATCGAAACCGCATCGGGCGGGACCTGCACGACTGCGTCTTACAATCGCTCTATGCAATCGGCTTGAACCTTGAGACCTCCCGGCGGGCGAACCCCCACGAGACAGCCGACGCCGAACGGTCCAGCAAGCGGGTCGTGGAGCAGATTAACCAGCTCATTCACGAGATTCGCCGCATGATCCGTGGACTGGAGGGAGGGACGATCCGGGAATTTGACCTCGCTTCAGAACTCCTCACCCTGAGCGCGACCTACGAACAGGTCGGCCGCTTGCAGATCACATTGGATCTTCAGCCCGGTGCGATTGAAGTTCTGACCAGTGAAGAAGAGCAGGAGATATTGAACATCGTACGGGAAGGCCTCAGCAACTGCGCCCGTCATGCCAGCGCCACCCAGGCAACCGTATCCATTCGTATGCGCAGATCGAGAATTCGCGTGAGCATCAGTGACGACGGCATCGGCTTTATTGCCAAACCCGGACAGCCCCAGGGCTACGGCCTTGCCAACATGGTCGCTCGCGCAAGAAAACTCGGCGGGACCTTGCGCGTGCAATCCAGGATCGGCCGGGGCACGCACATCATTGCCGAATTTTCACTGGAACCAATTCTGTCACCAGTATGAAACCGGCGGCGATTCGCATTGTACTCATCGACGACCACGAATTGGTCCGAAGGGGACTGCGCGCCTTTCTGGACCTCGAACGGGACCTGGCTGTTGTGGGAGAGGCCGGGACCGTAGCCGAAGCCATGGCGCTGGTCGAACGCCTTCACCCGCAGGTAGTCCTGCTGGATGTCCGGCTCCCCGACGTCTCCGGCATGGAAGCCTGCCGGCGGCTCCTCGCCGTTTCGCCACAACTCCGGATCCTGTTCCTGACAAGCTATGCCGAGAATGCCACGGTCGTGGCAGCGGTGCAGAGCGGGGCGCATGGCTACGTCCTGAAGGACGTTCGCTCGGATGAGCTCATCCGAGCGATTCGCACGGTCGCGGAAGGCCGAGGCTATCTCGACCCTCGAATCGCTCAGCAGGCGCTCAATTGGATTCGGACCGGTCAGCGCACGGCCGCATACGCCCATAGAACAGCCCGGCTGTCTCCGCAGGAACGCCTCATCATGCCTCTACTGGCAGAAGGCAAGACCAATAAGGAAATCGCCGCGCAGCTCCGATTGAGCGATAAGACCGTCAAGAACTACCTCGCCAATATCTTCGACAAGCTACAGGTAACGCGCCGGAGCGCAGCCGTCGCCTGGTTCATGAAGGAAAGTCAGTCGGGGTAGACGGCCGGAGACACCTCACGTGCCGTTGCTCGGCTCCCGCTTTCCGCGCGCTTTCATCCGAGAGGATTCCTTTTGATCGGCTCCGCTCCCACTAGCATTTCAGTAGCCATTCGCCCTATGCTTTGCCTCCCGGCACGAGCCCCGGCCCTTCCTCACGTTGCAGGGCGGCGACTGCGAACGTGCGTCATAATGGTCCAGCCTTTCCAGTGAGAACGTTATGAGCGGCCCTCTCGACTCCATTCAATCCGCTACAGATGACCGCGCTTCCTTCTTTTATGAGGACGAACTGGCTGCATTGCGCGCGCGTGTGGCGCAGTTGGAACAGG
>DATIGF010000154.1:0-9028 GCA_035454865.1 Nitrospiraceae bacterium | reverse complement strand
GAAGCGCAAGAGATAGGACAGTCAGCGGAGCTTCACACCGGACAACATCACCCTGGGCGCAATGGGTATGGGAGTCAAGCAGTATAATGCTGGTCCGGATAGTTCAACGATACGGCCACGTTGTAAACCAGACACAGCAAGCACGCGCACGCAACGCAGGCGTATGGAAACCAGCTGTGATGAAAAGATGATCAGTCACAAGGCCGCCAGCGGAAGCGATTGAGCGGCTGAAAGAGCGTGGTCAAATGGCTAGGGCTTTACTTCCAGGCGAGGGACCGCGCTGCGGATGTATGCAATCAGGTCATCGATCTCCGCATCCGTGAGGGCGGGATCCCAGTCGTGCATCGCCGTCGACTCCCTGCCCCGTCGGATCGTCACTTCCAGTTCCAGATCCCCTTTGACCCGGGAGAGGTAGGTGTAAAAGTTGGTCGGGCGAACGCGGAGGGACGCCGCCTTCGGCCCCTTCCCATCCAAGGCTGCCCCGTGGCACTGGAGACAGTGCCGCTGATAGAGCGCCTGACCGTTGTTCACGTGGCCCGGGCGTGTCCCGGCCGGGGCCGAGGAGGCGGCAAAGATCGTCAGGCCGCAGAATAGGAGCGTGAGTCGATCGCTGCGCGTCGTCATCATTTCCTTCTTCGAACGTTCACCGGACCTTGCGTGTCGGCCGCCGGTGCTGCAGGCGCTGGCCTCCGGCAACAACGTAGCCGCGACATACCTGATCCCTGCTCACGTCTTCAGATCCTGTTTCAATCGTGCGAGGAGTTGGTCCAAGCGCTCCTGCTGAGGCGGAGCCACGGTGATGAACCCCACACCGACTTCGTCTCCGCGGGTCCAACGCACCGCCGCCCGGTCGATGCGGAGCGGGGAGTCCTCTCCGGGAACATCGAAGCGCAGCGAGATGTGCATGCCCGAGTAGACTTTACTGTCGGTCTTCACGCGGCAGCCGCTCTTCGACAAGTTCACGATCGTCCCGACCGATTCGCCGCGCTGGGGACCGGAGAACATGCTCTGGAAGTGCACAGGAAAGCGCTGATGGCGACGGAGGTCCATGGACACGCCTCCCGGGAGAATTCCCGGCGCATGGGTGACAGGGGATAGTCTGCGATCTCAGCCTACTCTTATTTTTGAGATTAGCCAACATTCACCGACCAGGTCGCTACCGTCGCCTGATCTCCGGCACGACGATAAAACCCTCCCCGGCATCGCCATAGGTGCTGACCGTGCCGGCCAGGAGGTGAAGGGCGGTCAGCGCACAGAGGGCGGCATCGATCAGGTCGATGCTGGTGAGTGAGACCAGGGAGAACCCCGCACGACGGAGCAGTCGGGGACGATCGCGGCGCTTTTGCCCGGCTGGAAGGATTTTGCCCGCCAATGCGCAGGCCACGGCGTGAGGAAAGGTCTCGCAACACAGGCGACCGGCTATCGGGAAATTCCCGTCGAACAGCCGGTAATGCGGCATGAGGAGGCGGAACAGCCCGGCTCCGTTGCGCATCCAGCGATAGAATGGATGGCGCTCACCCACCGCCCGACTCGGCGTAGCAAAGACATGGAGCCCCTCGACGGCTAATGCCCGCTCGCAAGGTCTCGCCCGGCCGGTGCGGCTCCAACGGCAGGGAGCATCAACCCCGACCGAGCGGGCATTGAGCTTCCGGCACCAGGCGACCAGTTCGCCGGGATCGCGCGTGGTACAGGTTTCGAGGATGCTCCCGTTGCGCAGCGCGACGGCATGAAACCCTTTTTCCGGTCCGCCGACATCCACACCGACCACGACGGGGGCATCAGGAGTGCGGCTCATGGATCATGACCCGGGCGCGAGTAGGACCATTACACTCGCCGACGCTCGACCGGAACTTCGTCGCCTCCCGGGCTGACCGCGCATCGGTGTCATCCGGGCTCGTGGCCGGGGGATCCTGGTGAACGATTCCGGGCGGCTGTGCATAGATAGAATCGGTGTCCGACACCTTGCTGTCCCCTCGTGGTCAGGCGGGTGTCGCGGGAAGCAGTCTTGAGAGGCCCCTTTCACGTCGAATAGCGCACGAGCACGAGCGCGCTGCAGGGGCAGGCTAACCGGGCTCCATGACTTTTCCACGCGAAGGCATTGCTGCCCGGGTGACCGGAGAGAAAGTTCGCGGCGGGGATTGAGGTGAACGTCCCGGGGTCGACCTCATACCACTCGCCATGCTGCAGGAGTACCGTGGTAACTTTGTCGAAATTGATATTGTCCGTCATGGCGCACCTCCATATCGACGGGACTGAGCGGCTGGTTCCTGCCGGTCAGGCCGGCACAAACGCGACGCCTCCTGATCTTCGGTCAGATGTTCGGCTTCACGCAGTGCGTGCCGCCGCGCTCGGTACATAACCGGTAACGGACCATCTCCGTCCAGATCTCCAGGGTCTTATAGACGTCGTCCCACGAATCAAACGAGTCCGCATCCAGGCGCTTGTTGCCCACGCGCCGGTCCGCGCCCGCCCCGAGAATCTGCCCGCTGCGCGCGTCGGAGAATTTCGCTTCGATGCTGGCCTCGCCGACGAACAGCGGTTTCCCCGTGCCGAGGTTCTTGAGCGCCGAGGCCACGGCCAGAGCGTTCATCGGCGCCGGAATCGTGGACACCGCCCGCAACACCACATGGGCCGGATCGGCCCGCGTGATCGCGGCCTGAATGCGCAACGTATTCGGGCCCGGCTCCGACGCCATCTCATAGTCCTTCGACAGGCTGAGATAGGCCAGGCCGTAAAGTATATCGGCGATGTGCTGGGCTTCCTTCTGGCGGGTCGCATCCGTCGTGGGAGGCCCCCAGACTTGCGCGTGGTCCAACAGAATCTTCGTATAGGTGCCGCGCGGAATCGACGCCACCGCCGGACTCCGATAGACCAGCAACGCTTCCCCGTCCGCCCCGTTGTGCAGCAAGGGGTACAGCTCGCCGAGAAACCCGTAGGTCTCAACCGACCGCGCCTGCTTGGTCGGGGCACAACCGGCGAGGAGCAGAACCACGCAGCAGACCATGATGCTCCTGGACAACGGCATAATGAATCCTCCTATATATGAGAACGCGATACCAAACCGCGCGCGCTTCCTCTTCGACGCCCCTTGCTGCCACCGGCCGCACGGCTCGTCAGCCATCAGCCGTTCTTGTCGGGAATCATCTTCGTAGCCGTTGAGGATGTCATCGTGAACCGGGTCCCGGTGTTTTTGTCGCGCTGCGGCAGGATACATCGGAAGAAATAGTTTGGGAAGCACCGGTGAGGGCGAGAGAGCAGGACGGGCGAGACTGGTGGGACCGTGCGTCTAAGGTGGTCTCTCTAAACTCAGTCCTTCTCCCCCCAGACAACCAAACAAGCGAGCCAGCCTCAGCGTGTTGCGCTTTTGCCGCTCGCTCCGGCTTTCCCGCATCTGATAATTACAGCACCTGTCCGACAGCGTTGGTTCGTCCATCCGGCCCAATTGCGAGTCGGCGGCAGCGCTCATCATCTCCGGCCGCCAGGGCAAATCACACCGTCAGCGCGTCACACCCGGGACGCAGCCGGTTGAGTCGGCGCAACGGTCAACAGGAAGACGGCATCCTCCGGGGCGTCCACCGCGTGGGGAAGCCCGGCTTGCAGGCTCAGCATCTGCCCGTCCGCGAGGGTCACGGTCTGCGACTCCGCGCTGAACGCGATGCGCCCCTCAAGTACGTGAACGGTGATGGGTCCGTCCGCCCGATGGGATGAAAGTTTTGTTCCCGCGCGTAACGCGACGAGCAGCACCCGCATCCGCTCCGTCTTGAAGAGTGGCATCGTGGCGCGCTCGCCCTTGCGCCAGGTCCCTTCGCTCTTGATCTGCTGCACCAGCGCCCGCAGGTCGAACGTCAAGAGCGGCGCGTCGAGGGGCAGCACGTTCAATGGTTTGTGCGGTTGGTCTGTCATGGCAGCTCCTCTTGGCTACGAGGGATGATCCGGATCGCGGAGGTGATACCCTGCCCGTTCCAACGCACGGTGCACGGCAGGCATCACCGCAGGACCGTCGGAATACGGCATGACGGTCACCTCCGGTGCGGCACGAAGCGCGGCCAGGATCGGATCCGCCTCAGGGCCTGCCACTGCGTCACAGATGTCATACCAGCCGGCGGCTCCCTCCTCCGACGCATTGTGAGCCGCGAGAATCTCGTGGATCGTCGCCAGAATCGCGGCCGTCGGCGGCGGCATGAGCAGCGCGGCAAGGGCCCCGTGATCGAGCCGGAGCCTGGCAGCCGCGGGAAGCGGCTCCCCGCCACGCAGGCGCTGAACAGCAGGCAGCAGAATCTTCTCTTCCATGCCGATATGCCGAAGCAGCCCGGCTCGAAATTGCCCGTAGACCTGATCATCGACCTTGCCGGGATGAGCCATCGCCGCTCGCAGCAGGGCATCAAGCCGCCGATGGTCGTCGGCAAGAAATGTTGCGAGCGGTCCTGCCTTCCCGAGTTCTCGTTCCCCCATCAGCCGGCCCCGACCATGCCTGATCTCACGCTCCGGTCATAGTGAGACGCTCATTTTTTAGGAGCATAGAGCTCGACTCGTTCCTGAATCTTGACCCATGTGTCCCATCCGTAGCTCTTGGCCTTGTTCATGATGACTTCCCGGGCGCTCGTGATGCTGCGGTTCATCATCTCCCGGTTCACGGCGGATTGGTAGCGGACGAGGATCGTCAGAGTCTCGTGGTCGGCTGCAACGATCTCGAGTGAGTACGGCCGCTCGCTGCTGAGAGGTTCTCTCAGTTGCGCATTCAGCGCAAGCGCCAGCCACTCGATTTTCGTCGGTGTGTAGGAGGTGAGGCCCGGCCGGGTTGGCGTCTGTTGTCCGCTGCTATTCTCTCGCTGAGCACGTTCATCTCTTTCAATCTTGCACACACCGGTCGCGCAGGCCTTCAGTCGCGCGTGCCGCCGCTCCTCACAGGCAACTTTATCTTCCGAGCTAAAGGCATTGTCGAGGCATTTCGCCAGCCCTTCCTCAGCAGCCGTGAGACAGTCCGAACAAGGGCTTTGTGCGTATACAGGAGAGCCGGGAAACAAGAGTGCGAACAACGCGAGCAGCAGGCTGACGTGCATAACGGAACCTCCGGAAAAAGAGCGAGGAACTATTGGCCCGGTGCAGCCCTCCCCTCGACCGGGCTCGGACCGACGCAACCACCTCAGTCGGCGCTGTTCGACCGATCCGCACCGGGCTCGCAAGCGGAGGAATCGTCTGACCCTCATGCTGACGGGACTTTCCCGATCACATGTATCCCTAACGGCTCTCATCGCCTCATTCCGCTCCCGGCCAGAACGGGAGAGGGCCCGCGATCCAACCGTCGTTGACACCCCTCTCCGGTCTGAAATTCAAGGGGTTGCTTTGGCAGCTTAAACTTCCGGCCCGCTGATTAAAAGTCCCGACGAGGACCTACCTCAGAACGCCAGCAAGAGCAATCATCAGGATAAGATGAGGATTTGTGATGGCGCGCCTCATCATAGATCGTGGTATGTCATGCCGTTTTGGCACCAGCATGGCACCAAATTATCCCTCACTTTTTGCCTGACTGAACTTGGAAAGCAGTGGAATCTGGAAGACGGGTTCAGCTGACAAGGAGTCAGCACGGATCGAAACGAAAGACGAACCCGGGCAGCGTCCTTAGATGTCACCGAATGGAAGCTGCAGTTGTGCGCTGGACAGGCGATCTTTAAGAAGACGAAGGGGAGTCGGCCTGTGCGTGCGAGTTGTCCTTGAAGCTGGCAACCAGGTCAATGATCTCAGTTTAGTGCGGGAACGCCTTTGCCTTTGGGGTCTTGGGTTCTCTCTATTTTGTAGCTGCTGAATCTGCTTCAATAACCCTTTCCCGTGCTCACGACAGATGCCATGAGATGTCATTTGTCCATCGTACAGATCCATTTCCTCAAGGAGGGCCAGCCTCCCTTCTTGCTCACACCACGCACAAATCACCTTCATGATGTCACATGGTCCAGCAAGGTCAATGTCGATTGTCGGACAACCAATAACAGGTAAATGTGAATGACAATGGGTTCGACGAATCCTACTGCATCATATGACGAAAGTGAATGTGGTGGAATCCATACAGAAAGCGGTAGAGGGTCAAACATGTGGAAGAGTCTGTCTCCCGCCGATGCGGTATCAGCACGCCCGTCCTAAGCCTCTGTTTGAGCTAATGGTCTCAGTCATGGTGCCAACGTGATGCCAAGACCGGGTGCGTGTTTCGAGCATGGGCAGGAGGAAACCGGGGGCAAGCGCTCAGCATGAAGGAAATAGGGGGCCCATCCAAGTCACCTAACTTGATTCACGCAGACGAGCAGAGACGTGGAGTCTTTTAAAGTCCCCACCACCCCACAATGGGCAGATTCCCATACGCCAATCGGTTTGGGACCCCCCCCGATTTGCACTAAGGGGACAAAGGCCGCTTGTCGGCCGGCGGGTGGCAGCGTTAGAGGGGAGCCCAATAACTCACCTTGTCTACACCAACCACCCGCCTGGGTAAGCCGGGGGAGCCGAATCCTTCCGATGAGGCACGGTCCAATCGTAAGGGGAGCCTGACATCCGTCAGGCATTGATCCTCGCAGCGGTGAACACTTTCGGATTTTCCCAAGGGGACAGCTTAATCTTGAGCTGGACTCCCAATCCTGCAACTGCCTCCTCGTCATGCCTCGACCAAGGATCCAATCGCCGAATCGAGGAGCGGTATGAAGAACTATAATTAATGGAAACATATTGAAAACCAGACTACACGCAGGAAAATGACCAGCGAGAGCTCAATCGTTCGATTGCTGGCATCCTCTTTGCTGATTGTTCGAATTAGCTGATTCCTACACTCCAGCCAAGGAGGAGGCCCATGGCATATGCGACCAACCCGGTCATATTCCGCATTGAATGGTGCCGGCGGCAGAGAGCCAAGGTACAGACCGGGCCTGAGCTGGAAGGCTGGCGTGCCGAAGAAGAAGGCCTGAGGGACGCGCTCCTCAATCGAAATCACACGAATGAGTATCGGCAGAGCCCACCTGAGGTGTTCGAGCGGTATGAGATGGGCTTCCAAGACGGGCAAGCGCTGATGCGCGCTGCATGGGTGGAGCGGAGCTAGGCATCCCCCGACCAATGAGACACATCTGTGATTCCGGTCACGGAGGCGAGCCGTCAGTACCGAACTGCAATGCCGATCTGCCCTTTTACATAGGATGGCGCGGAGCGCTACTTGATGGCGGGAGTTTCAGCAGATTACACAGGGTTATTTCGACTTGCCGGCGTGAACAATAATGTTGGTGGATGGCAAAGAGTCTCAACCCGCTTCCCTGATCTGCTCGGCCAGATAGGGCTTGAGGCCCGCCTGTGCGATGCGGTCCAGCTGCGTTTCAATCCACTCGATCTGCGCGTCGACCTCCTTGGCCATATCTTCCAGCAGGTGCCGGGTCGTGAAGTCGGCGACTTTGGTACAGTGCCGCACCCCGTCACTCAGCAGGGCCAGCAAATCCCGTTGCACCGTAAGATCGAGCTTCAGCTGCTCGGGCACCGTCTCGCCCACCCGCACGGGAGTCGTAGCGTGCACCTTGGGAATGTCCTCTAAATAGAGAATGTGGCCGATGAGTCGGTCGGCCGCCTTCATCTCATCGAGGCTGCGCCCGCGGACGCTGTGAGACAGCCGTTCGTAACCCCAATGCTCGCACAGCTTGGCGTGCAGGAAATATTGATTGATGGCTGTCAGCTCGGCAGACAGAATGCCATTGAGGAAATTGACGACGCCTTCTTTAGCGTTCATTCATGGTTCCGCCTGCTAGCAGGCCCTCGTCTGGATCCCGGCGACTGCACGTTCCATGGTCGACCGGTCTGAAGTTACCGGCAGGCGGTTCACGAATGCGCGAAGCTCCCGGTCGTATTGCTCAACAAGATCCCTCCGCACTCACGGCAGATGAATCGCCTCACCTATTTCGTGACGCGAACCTCGACGCGGCGATTCTTGGCCCGACCCTCAGAGGTGCTGTTCGATGTAACCGGCTTGCTGTCGCCATACCCCGTCGTCATGGCGTCGGTACGACCTCCCTCGGCCAGCGCCTTCGCGGCAGAGACCGCACGGGCCTCCGACAATTCTTTGTTCGTCGGGAACCGGGTCGCCAGGGCGCCATGGATCGGAATGTTGTCGGTGTGCCCGTCCACCGCTACTTTGTACTGGGGGAAATCCTTCAAGACCGAGCCGACATGCTTCAGCGCCTCCGCTCCTTCCGGTTTCAGGGCATCTTCGCCGGAACCGAACAGGTAACCGGAGGACAGGTTGATCAACAGGCGTTCGTTGTTCACATCGACCGTGATGTCGCCACTCTCGATCTGAGGACGAAGGCCCTTCACCACGCCTCGCTCCGCGACTTTCAGTTTCGCCATCTCGTCGGTGTATTGACTGCGGAGGCTGGCCAGTTCCCGATCGCGCTCAGCCAGCTGCGCTTCGAGAACGGCAATGCGGCGATTGGCCGCGGCCAGGTCGTCGGCACCCTTGCCCTGCTCGGCCCGATGGCGATATTCATAGCCGCCGTCGCAACAGACGGCACTCCAATCGACGGCTCCCGCCGTGCCGGTGAAAGCCAGCAGGCTCAATCCCAGAATCGACGTCTGTATCCCCCTCATAATTCCCCCCTCATTAAGAAATTGTGACTGGTCGGCCTCGTACCGGACGATCTCCCCGCCATGGGGAAGGATGCCGCTAGGGACCGCCGCTTCGTGGCAACCCTGAGCCCATCGCAATTTCCATCAGCCATGACTCATCGCTGGTCGGACCGATAGTCGTTCAGTACTCTCTTAAGCAAAAACCGTGACCAAGGTCTGAACGTCTGCTGGACAGAGTGTGAATGGTACATCTGCCTTCGAATTTGAAGGTTTACACACTGAGTTGTTCGACGACTGTGATGGAGACAGAATGATGATTGTGGAAAAAGGCGACAGAGAGCCGGCAGACCTCAGGGAAGAATGCCTCAGGCCGAAGGAAGCCGGGGAGCATCGATCTGAACGTACCGGCAGAGGCCTCGAGAAATCGAGAATGTCCCGTCTTTCT
>DATIGF010000153.1:0-21966 GCA_035454865.1 Nitrospiraceae bacterium | reverse complement strand
GAACCCTTTCGCCACTCGCCCTTCGCCTCGCGCCTAAATATTAAAATACTTCTCGATGCTAATATAGCGCTCGCCTGTGTCACAAAGAATCGTCACCACATTCTTGCCTGGTCCGAGTTCGTCGGCGATTTTCTGGGCGGCAAATACGTTGGCGCCCGCTGAAATGCCCACCAGCAGGCCTTCCTGTTTCGATAACTGCTTGGCGGTCTGGTAGGCCTCATCATCGGTCACCGTGATGACTCGGTCGAGTATCTTCCGGTTGAGCACTTTGGGAACAAAGCCTGCACCGATGCCTTGAATCTTATGCGGCCCGGGATCCCCTCCGGAGAGCACCGGTGATCCTGCCGGTTCGACGGCGATCACTTTGACGTTCGGGTTCTTCTCCTTGAAGACTTCGCCGCATCCTGTAATCGTGCCGCCGGTTCCGACTGCCGCGACGAACGCATCGATCTTCCCGTCAAGTGCATCCAAAATTTCCGGTGCCGTGGTCATCCGGTGCATCGCCGGATTTGCCGGGTTCGAAAATTGATCCGGCATGAAATACGACGGGTTCTGTCCCAGGATGCTTTCAGCCTCCTTGATCGAGCCTTTCATGCCTTCCCAGGCCGGTGTCAGCACCAGCTGCGCCCCGTAGGAGGACAACAAGCTAGCCCGCTCCATGCTCATACTCTCCGGCATGACCAGTATCAGCTTATAGCCTCGCACCGCCGCGACCAGCGCCAGACCGATACCTGTGTTGCCACTGGTCGGCTCGACGATCGTTCCGCCCGGCTTGAGTTTTCCCTGACGTTCCGCCTCATTGATCATGTTGAGGCAGATCCGATCCTTGACGCTGCCGCCCGGATTGAAGAATTCGACCTTGCCGTAGATCGTGGCTGAGCCCGGCTTCGAGAGACGGTTCAACCTGACCAACGGGGTCTTACCGATCAGCTCGGTGATTTCTTTGTGCAGGATCATCGTCACCGGCCGCCTCCCATATAGAAGAGGAACTCAACCTGGTCTCCCTCGTTGAGCTGGGTAGTGGCAAGGTGGTCCCGCTCAAGCATCTTGTCGTTGACTTCGACGGCAACCATCTGGGGTTCAATCTTCTTTGTCTTGAGTAAATCGAGGACGGTTCCGCCCTGAACCTCCTCTGATTTTCCATTGACCTTGACCTGCATGGAGTCTCCCAAGTTGGCCTAGAGATTAAGGAATTTTGTCAAGCTAACAAAGGCGTGATCCGCTTGTCAAGGTCACGCCCTGCACCGGGAGTGTCGAGGCGTCTGGACCGGATCCGTCCTGACGGGTGGCGTCCGCCGATCCTATCATAATGGATCGTCCGGTATGGAGCGTTGCTTGACTTTGATCTGGCTCCGCCGCCACTATGCCGATTCTTTTGGAGACCCTGCAATGTGGAAAAAGAACTTTCTCTTTCGGGCCGCAGAAGCCATCCCATTGAAAGAGTCCGAGAACGAGCTGTTTCACGATACGGAGCCGGCCATGGACAGCGCCGGTCTTACTTTCGATAAGTTTCTTTCCGTCTGGGTACAAGGTGATGGCGACGAGGACAAACCGTCGGCCTTTACGAATGTGTATGTCAGGACCGCGACGTTGGATGTGGCCAAGCAAGTGGGCTTTCTTCAGCCTCTTCAGGGACGGTCCCATCAGATTAAGCAGATGCTCACACCCGGTCAGAAGCAATTTCTTCGACAGTGGCTGCAGACCCATGCTCCCCAGGCATGGGAATCTTCCGAAGATAATTTTCGCGATCTCTTCGAACTGGAATGATCCGGTCTCGCTTATTCTCCCTCCGGACGAAGCACTGCACAGGGCTGCTGCTTTGCCTCGCGGCGAGTGTCCTGATCGTGCCGGGCGGGGAAGCTTCGGCCGCTTCGGTGGAGGTGTGGTACTCCCCGGAGGACGAGCCGCTCCGGCGGGTCGTGCAGATCTATGATCACGCCACACGGTACATCTTTGTCGCGGTGTACGGGCTGACGTCCCCCCTTGCAGTTAAGGCGCTGGTCGAGGCCAAGAAGCGGGGTGTGGATGTTCGCGTCATCACCGACCGTGAACGGCTTGACGACGCGAAGCAGGAGACCGCTGTGTCGACTCTTCGAGAAGCCGGTATTCCCATTAAGATCAATCAACACGACGGCCTCATGCATCTGAAGCAGGTGGTCGTCGACGATGAGATCAACACCAACGGTTCGATGAATCACACGACCAGCGGCAATCGTTACAATGATGAACGCTTGGATGTCATCAGGGACCACGCGATTGCGGTGAAGGCGCGTGAGAAATTTCTGGCGATGTGGAAGGACGAGCACCGGTTTAGCCTTTGGAAGGAATGATCGCGATAGCTATGGCGGAGTCGACGATCGAGACAGACATTGCGGTGGTCGGAGCCGGTGGCGGCGGGGCGGTTCTTGCCCTCGCGCTTGCCCAGAAGGGGATCAAGACGATCGTGCTGGAGCAGGCTCCCGGTCCGCCGCAGGGCTTGCGCGGGGAGATCCTTCAGCCGAACGGACAGGAGGTACTCGATCGTCTCGGGTTGCTGGACAAGCTGCCGGTTGAGGCCACCCAGACGGTGCGCAAGTTTCATTTCTGTCGCGTCGGCGGCGAACGGCTGTGCACGGTCGACTACGGCGATCTTCCTGCTCCCTACAACCGGGCTGTCGTGACGCTGCCGAATGTCGCGCACCACGCGATTCTCGACGCAATCCAGACTGAACGTTCTGTGTCCCTGTGGTACGGGACGACCTTCACAGGCCTGCTTCGGGAGCGAAACCAGGTTGTCGGTCTGACCGCCAAGCGAGGAGTGGAGCAGGTGACGGTGAGGGCGAAAGTGGTCGTCGGCGCCGACGGGGCCTTTTCAAAAGTCCGTGACGCATTGCAGATTCCGGCTGACCTGCATCGCTATCCCCAGGGCTATCTGATTGCGATTCTGGACGCGTGTATGCCGGTGACCGAGGCCAAGTATTTTGTGGGCAAACGGACGATTCTCGGCATGTTCCCCGCCGCGGGAAACAAAGTGTACCTCTTCTACATGATTGACGCCGGTTCCTACGACCGCGTCAAGGCTCAGGGCATTCCCGCTCTGCAACAGGCTTGGACCGCGATAGATCCTGCATGTGGCGGACTATTTCAAACATTGACCGACTGGAATCAAACCGCTTTCATGCCGACCGGACGCGTCCGCACGCCGACGTGGGTGGCTGACGGGGCGGTGCTGATCGGGGATGCGGCGCATGCGATGAACCCCCATGCCTCACAAGGCCGGATGCAGGCGATGGTGGATGCCATGACGCTGGCGGACCTTCTGCCGGAATGTCTGGCGGCGAGGGATTTTTCCGCCGTAAAGCTCAAGGGCTACGAGGACGCGCGCCGCCCGCAGGTCACGATGTTGCAGAAGCTGGCGGACGAGCAAGTTCTCTTCTGGAACACGGCCAATCCCATGATCGCCTTTCTCCGCGACCGTGTATTCCGCACGCTGGATCGTAATCCGCGGCTGCGCTATCGCGTGCTGTCCACGACGGCCGGGTTTCGTCGCACTCCTCCATTTAATCTGATTGACCGCATGATGGCTGCCGGATTCCTGCCTGATCCTTCGGCCCACGATATGGCGGCAGGAAGCGCGAGGTAACACGATGTCATCAGTGGAATGGACCATCGACGGATTGCCGGAGGACACGCAGCAGTTACTGCGGACGTATGTACAAGACGTGAGGCAGGTTTATGGAACACAACTTGAGGGGGTGCTGTTGTACGGCAGTGCCGTCCGAGGGGATTTTCTTCCCGGCCGGTCCAACCTGAATCTGCTGTTGCTCGTGTCGTCCTACGATGTCGCGGTCCTCAAGAAGTACGGTGGGATACACAAGCGATGGAACAAAGAGCAGGTTGTCGTGCCCTTGTTTCTCACCAAAGCCGATTTTCAGTCGGCTGCACTCGTGTTTCCGCTGGAATATCAGGACATCCACGAATGTCATCGTGTCTTGTGGGGGCAGGATCCCTTCGTCGGGTTCAAGGTTGATTCCCGCTATCTGGGCGGCGAAGTGTTGCAGGCGCTCCGGGGAAATCTCCTGCGCCTCCGTCAGCGATTTGTGGAAGGGGGAGGAACCGAAGAAGCCGTCACAATTCTGTTGCCGCTCTCCATCACTTCGTTGCTGCCGGTGCTACGAGGCGTCCAGCGGTTGCTGGGACGACCTGCTCTTTCTCACGGTGAGCCGCTATTGAAGGATCTTGAATCCCATTTTGGGGTTGATCTCGCCGGCCTTCGTGATGCGCTGCTGCTCAAACGGGGGCAGATTTCTCCCGGCCAGAAGGAAGTGCCGAGAATGATGGACCGGTATCTTGAATGTCTTGGCCGGTTGGTGGCTGCCGTGGAAGAACGGTTAGGGCGGGAGAGACGATGATCGACGCACGGCGGAACAAAGGCGCCGCTACGGCCTTATTGACCCTGGCTGCCATGGTATGGACCACGGTAGCCCAGGCGGCGCTCTATGAGCGGCCGAAAGAACGGCCGCAGTTGCCGGGGCCGATGGGCTATGTCAGCGACCATGCCCAGGTACTCGATGCGGAGTGGAAAGAGCGGATTCGTTCTGTCTGCCAGGATCTGGAACGGAAGACCGGCGTCGAAATGGTGGTGGTCACGGTTCCCAGCATTAAGCCGTTTGCCTCGGCGAACGAATACGCGACCGCGCTTTATGAAAAATGGGGCATCGGTTCTGCGCAGCAGGAACACGGCGTGATGGTGCTCGTTGCGGTGCAGGAACGGCAGGCGGCGATGACATTGGGCCGCCAGATGTTGCCGGTGATTACGCCGGCGATTATGAGCGAGGTGGGCGGCGCCTATCTCCATCCCTCAATCCAACTCGGACACTTTGGCGAAGGTCTCTATCGGACTGTTGTTGCATTGGCGACGCCTGCTCAGAATGTGCGCGTCGGCAGCCTCGCGAAGACGCATTTCAAAGGCGTCGGTTTCTGGATCACCCTCTTTACCAGCATCGGAGCGATCTCATTTTTCTGGTGGATCAGCCGCCCGGACCTTCGGCATCCCTACCGCCGAATTCAAAAAGGCGAGTATTGGGGCACCGGCCAGGGTGGGTTCGGCGGAAACTGGGGCGGATTCGGAGGCGGAACCAGCGGGGAGGGGTTCAAATAAATGTTGATCTTATCTAACGCGTTGCGGTCAAACGCTCGCGTCCTCCAACGTCTGCGGGCAACGAGATGGGTAAGACTCGGTTCCAATCCCTGTGCCGATATCTGCGTTCTGCCAAGTCTTGAGTCAGTTCCTCTATGTCCCCTGCACGGCCCAGGTATGTAGTTCCCTGCCTACAAGATTCCAAGACTAGTATTTAGCTCCAATTCCACACGGGACTCCCGGACTCCTGATTTCGTTGGAGAAAGTTCCGTCGCACTCAAATTCCTGCCGATACCTCCTCCGTGGCATATGTCTTGCGGTAGTGTGGCTCTACAAGAAAAGCGTCCTGTAATTTCGTCAACCGTTTTGTGTCCCCAGGGGATTGATTGCAGACCTGCCGGCGGGATAAACGTTTAGGTCGGGTAAAGTCGCAACTAGGAGGAGACCATGTCTCAAAGAGACCGCGTACGTACTTCTGTGAGTGCACTGAGCATCCTGTCCTGCTCAGCGATAGTGGCATTTTCTGCCGTCACAGCTATAGCAGATGACCGGGATCGGGATAGCGTTCATGTGACGGCACCCACACGCCCATCGAGACCGGACGACACGTTTACGCGCATGTTCCCAGGACTGCCGGCGTTCGCTCCGACCACTGACGAGATGCGCGAGAAGGTCCAGAAGCTGGGTGAGCAGGGCGGGATCCTTGATGCCAAGGACCTGCTGACGGATCCGATCCAATCCATTCTGAACCCCGCCGTCTTCAGCCCCAACAATCCGGATAACCCCAATATGACCGCTGGAGTCACATTTATTGGTCAATTCCTGGATCACGACATCACGTTGGATTTGAAATCTCCGTTGATGCAGAACAGCGATCCGCGACGGACGACTAATTTCCGCACTGCGGCGTTCGACCTCGACAGTGTGTATGGCGGCGGACCGCAGGACTCGCCGGAGCTGTATGACCGGTCGTCCGGCGATATCAAGTTCCGCGTGGACGTGCTGCCAGGATCAGAGGCCGTCTCTCGCAAGGGCGCTGTGCGTTACGACCTGCCACGCGATGCGAACAACAATGCCATTATCGGCGACAGCCGCAACGATGAAAATGTGATCATCAGCCAGTTTCATATGGCGATGTTGCGGTTCCACAATGCTGTGGTCGATCACCTGCGGGCCCAACCATCCCTCGCCGGGGCGTCCCCGGAACGCATCTTCCAAATGGCGCAACGCCAGGTGCGGTGGCACTATCAGTGGATCATCGTGAACGAATTCCTGCCGCTGACGATCGGGGAGGATCGCGTTGCAGACATCCTGCGACGCGGGCCACGTTTCTACAATGTGGATGATCCCCTGTCATCGTTCCGATTCCGTAATGCGAGCAGGAACCCCTTGATTCCCGTCGAGTTTTCGGTTGCGGCGTATCGGTTCGGACACTCTCAGGTCCGGCCGAGTTATCGCCTCAATTTCGGTCCGGATAACGGATCGCCCTTCTTCGCTTTCGCGTTCGACGACTCGATCGATCCGAATGATCCCGATCCAGCTGATTTGCGCGGCGGCAAGCGCGCTCCCCGGCGATTCGTCGACTGGCAGACGTTTTTCAATTTCGGCGACGGCAACGCGAGACCGAACAAGCGGATCGATTCAAAGCTGTCGAGCGTTTTGATGCATCTGCTGGGATCCCGTGGACCGGCTCCAGGGATGCCCTCCGACGGCGTCCAATCACTCGCGTCCCGGAATTTAATGCGGCATGTCAATTTCGGACTGCCGTCGGGTCAGGCCATTGCCCGGGTCATGGGTGTGCCGGTCCTGCCCCCGGCGCAATTGACCGAACTGCGGCCTTATGGCATGGAGCGCAGCACGCCCCTCTGGTACTACATTTTGAAGGAAGCGGAAGTCATGGAAGGCGGGCTTCGTCTCGGACCGGTCGGAGGACGAATCGTCGGGGAAGTGTTCATCGGTCTCCTCAAAGCCGATCCCACCTCCTACCTGGCGATGGAACGAAATTGGAAACCGGTGTTGCCCTCGGCCACGGCGGGGGATTTTCACATTACGGACCTCCTGACGTTTGCCGGTGTGGTTCCGCCATTGAACTAGCCGACGACAACCGTTCGATCGAGTTCTTTCAAGGGGGATCCATGAAGCGGGAGTCGGTCAGCTGACCGGCTCCCGTCGTGGAACGGTACGGCCCTCTTCCAAATCTTGAAGGTCGGCCCAACTCCTCAGATCGGTTCGGGAGGGATCGACGGCGTCTCTGAGTCTATTGAAATATTCCTGCTTCTCCGGAGTACTCGGTCCACGGTTCAGCATCATCCGGTTCCATTCTTCTAATTCGGCCTGGGGATGGCCCTTCGCCGACCGGTGGAACCACTGCACAACGCCCTCATCGGTCGCATTTGCCTTGACAGCAGCCGTGAACTGATCATCCGTGATGCCGGCAAACTCCAGCAGGCGAAGGTCCATGGGGCAGGGGTAGAGGTATTCACCTTCAGTGCCGGCCAGGACGGCGCGGCATTTGTCGATCATGCGTCCGAGATGGACATAGCCCTCCAGCTTGAATCGCATGCTGCGGGGAAAGGATGTCCGAAGGTCCATGGAACGGCCGAGGAAGGGCTCCCCGCCCTCTCCGTTTGGCAGGGGAGAGGACGGGGAATCCAGATTGCTAGATGAGCTTATGATTCGTGAATGTGAGGCTCTTTACCACGACCTCGCCGTTCTCAAACGAGATGATGCGCCTGGTGGCGGGAAGGTCCGATGAGCCGACGCGGATGTGGGTGTCGGTGAAGCTCTCGACGTTGTTCAATTTTCCGTCTGTCGGGGAGTAGTAATAGACGGTATATCTTGTCGTGAGGTTCTTCTGATCCTGGGTAATGGCACTTTCCTCGACATTGATCGTAAAGGCGAAGGGGGCCATACCGGGGTGCGCCATCTTCCTATTGATCTGAGTGATGCGGTTATCCTTGAGGCGGTAGAACGAGTTCGACCCGTGGATGACGAGCTTCGTGCCGAACGGATGTCCGTCTTCTTCCATGGTCAGGGAATACTTTCCGTCTGATTCCTCAAAGCTGCGAGGACCCCGATGTACGGCGATCATGCCGAGCTGTTCCTGGGCCCACTTCTGGACGTCTGCGTCACCGAGTTGGACAGAGACTTCCCTTGGGCCTTTGACCATGATAGGGCCGCTGGTCTCTTTTCCGTTCACGTTTACGGTGAGGTCGGCAGTGAATCCCTTGAAGTCTTTCTGCCAGCGAGCGGTCCTTTCAAAAGCCTGGCGGAGTAATTCGCGTGCTGCGGGGTCATCGGCCACGGTCGGCTGTTCCTGTGTATGCTGGGTCATGATGAAGTCTCCGGTGAATGTGGTGAACCTCCAGGATTATACCTGCCCGGCGCGTGAGCCCTCAATGGAGGTGCCCCCCTCACGAACAACAGACTCGATCAAACCGGGGCTGCTTCTATCTCCTGTGAATGAGGATCGAGCCGAGTAGATTATTCCAAATTTCTCCTGGATTCTGATATACTTCGCCAATTTTTCTGAGGGCGACTTGCTGATTCGGACCTGTGCGATCAGCAATTGGATTGTGCTGAGAAAGGACGGGCATGGAACGACGAGCTGCTTCCCATACTGAAGAAGAGGAAATGAACCAACGCCGGCGCCTCTTGAGCGCGGCGCGAAGGGGCGATAACAAGGCAATCAGCAAGCTCTTCGAGCTCTACCAGGTGCGTGTGCTCAGCGGGGATCAGCTGGCGAAGGTGAACCGGACTTCAACCTACATGGTTCCCGTGAAGCCTGCTAAAGGTGGCAAGTCTGCAACCAAGGGATCGGCGAAGGGAGCGAAGCCGGCCCCATCGAAACCGGAAAAGCCCGCAGGAAAGCCTTCAACTAAGGCTTCCGTAAAAGCCAGGTCCAAGAAGCCTGCGAAAGTCAGCACGGCCAAGAAGCACAAGGCCAAGCACAAGTAACACTTTGCCGCCCGCTGAAGGTTCATGCTACTGCACCGCGACTCTGAGTCCACCGCCTGCCAGTTTTGCCGCAATATCCTCTGCCTGCTCTGAGGGGCCGGTATATACAATTGCTTCTCCCTCTTGATCAATGCGATAGGCCAGTTCAAAGGCTTTGGACGAAGTCATCCCAGGAATAAATCGACAGAAGAGGTCGATGACTTGCTGGTAAGTGTGACAGTCGCAATTGAAGACAACTACACGGGCCTCGAATCCGGTGCCTGAACCGGTTTGAATGTCTTCGGTGACGTCCGGGATTGTTTGAGGTGTAGACGGTGTCGGCATGGCCGGGAAATCCTGGCAGACCTCTCCGAGACGATTAATACCCGCTACGCTCGATCCAATGATTCTCGATGGTGATGCCGTCGCGCTCGATCATCCGGGCAAGCAGCACGAAGTGGGCATGAGAGTCCGTCGCCACTGCGAGCCGCTCTGCTGCTGCGAGTTGTAGTGTATACACCAGCGAGGCTGACGTTTTCAGCAGTGCCAGGCCATAGTCAAACCTCTCGGCTTGCGCACCGGTGAGGCGTCGTTGGCTCAATTGTCTGAGGTCTTCGACAGTAAAACATTCTGCCTCGAACCCGTCTTTTCTCAGGCGATTCAGCGTGGAGGGTTCATGAGTTTGTGTACTGCCACTCTCTCCTAGGATTCCTTCATCGAACAATCCACGTTGAAAGCGACCACCTTCCCTCAAAGCATTGTGAAAAAGGTTTCGCCAGGCTGGATCGCATAGGTCACGGTCGACGGCGGTGCTCGCCTCTCGATTGAGAGGCCCGCTCACGTTATAGCCCTGTTTCAGTCGTCCAGCGGCCATCACCTCCGGGAATGAATCTCCCATGCGGTCGGGGTAGGCGGTGGTCCCGAAGAAGGGACCCACTTGCAGGGCCATATAGTCTCGGAAGTGCACGCATGAAAACCTCTCCAGCAGCAGCGCCAGCGTGCGCTGGTGGCACAGATGAAACGGGTAGAACAATGCGTCAGTGAGCGCCATGAGATTTATCGACAAACCATCGGGGCCATGCTAGGTTTCCTCCGTGCGACGCTTCTTTACATCCTGGTTGGATGTTCTTTTACTGTTCATCCCCTTGACGGTGGCCTTGGAGTTCCTGAAGGCCGATCCGCTTTTTGTATTTTTCACATCGGCGCTGGCGATCATCCCTCTTGCCGGCATGCTCGGACGGGCCACCGAACACCTCACCACTCATGTCGGTGCCGGTGTAGGCAGCCTCTTGAATGCCTCCCTGGGAAATGCTGCCGAGTTGATCATTGCGCTTGCCGCGCTGCGCGAAGGTCTTCATGACGTGGTGAAAGCCTCGTTGACCGGATCGATCCTCGGGAACATTCTGCTCGTGCTGGGCGCGTCGATGATTGCGGGCGGTATGAAATACGAGCGCCAGAAGTTCAACCAAACGGCCGCGGGGACGGGATCAAGCCTTCTCCTGCTGGCGGCCGTCGGGCTCATCATCCCGGCCCTCTTCCATTACACCGCAGCGGAAAGAGGCGTGGCAATCGAACACGAGTTGAGCCTGGAAATCGCAATTGTGCTGTTCCTCATCTACGGGCTCAGTTTAACGTTTTCACTGAAAACGCATCGGCACCTCTATGCGGGTGACACGCACGATGCCCATGACATCGGGGAAAAGCCCTGGAGCTACCGCCTGTCTCTTTCCGTGCTCACGATCGTCACGATCCTGATTGCTGTGATGAGCGAAATGCTGGTGGGGGCCATTGAGCCGACGGCGCACAGGCTGGGGCTCACGCAGGTCTTTGTCGGCGTCATCCTGGTCGCGCTGGTCGGGAACGCGGCAGAACATTCGACGGCCGTGCTGATGGCCATGAAGAACAAGATGGACCTGGCGTTTGGAATCGCCGTCGGGTCGAGCCTGCAGATCGCGTTGTTGGTCGCTCCGCTGCTGGTGTTTGCCAGTTATCTCTTCGGCGCCCCGCTGGACTTGATCATCACGCCCTTTGAAGTGGCGGCGGTCACGGTCTCGGTGCTGATTCTCGGATTCGTGGCGATGGACGGGGAGTCGCACTGGATGGAGGGGGTGATGTTGGTTGGCGTCTACGCGATGCTGGCGATCGCCTTCTACTTCCTGCCTGCCTGACCCGGCGCGTCTCAGACTTTGTCCATATCGATTACTTCGGTCGCATCCCAGAGATTTTTCAGCTCCGCGTCGGCCAGGTCTTTTTCCCGATCGATCTCGGTCTCTTCGCCGAACGACTGCTGTGGCGGCTGCGATATATTTGTTGCCTGAGCCTGCTCAGTGGTTGGCGCTGGTTCAGATTGGCTGCGGCGGCGTTTCTTCGATGGATCCATATTGACCGGCATAACAACTCCTCATGTGTTTGGAATAGTCTCCTACCGTCTTGTGTGACTTGTCAACGTGGGAGGAGCCTGATTGACCAAGTGCGGCATGGCTGCTAGAGTCCCGGCCTATGCTCGACGCCCGGGTCTGGTGGCCACTGTTTCCCCTGCTCTTGCTGGTTGTGATCGTGTGTCTGACATGGGCGTTGGTCGTCGTGGTCCGCCGGGGTGAGCAGGGGAAAGGACGCTGGCTGCAAATCGGGGCATTTTCTTGCTATTTCCTGGCTGCGATCTCTGCCATTGCCAGCGAGCGCGGTGTGGTGTCGGCCCACTTACATCGACCCTTTTCACTCCTGACCCAGCTCTGTCTGCTGCTGGCTCTGATTCATTACTGGAAAACCGGCCACCGTTCCTTGCTCTGGCTGAATGCCATCGCCTGGGCGGGCATTCTGGCCGATGCGAGTCTGCATGTTCTGATGGTTCGCCACTGACAGGATGCTGAAAATGTCCGCCAACTTCGTTCTCGCATCGTTCAGCCCCTCGATGTACTGAGGCTGCTGCCGGCAAAGGACGTATCCGCTCGCATATGATCGAAGTGAGCGATTCAAGCTAAGCCTGGTACGTACCTCCTCGCCCCTTCACTCGCTGCGGCCCTGCCGCACGACCTCATTGAGCAGCCTGAGCGACCTCTCGATCAGAACAGGTCCTCTGCTACGGTATCCGCATAGCGCTGTCCCAAAGATGTGAGCCGCACCCGATCGGTATCGGACGCAAGTAATCCTCTTGCCACAAGCTCATTGACCCTGTTGCGCTGTTGTGCCGCTTCCACAGTAGCCATTGGAACACCACTGAGGAGACGAAGGCCGAAGACGAGGGCATCGCGTTGCTGCTCTGAGACCGACAGGGTGACGCGTTCCACAACCGGCAGCGCGTGCTTGTCCAGGACGTCTACATAGGCCGTCAGATCCGCGACATTGCCGAACCTGACGCCATCGACATAGGACTGGGCACTCGGGCCGAGTCCGAGATAGTCGGAGCCAGTCCAGTAGAGCTGATTGTGACGACAGGCTGCTCCCGGCCTGGCGTAGTTGGAGATCTCGTATCGCACGAATCCCGCCGCGGCGAGGAGAGTTTCCGCGGCTGCTTCCATGTCGACTACGAGCGCATCATCAGGTTTCGACACGAGATTTCGTGCGATGTCGTGCGCGAGCCTTGTTCCTTCTTCTATGGTCAAGGCATAGCATGACACGTGTGACGGGTTGAGCGCGAGCAACAACAGGAGCGTTTTCTTCCAGGCCTCCAGGGTCTGGCCGGGGAGTCCGTACATGAGGTCGAGATTGATGTTGGTAAAGCCGGCTGCGCGTGCGGCTGCAACGGCCGTCTCTGTGTCTCGCACTGTGCCGGGTCGTCCAATGGAAGCAAAGTCCTGGTCGTTCATGGACTCCGCGCCGAAGCTGATGCGATTGAACCCTGCTTCGGCAAAGGCGCGCAGGTCTTCAGCCGTCACGGTTGAGGGGTGAGCCTCCACGGTGATTTCCGCATTGGAGCTCAACGGCCAGGCGGTCCGAACCAGCTCCAGAAGCGAAATCAACTGAGCGGCGGGAAGTGCCGTAGGCGTACCCCCTCCAAAATAGATGCTCCGCAGCGACCGTCCTGCGAGCAGGTCCTGCTCGCGATAGAGATCGATTTCTTGTCTGAAGGCGGAGCGGAACGCCTCAATCCGATCGGCCCGGCCTATTTCGAGGTAGAAGGCGCAGAAATGGCAGCGCTGCCGGCAGAAGGGGACATGGACGTAGAGGCCGATATCTCGCGACGGTGTCATGATCAAAGGGAAAAGGGGAGCGATTGCGAATAGTCCCGGGCAAGGACCACTTCGATCTCATCCGTTGGCGATGCCCCTCTGTTACGCACATGACAGGTCCAGCCAGGATGTTGGCGCAATGACTCGAAGACAACTCTGAGCATCTGTGGCTTGATGTGAGCTTCCCATTTCCTGACCCAGGCTTTGCCATCTTCTTCGCCCTCGTAGTCGTCCGGAAATGACGCTTCGAGCGTGAATCTGAGAGTGAAGGTTTTTTCTTCCTGGTACATGGGGTTCCTGTCGTTGCGGTCTGGCTAGAGCGCTCTTATAATAGCGTTCACTACAAGGAGTGTCACCCATGCCTATCTTCGAATATGTCTGTCGGGAATGCAATCATCGCTTTGAGTTGCTGATTCACGGCTCAACCGAAGCTGCTTGTCCGCAATGCAAAGCCACGAAGCTGGAGAAGCAGTTTTCCGCTTTTGGCGTCGGAGCCACAGGCGGGTGGCCTGTATCCGGGGGCGGAGGAGCCTGTGGGAGTTGCGGCGATCCCCGTGGCCCCGGTGCCTGTTCGATGAACTGACGCCGATGTCGGAGATCAGCGATTCGGCGTTGTCCCAGGCGATAGCCACGATTTCCCAGTCCGATCCTATTATCAAGCTGGTTCAGCAAGTCACATTGGGACGGATGAAGCCGACAGATGCCGGCCTGCGTGCGGTAACAGAATCGTGGCTTGGGACCTATCGACAAGTGATTGAGGCGATGCCGTTGGACCGGCAGGCGATGCTGCGGCTTGATCCCCGGCCTCGAATCGAGCTTCTTATCGAGACCGGCGTGCTTGATCCCTCTAACGAGGCAGGGCAGTCCCTGCGGATAAGCTTTGAGAAGCGATTGGCACAGGCAGGGCGGGACTAACTCGATAGTTGCCCATTTTCTGCTGTGCGCCGCGGTGCTCCCGATTCTCCTTTTCCTTCCAGAGTCTCTTCTCGCCGATGGTCCGACGGGAGTGATGCCGCTTCTTCCTCTACGGGTAACTGATCTTCAAGCTCGTCTCCATCCGGATGCACATGTTCTCATCGAACCAGCCGCGATCGAAGAGTTCCTTCAAGAATTAGACGGTGCGCCACCGGATTGGTCCGCTGTCTATAGCCATGGCCATCATGATCCGGCGCACGATGAACGACTATTTCAACTGAACCGCGAACGGGATGCGAGGCGGGTTGGGAAAGAAGCGCTCTGCTGGCGAATCGCCTTCGCCTGGAGCGGGGAATTGTCCACGTATGATCCCGAAAGCGGGGGATTCCGCGTGGTCATTGGACCCCGATTCACGCCAACCAGCTGGGGCCTGGTCCGTTTCAAGTACGAAGATCTGCCGGGGAATCTGGTGGCGGTCCCGACTCTGCCTCAGCGCGAGGCCCTGTTACAGAACATTGAACAGAAGCAGGTGATCGAGATTGACGTAGTCATGATCGGCACGCTCACTCCCGAAGAATCCATCGTGTATGATTTTTCGCATGACCAGGAAGGGTTGGGTCTGATCATGCCCGTGGTTCGCGTCGAAGAAGTCGCCTTCCTGCTTGCCTCCACTCAACAGCTCCCGTAATCACCCAACTTCTCCCTTTCTCCAGTCTTCTACCCAGATTGAGTTGTGGGGTATTTCCATACGTCCATGGACCGAATCTGGACAGTCTGGTGGCTCAGATCTTCACGGTGACCTGTAGGTCTTTGGAGTCACAGGGGTCTCTAATGATCGAACAGGCGCCTGATTTCCTCATCGGTTATGGTCGAAGCGGGGAGGATTCGGTTCAAAGGTATTGGTCTTGCTCCTTAAACGACACATGCGTGGGACCTCAGGATTCGTCGCAAGGAGGTCGGTTATGTGTTCGATAGTGATTCTTCAAGCTATCTTGAGAAAGCTGCCCTGCGTTCATCTCTTCAAGCAGGGGATCTCATGGCCACAAAGCATGAGTCGCTGCCTTTTTGCAGCCGCCCTGCTCACGGGGAGTCCATCCTTGGCCAATGAGGGCGAGTCACATGAGAGATCTGATCCAGGGACCACAACGAGGCATTCATTACTCCGTTCTGATCGAGCAGGTATTGGTCCCGCAGGGACGAACGGAGTGGTTGCGCAAGAAGTGGCAAAGGGCAAGCGGGCAACACAGCCCAAGATACTCAAGAAATCTTCTCAGCCCGTGGTCAAACCGGCTGGACAAAGTCAAGCGACGAGTCCGGTTAATCCAACCGGGGAACCTCGTTCAGCCACGGTGCCATCATCGACCCAGGGGGCTTCATCGCAGCCATCTCAGGAATCTGTACAGTCTGCGGGGGTAGCCGGCTCAAGCAGCGGATCCTCCTCCGTGCCGCTCGTGGGGAGCAGTGTGATGTCAACTTTTCCAGGTTCAGTTGCAGGCGCAACGGCGGCGTCCGCTCCTCCAAGTGCACCCAGCGCCTCGATGGGGTCTATTCTAGGGGGGAGCAGCACGCCGACCACGAAGAACGTTCAACGGCTTTTGAAAGAAATGCCGGGCCTGTCTCGCATCATCATTACGCCAATGCCGGTGGAAGCAGTGGCTCCTCCGGCTCCCCCGCTTGCCTCGCCCGTATCGGGTCTGCCGGCAGCGCCGGCGAACTGGTTCGCCTATCATGTCCTTAACCGGGCCGCGTTCGGCGGGACCCCGAACCAGCTCAATGCCGTTTCCCACATGAACGCGGTCCAGGCAAATGCGTGGGCCGATCGATATCTCAAGGAACAGCTTGGTCTCGATCCGAATCTGCCATGGCCTACGAATCTGCATGCAACCTCGCCGCTCCCAGCCGCGATTCCCATTATCGACAGCGATACAGATCTCCTCCTGTCGCAGGATAAGGCGGACTGGAGTGTACATCAGGAGGACTCGAGCCTGCTCGTCCCAAACCTGAATCAACTCCAGGACCATGACCTGATCCGGAAGATGCACAGTCGACGGCAGTTACTCGAGAAAATGGTGTACTTCTGGGACAACCATTTCAATACCGACTATCGGTCACACTTCGCCGGACAATATGAGTTCTTCGAAAATGAGGCTTTCCGGGCGAAGGCCTTCGACCGGTTCATCGATCTCCTGCTGACAAGCGGCAAGAGTCCGGCCATGATGGTTTATCTGAATACGGACGTGAATGTGAAGGAGAACCCGAACGAGAACTACGCCCGCGAAGTTCTCGAACTGCACACGCTCGGAGTGGACGACCAAGGAAACCCGGCCGGCTACACGCAAACCGATATCGTCAACGCAGCGAAAGCGTTCACCGGATGGGATACGCCCAATGGGCCGCAACCGGGGTTTCGCTTTGTCTCAAGCCGTCACAGTCCCGGTTCCAAGCAGGTCCTGGGGCAGTCAATTTCGTTCGATGGCGGCGGCCCCGGCGAGGGCGAACGCGTCCTGCAGATAGCCGCGGCTCATCCCTCGACCGCCCGGCATCTCGCCAAAAAGCTCTGCGAGTACTTCGTGAGTGAGATGCCATCGGACGCGTTGATGACGGAAGTGGCATCGGTATTCAGCGATTCCGGTGGAGACATCAGGAAGGTCTTGATCGCGATCTTCACGTCCCCGGATTTTCGAGACGTTCGCAACTACCGGACGCTGGTCAAGACCCCGCTGGAATTCGTCGTCGGCCTGCATCGCAATCTCGGAGTCTGGTCTTCGCGTGATCCCTTCCGGAGTCGCCTCACTCGAATCGGGCAAGGTTTGTATGAAATGCCTCCTCCAACCGGATACAAGGAAAAGTCCGATCATTGGCTGAATACCCATGTGCTGTTCCATGAAGTCGGTATGGCGTATGAAGCGACCATTCCAGGATTCGGATCAACCGTCCGCTACGGATCGGACGCAACCAACGGGCTCACCAGAGTCTGGCTGAAGAATCTTGGGCTTAAGACGGAACAAGATGTCTTGGGCTTCCTGCTTAATCTGACGATGGACAGACAAGTGACGGCGACTGAGTATCAGGTGTACCTCACGACCCTGCGGAGCGGAGGTGGGACTTTCAATCTCGACACCTCTAGTGTGGAAACGCCTCTTGACCGGACCTTGGCAAGTATTCTGGCGAATCCGCGATATCTCTATCAATAAGAACGACGAATATCGGGGAGTATCCATAATGGAACATTGTCATTGTTGCTCATCAGCATTTCAGAAGGTTTCCCGACGAACTGTGTTAAAGCGCGCAGCCGGATTGGCTGCTACGGCCTTCGCGGCGAACATGTTCCCCCTGGACTTCCTGTTTCCGGGCACAGCCAGAGCGGCGACAAACGCGGGGAAGACGTTGATCGTGGTGTTTCAACGTGGCGGAAACGACGGGCTGAATACCATTGTTCCTTACACCGACCCGCAATACTATGTGGTCCGTCCACGCTCGACGAACGGTGGTATAGGCATACTCCCGCCCGGTTCCGGGGACGGGTCGGGGATCGATCTGCCTGGGACAGGATTTGCCATGCACCCTTCGATACAAGCCCTGGCACCTTTGTTCACCAACAACCGTCTGGCGATTGTGACTGCAGCAGGGTTCGCCGGGAGTACGCAGTCTCATTTTACGGATCAAGATACGATCGAACACGGATTCTTCCAACTGAGAGATGGATGGTTGAACCGCTACCTTGGCGCCGTGCCGGCGGCCGGCACCTCAACCTTGAGAGCGGCAGCGATCGGGGACGACGTAGCGAAGGCGCTTCGAGGAGCAGTCCTTGTTCCATCCATGACGGATCTGGCATCCGTGAGTTTTTCCAGGCTCGGTAGTTCAAAAGTCATGCTGGATTCAAATTTTCGGGCGATTTATGCCCAAGACCCTGCCTCAACGAGTACAAATCCGGCAGGAAGCGCCGTCCATGCTCTCGGTCCTGAGATGTTGAATCGGGTGGCCGCTATCGAGGGTATTGGCCCGGCGTCACCTCAAAACGGGGCAGTCTATCCCAATACAACATTTGGACGAGAGATGCGGGATCTGGCCCATATCATCCGTTCCGGGCTGGGTTTGGAGGTGGCGACAGTTGATATCGGAGGCTGGGATACGCACGATGATCAGGGAGCAGGGGGTTCGGCCGCCAACCGGCAGGCCGGGCGGCTTGCCGATTTTGCCGGAGGGATCCGGGCGCTCGTCGATGATCTCGGACCGCTGATGGATAACGTGGTCCTCCTCACCTGTACGGAATTCGGTCGAACGGTTCGGCAGAACGCCAGCAGGGGAACCGATCACGGGAAAGGCTCTACCTGGTTTCTGGTTGGCGGGACAGTCAAAGGAGGTCTCTATCATGGTGCGGCCGGGTGGCCGGCCTCACTAGTAGACGCGAATCTCGACAGCGGGCGGTACATCCGCGCGACAGTGGAGTTCCGGGATATCTTCGGGGATGTGCTCACCAGACATTTCGGGACGAGTGTTGCGGAGTTGAATGCGGTTCTTCCCGGACACACCTATTCTCCAGTCGGACTGTTCACGTGAGGGGGACACTGCCCCCGCGGCATTGAGCGACGATAACTGAATTTTTGAAAGGAATGGATACCTTGGTCGCGAGGCATAATCCGCAGAATGCCCGCGCCGCCCTCTGACCCTGACAGCCTCCCTTGTCCGGTGACATCGCGTCCCGCTCCTCAGCCTGCATGCAGCTTGTGTGGGCGCCCACGTTTCACAATAACTTCGCCAGGTTGCCAACGCATATTTCAACCTCTTGTTTCGCCAGTCCCGAAGCTGGCCTCGGTGCTCCCCTCTTTTGAACTACTCTCTTCGTACCCTAACCAAACGGGCCGGGGCAGGCTAGGCTTGCTGCATGGCGCCATGAACATGGGCGTCAGGACCGAGGGGGAAAGCGAATGATCAGCGTAGCTGAACTACTCACGGTGACAGCCCTCGCAGTTGCTCTAGCTCAATGCGTGGCTTGGCTGGTCCAAATGGTTTCGTCACGCGGCCTGGTTAATCCGGGCGCGGAATTTGATCTCAAAGGGTCTGATGAATCGGTTGCACGATCGTTCTGGGGCGAGACGACAAGAGCCCATTTCCATTACGTGCGTCGACGTACTCGCTATCAGGTGCATTGTCCAGTGCTGTATGAGATCGACGGGGAATCCGGGAATGGCGTAGTCGTGGACATGTCTCGCGAAGGATGGCGAATCAGGGGGAGTGGCCCCGTCCCCCCGGGTACGGTGATGTGCCTGAAGGTCACTCTCCCGGGCCTCGCAGCGCCGGTTCCGATTTTTCAAGCAGCAGTACGGTGGTCAGAAGGGAAGGAGTTCGGAATCAGTCTCATCGCGCTGGACCCGGAACCAGCAATTCTTCTGTCTGAATACTTCAGTACCCTCACGCCTGTCCCGCAGGCAGATCTATCGGCCGCCTAAGCAGGATCGCCTCCTCGAGAAACGAGCGGCACTTACAGAGCGTCCTTTGCGCAGCGGAATCCAGTTCCGCTAGGGCGGCTGTCCATTGTTCCCCAATCACGATCGGTTGTCCGGAGGCTGACAGCCGGTTTGAGCCAGGAGCCGCCGCGCATGGCCTTGATCGCCCCCCGGGCCGGGCCCGGAGGATCGACAAGCGGTGCTTCACGGTAGTAGTTGGGGTCAAACCAGTCCGCGACCCACTCAGCAGCATTCCCCGCCATATCGAGGGCGCCATAAGGACTTGCGCCTTGTGAGAAGCTTCCAACCGGGAGGGTCAAAACTTCGCCTTTCACCCCGTATTCTCGTGAAAGGCGTGCGCCTTCCCCATTGATCCAAAAAGCATCCCAGTCTGCTCCGCTCTGGAATTCGATCGTGCGCTTGGCCCAGTAGCTGGCACTATTGGCCAACATGAAATCCCAGTCGTTTCCCCATGGGTAACGCCGGCCATCCGTGCCCCGCGCAGCCTTTTCCCATTCAGCCTCAGTGGGGAGGCGTTTGCCGGCCCATCGACAATAGGCCACAGCATCCTCCCAGCTGACGTTGACGACCGGATGGTCTTCAATGCCGGGCATGGGGTGATTGTTTTCCCAAAGAGTCCTGGCCGGATTAGGATTCGCAGGAGGCCGATGGCCGGTACCTTGCACGAAGGCCGCATAGGCACGGTTGGTGACTTCAACGCGATCGAGAAGGAAACTGCTGAGAAATACACGCCGTTCCGGGTGCTCATCGGGCAGGCCGCCTGACCTTTCGGGAGTCCCCATGACAAATTCTCCCGCGGGGACCAAAACCATGGCGTCCAGGTATGGGGCACTGAGCGCGGATGGCAGATAGCTGAAAGTAGGAATCAGACTGACGCAAAGCCATGCGGAAATAAGGCGCCGCAAAGTTTCAAGGTTTCTTAATGCCACAGGCTTTGGCGACGGCATCGCGGTACTGTAGCCAGAGGGAAAGACTCTTCTTCAGATTCGCAAGGACGGAGCGCTGAAGCGTCGGCGTCGTGTAATTGACGACCATGTCATAGGCGTCATGACGATGGCCCGCTTCAACCAGCTGGTGAGCGCGTATCAGATCCATGCAGTCGGGTGGGACACCGTGGTGCTGAACGAGCGGATGGTTCTGGATAACCGCCTCGATATCTTCTGCACTCTTCGGCTTGGACGGCTCATGCATTTCTTTGCGGTCTTTCACGCTCCCTTCCACGAAAATCGTCAGGGTGGCGGCACCCATGACCCAATGGTGGTGGTTTGACATCCTGTCGAGCCATGCGCGATAGGTCCGGCTCGCAGGCAGAGGGCGGATATGCTCGAAGTCCTGCACGCTGAATCCCAGGCCCTCCATCATGGAAAGGAAGAGTTCCGGGTGGGATCTTCCGAGGGAGAGCCCGCCGGTGTCTTCCTCGTAAATATTCTCGGCCAGCATGCGCCGGACAGGGGGAGGGGGATTCTTTCCATGGATGCGGGCGAGGAAGACGGGAAAATCCCGGACGTACAGGGCGTACTCTTGCTGGAAATGTATCTTCAGCTGGTCCTTTGTGAGGCGACCTGTGGCAAAGTGATCCCAGGCCCAGTGATGTTTGTCGTCCATGACACGCAGAAGGGCTTCGAGAAATCGAGATTTCGTCATACGAGTTGTCATCGCGCCTTGCCTTCTTTACTGAAGCGTCGTTACAATTTGTTGCCCGGAGGAGAGAGCCAATGAATCCGATTACGGTCCAGAATCCCGACGAAATCTTGAATCTGCTGGCTGAGGTGACCCTGCGCGGGTCTGGATTTACGACCGAATCCCTCCTTGATTATGTACTAGAAGAAGGGTTTACGGAACCAATTTTCCTTAACGCCAGCGGCGAGGATCCCAACGCTTTTTATAAAGGCCAGCCGAATGCCTGGGCAATCTACCAGATCCGCGAATGGAAGCGCGTACTCACGATTTCCGGTGGTCCTGGTCAGGAGCGGCGCGCGCGAATTACGGAAACGCCATAACTGATTCCGGAGTGTAAAGGGAAGATCGGGAAAGTGCAAACGATTGGGAGGTGTCCTGATCGAAACCGAGCAAGTTCAGCGGTAGGTCGTATATGCAAATGATTCATCTCACGAGCGCACAGGATGTGGGCGAGCTGGCCATGATCAAGAGCCTGCTCGACGGCAATCGCATCGCGTATGTGATTCATGACGAACACGTGAGCAGTCTCTATCCGGGCGTGCCGTTCTTGGTCTGTCGGGTAATGGTCGATGTGTCGCAGCAAGCCCGCGCAGAAACCCTCCTCAGTAGACTCAGACTTTCAATCCGGGAAGAGTCAGCCTGAATCAGGTGACCGGTTGGGGCTTCCGTTATTACGAGC
>DATIGF010000152.1:0-13662 GCA_035454865.1 Nitrospiraceae bacterium | reverse complement strand
GCTCTATAACTGTCTCCTGCTTCTCGCCGCCCCGGTCGTGGTCTGTATCCTGCTTGCCAAACAGCGCTGCCGTCGGGGATTGCCGCAGCGGCTGGGGTTGGGAGAAGGTTCATTTGGTTTGTCTCGTTTGTTTGGTTTTTTCGAGCAAGAGAAACCAGACGAACCAAACAAACCAAATGAACCAGATAAACCGCTCATCTGGGTTCACGCCGTTTCTTTGGGTGAAGTCGTGGCGGCGGTTCCTCTTGTCAAAGCGTTGCAGGGGCGCCATCCGGAATATCGGTATATCGTCACGACCGTGACCGAGACCGGCCGGGAAGCGGTCGAACAACGGCTGGCAGATGTCGCCGAACATCGCTATGCTCCGCTTGATTTCCCCTGGGTGGTGTCGGGCATGGTTGAGCGGTTACGTCCTGTGCTCTATGTGTTCGTCGAGACCGAGTTGTGGCCCAATCTCTTATGGACGTTGCGGGCACGAGCGGTGCCGACCGTGCTGGTGAACGGGCGGTTGTCCTCCCGCTCCTTCCGCCGTCAGGACATCGGAGTGATCCGGTCGTTCTACCGGTCCGTGCTCCAATCGTTGACCTTGTGTCTGATGCAGTCTGACCGCGACAGGCAACGCATCGTCGCGCTGGGGGCGGAGCCTGCCCGCGTGTACACCACCGGCAACATCAAATTCGATCAACCACTGCCTGAGGCACGGACCGATGACACAGTACGACCGGGCCTCGGAGTCGGTCCGCAGGAACAGTTGATCCTGGCCGGCAGTACGCACGCAGGCGAAGAAGAGCTACTGGTGTCGGCGTACAGGCAACTTGTCAAAGCCCATCCCGCAACGGTGCTGATGTTGGCGCCACGGCATATCGAACGGGTTGAACGTGTTGAAGCCATGGTGCGGGAGACCGGATTCCCCGTGCAACGAAAGAGTCTGATCCATGGGGTCGCGGAAGGCCCGCGCGTGATTATCCTGGATACGAGAGGGGAACTGGCCCGTGCCTATCGCGAGGCGTCTGTAGCATTTGTGGGAGGGACACTGGTTCCTGTTGGGGGCCACAACTTGCTGGAGCCGGCGGTGTGGGGCAAGCCTGTGATGTTCGGGCCCCACACGGACCATTGTGCCGAGGTCGCGACCCTGTTGCAGGAAGCAGGGGGCGGGTGTCGAGTCACCGGAGTTGAGGATCTCGTCCGCACCATGAACGAGTGGCTGGCCGATCAAAAGGCCCGCGAGACGGTGGGGCAGGCCGCGAGGCGTGTGGTAGTGGACAACCAAGGAGCGTTGAAACGGAGCCTGGAGTTGATAGAATCCTGTCTCACCTCTGCCCCATCGCACTCGCACCGGTCAGTCGAGGCAGCGGCGGGACCGGCAATGGCTCAATCCTGACATGACGCTCTTGCACCCCGGACAACCGGTTCGGAAGTGCCTCTACGGTGTCGCGTGGTTGTACGGCCTCGTCGTGCGGTTCCGGTTCTGGTGTTACGACCGCGGCTGGCTCCCATCCTCACGATTGCCCTGTCCGGTACTGAGCGTGGGAAATCTCACCGTCGGGGGAACCGGCAAGACGCCGATCGTGATTCTCCTGACGCAATGGCTACAGGCCGACGGGCAACGTGTGGCTGTCTTAAGCCGGGGCTACAAGCGGACGAATAAGGCCTCGTATCTTCTCGTGTCAAACGGGACGCGGTCCCTGGTCGGGCCATCCGAAGCGGGAGACGAGCCATTCCTGATTGCGCGACACTGTCCGCAGGCGATTGTGGCGGTGGGGGCTGACCGGGCGGCGCTCGGCCGGTGGGTGTTGGAGCAGTACCCGGTCGATTACATGATATTGGACGACGGGTTTCAGCATCGTGCGCTGCATCGTGATGTTGATCTGGTGTTGCTTGACGCCACCGACGCCACAGGGCTTGACGCGATGCTCCCTGCCGGCCGGTTGCGGGAGCCACTCACCGGTCTTGCGCGTGCGACTGCGGTCCTGGTCACGCGGGCCGATTCCAAGAAAGATGTGGAAGCCGTTCGCGCCAGGCTCCAGGCAAAACAGCTTCCATTCGAAGATTTCATCGAAGTGGTATTCAAGCCGGAGTCCGTTCAGTCGGTCGTGACGGAAGCGCTGCAGCCTCTGGATTGGTGTTGCGGGAAAAAGGCTTGGCTGGTAAGCGGAATCGGGAATAGCGATTCGTTTCGCCGATCCGCTGTGGCAGTCGGGATCGAGATATCGGGGGAGTCGGTCTTTCAAGATCACCATCATTACTGTGCCGACGATGTCCGTCAGGTCCGTACCAACGCGCAGGCCGTGGCAGCGGAACTGGTCCTGACAACCGAAAAGGATGCCGGCAAGTTGCTGTCATTCCTCATGCCGGATGACCCCTGGTGGGCGCTGCGCCTGCGGGCGGAAGTGGTGCGTGGAGAGGAACGGTTGCGCCGACTGATCACAGGCAAGGGGCAAGGGGCGAGGGGCAAGGCAACTTGAGCGAAAAGATCGCGATGAGCGAGACTAGCGAGAAAGGTGTGATGGGCAAGGATTCAGCGGTGGATCAGCAGAATTCGGACTCCACGCGTCACGCGTCACGCATCATGCATCACGCGGTGATCCACCGTCTTTTGGTGCGGGCGCCGAATTGGATCGGCGATGCGGTGATGTGTGAGCCGGCTCTGCGCGGCCTGCGCGCGCTGTTCCCCTCGGCGGAGATCACCCTGCTCGCGAAGCCTTTGGTAGCCGAACTCTTCATCGCCTATCGGGGGCTCGACAAGGTGTTGCTCTACGATGACAAGCAAGCGCACGCCGGTCTGGCCGGCAAGTGGGAACTTGCGAAGTTAGTCCGCCGGCACCGGTTCGATCTCGCCGTGCTGTTTCAGAATGCGTTCGAGGCCGCATTCCTGACCTGGTTGGCGGGAATCCCGCGCCGGTATGGATATGCCACCGACGGGCGTACGTTTTTTCTCACGGATCCCGTCGCCGTGCCGGACCGCAGGTCGTTGACGCATCAGGTCGGCTATTATTGGAATTTGCTCAAACCGCTGGGGGTGGCCGGTGAGCCGCCGGCTCCCGCTCTCCTCGTTTCGGCCGATGAGGAGCGCGCGATTGAAGTGACACTGGCCTCAGCCGGCATCGGACCCTCGGATATCGTGATCGGGATCAATCCGGGATCGACCTACGGCAGCGCCAAGCGTTGGTTGCCTGAACGATTTGCAGAAGTCGCGCAGCGACTGGTCGGACGTTTGCGACAGGATGAGGGCAGCGAAGTGGCGGTGATGATCCTTGGGGCCAAAGGAGAGGAGGCACTGGGGAAAGACATTGCGGCTCGCATCGCAGCACGGTCAGCGGTGTTGTCGGGGGCCACAACTATTCGCGAACTGATGGCTGCCACGAAACGTTGTCGTCTCCTGCTCACCAACGATACCGGTCCGATGCATATCGCCGCAGCGTTCGGTGTGCCGGTGGTGGCCGTCTTCGGTCCGACAGACTGGCGAACGACTGCCCCCTATGGTCAAGAGCAGGCTGTTGTGCGCGAGCCGGTCGACTGTGCACCCTGTCTCCTCAGAGAGTGCCCGATCGACCACCGTTGCATGACGCGGGTGTCTGCGCAGCGAGTGTTCGAAGTCAGTCTATCTCGTCTATCTGGTCTGTCTGGTGCGGAGCAAGATCGGCAGGACCAGACAGACCGAACCGACCAGACAGACATCCTTAAAGGTGTCACCGTCTTCTTGGATCGCGATGGAACCTTGAATCCGGATCCCGGATATATCCGGTCTCCCGAGCAGTTCGAATTGTTTCCGGGAGTGCCGCAGGCCCTCGCACGTCTCAAACAGGCAGGCGCTCAGCTGATTGTCGTGACCAATCAATCGGGAATTGCCAGGGGGCTTCTCTCTCCAGGAGATCTCGAACAGGTGCACAGCAAAATGCGGCGACTCCTCGATGCAGCGGATGTCACGCTGGACGCGATTTATGTCTGCCCCCATCACCCCGATGAGGGGTGCGCTTGTCGAAAGCCGGAAAGAGGAATGATCGACCAGGCCCTGCGCGAACGGCAGGTGGATCTCGCCCGGTCGTATGTTATCGGGGACCATGCGCGGGACATACAATTGGCAAAACGGATCGGGTCCAAGAGTCTCCTGGTGACGACCGGTGTCGAGGAGGCGCAGGCCCGCTCCGAGCTTGCCGCCGGGGGAATTGTGCCCGATACCATTACCGGGTCACTGGGCGGCGCTGTCGAATGGATTCTGGCGGATGCGGCTAAGCGCATTCAGCTCTCAGACATCGGCCGTCAGCATAAACCAGAATCTCTTGCTGATAAGCTGACTGCTGATAGCTGACCGCTGCACTCTTTACGCGTCACTTGTTACGGTGTTCATGATGACCGACTTCCACCGTATCCTCCTCATCAAGCCCAGCTCACTCGGAGATATTGTCCATGCGCTCCCGGTCGTGGCGGCGCTCAAGGAACGATGGCCGGCCGCGCACCTGACGTGGTTCGTGAAGCGTCAGTGGGCGGATCTCGTTGAGCGGGCAGAGAGCGTGGATCGGGTCTGGCCGGTGGATGCGACGGTGAGAAGCTGGCTCGGGCAAGTGCGCGGGCTGCGACACGAACGGTTTGACCTCGCCGTCGACTTACAAGGACTGTTCCGTAGCGGGGCGCTGGCGCGGCTGAGCGGCGCACCTATGCGCGTCGGGTTCGCCAACGGGAGGGAAGGAAGTCCCTGGTTCTATACGCATCGAGTGCCCGTACCGAACCCGGAGATGCATGCGGTCGATCGATATCTCCTCGTCGCGGCAGCGCTCGGCATAGGTCCTCCGGCAACGCCGCAATTTCGATTCAAGCTGTCGGAGAAAGACGTGGCCGTGGTGCGCGAGTTGTTCCAGCGCAGGGGTGTCTCCGTGGATAAGCCGTGGGTGGCAATGAACGTGTCGGCGCGCTGGACCACGAAGCGGTGGCCGCTCAGTTCGTTTGCCGCCGTTCTTGATCAATTTGGCAAGGACGGTGTTGGACCGATTGCCGTGATCGGTAGTTCCGACGAGCAGCGTGATGCAAATCAGCTGAGGGCGTTGACGACGACTCCGTTCATCGATCTGACCGGCGCGGTCCCGCTGGGCTGTCTGCCGGCGCTTCTTTCGAAGGCCGCGGTGATGATTACCAATGACTCAGGGCCGATGCATGTTGCGGCTGCGCTCGGGATACCGGTGGTGGCGATGTTCGGCCCGACGAGCGCGATCAGGACGGGCCCCTACGGCACCGGCCACCGCATACTGACGGGGCAGGTGCCATGCCGTCCCTGTTTCAGTCGAGTCTGCCGACATTCTCCCGAGATGGAGTGCCTCCATCTCATCACCCCGGACCAGGTGGCCGAAGCGGCGCGGCGCCTGTTGACCTCAGAGACGATATCCCGATGAATGTCCTGATCGTCCGGCCCGACGGCATCGGTGATGTGATACTTTCTCTTCCGGTTGCGTCACAGCTTCGACAGCTGGCTTCCGGTGTACGGATTGGATTTCTTACGAGTCCCGTCGTGGCGCCCATCCTCGAGCATCATCCCGATGTGGACTATGTTCGGACGATTCGCTGGACGGATCCCTTGGGAGAGCTGCGGGCCGCCTTCTCGGATGGCATTGAGGCTGCGATCTTTCTCAAGCCGTTCCGCCGCCTCATGTGGGCGGCATTTCTTGCACGTGTTCCGATTCGAGTGGCCACCGGATATCGCTGGTACAGCCTGCTGGCCAACCGGCGCATCTACGAGCACCGGAGCGAATTCTCGAAGCACGAATCGACCTACAACGTCGAGATGTTGAAGGGGCTGGGCCTGAGTCCGTTGGAGGTGAGCCGGCCCGGGTTGACCATCACCGACGGTGAGCGAAGCGCCGGAGCAGGCCGATGGACCGGATTGCCGGGTCCACGCGTGGTGATCCACCCCGGCGGGTTCTCCGCGCGTCGCTGGCACCCGGAGCACTACCGCGACCTGGCCATCGAACTTGCGCGCGGTGGATATGGAGTGGCGCTGACAGGAAATGAGGGAGAACGAGTTGAGTTTGAGCGCGAAGTCCTCACGGGTACGTCTTTCCCGCCCGGGATCAGCAACCTGATGGGCCGGCTCTCGGTCCGTGAGCTGATGGCCGTGATCGCCAATGCGCACGTCGTCGTCTCCGGGGCAACAGGGCCGGCTCATCTGGCCGCTGCGCTGGGAGTTCCCAATGTCAGTTTGTTCGATCCCCGGCGGAATAATCTGCCGGCAAGATGGAAACCTCTTGGAGAGGGCGTCTTGCTGCGCCCCGATGTCCCAACCTGCGAAAAATGCATCGGAGAAGCCTGTCCTTATTGGGATTGCCTGGATCGATTCACGGTCACAGAAGTGGTTTCCCGTGTCGCTCAGGTCTCCAAGATACCCTCAGCGCTCACCGTTCTCCATATATAGTATTCCCGACTCGCGTGTGGACGGGCTCTCTTCCCAGTCTTAACACTTTGATGGGCCTACCTATTGGGGAGTTTGCGCTTGACTCCCTCATCTAATTGTGTTCATATTCTGAACGTTCGCGCTGTTGGCTCTTCTAACTGCATGAATCTTCAAGGTCAACGAGATCTTCTTCTGCTGACGGAGCTAGAACGAGACGGCACTGTCACGCAGCGCTCCCTCGCCACAAAGTTGGGCGTGGCTCTTGGACTCACCAATCTCTACCTGAAGCGGCTGGCGCGAAAAGGGTACATTAAAATCACCACGATTCCCTCACACCGGATTCGATATTTGTTGACCCCGCAAGGGTTTGCCGAGAAGTCCCGTCTTACCTATCTCTATATGCAGTATTCGCTGTCCCATTACCGGGATATGCGCACCAGGCTGAGAGAAACCTTATTACGTGCGATTAAAACCGGCGTGAAGCGAGTGGTCATCTACGGGACCGGTGAACTGGCGGAGATGGCCTACTTGTCGCTGCGCGAAATGAATTTGAACCTGGTCGGGTTTGTGGACGACGGCGAGCGTGATTCGTTTCTATCCTATCCGGTCTGGCGGCCGGAAGCCATGGCCGGGTGGGAGTTCGATGCGGTGCTGCTGGCGGATCTGGAACGGACGGGGCAGCACAAAGAGAAGCTGGAACAGTTTCACGTTCCGGAAAGCAAGATTCTCGCGCTCGGACCATCGGCCTGAGCAGTCGGGAAGCGGCTGGTTTTTGTGTTCACTGTAAGTGAGAGGGCGAAGCTGTCTTCGAAGACAGGTCTATCTGGTACAAAAAGTCTGTCTGGTCTGTCTGGTCATCGGAACAGATCAACAAGACCTACCGAATAGACCAGACAGACGAGATAGACCAAACAGACCAGCATTATTGTGAAGATCACCCGCTTTGAAGATCTCGATTGTTGGAAGGAAGCCAGGCAGATCACTCGCCAGGTCTATGAGGCGATTGGGCAGAATTCTCGATGGCAAAAGGATGTTCGCCTCTGCGGACAAATTCAAGGTGCTGCTTGTTCAGTCATGGCAAATATCGCCGAAGGATTCGTCAGACATTCCGACAAAGAGTTTGTTCAATTTCTATTTGTTGCCTTGGCATCGGCTGCTGAAGTCCAAAGCCACCTTTACGTCGCAATAGATCAAGGATATCTGTCTAAAGAGGTGTTCGAATCGATCTACGCACAAGCAGGAAAGACGAGCCGAATCATTTCAGGTCTCATTAAGCATTTGAGGAAAACCAGACAGACCAGACACACAGAACAGACCTGATGGACCAGACAGACCAGACAGACCAATCTCCGCGCTGGTACGCCCTCCGGACCAAGTCCCGGCATGAAAAGCTGGTGAGAGATCAGTTGGACAAGCAAGGCATTGAGCCGCTGCTTCCGACCGTGAAACGACTGAGCCAGTGGAAGGACCGGAAGAAGGAAATCGAAGTTCCGCTGTTCTCCGGCTATTGTTTCGTACGGTTCGGACAAGAAAAGAAGCTTCCGGTTCAGAAAGTGGCGGGAGTGGTTGAAATTGTAGGAAGCGGAAGTCAACCGGAACCCATCCCCGACGACGAAATTGAAGCCTTGAAGACGCTGATGACAAGCGTCCTTCCCTATGACCCCCACCCGTATCTGCATGAAGGCATGGCAGTAGAGGTGGTGCGGGGTCCGCTGCAGGGAGTGCATGGGATCTTACTGAGGAAAGAAAAACGGCATCGTTTAGTGATCGGGGTCCGCTTGATTCAGCAGGCGGCGGCGGTGGAAATCGACGTGAACGACGTCATTCCTGTCTAACCAGGTGCAGTGGGCGGAGCGTTTAGCGGGATCTGAATAGCTCGCAGATGCGAAACCCAGTCATGCAGCGGTGTTCATGGGAGGTGCGATGATGAGTACGTCCGGTACAAGTAGTGAAGGGTTGCCACAGGTGGCTGTCGTCGGGGCCGGCTACTGGGGAAAGAATCTCGTGCGCAACTTCCATGGCCTGAACGCCCTGGGGGCCGTGTGCGACAGCGAGCCGGAGCGGTTGGAGTCGTTCAAGCAGCAATTTCCCTCGGCCAAAATGTTCCATGCCTACTCGGATGTGCTGAGAGACCCGGCGATACGAGCCGTGGCGATTGCGACACCGGCCGAGGCGCATGCGGATGCGGTGAGAGAGGCGTTGCTCGCCGGGAAGGACGTGTTCGTGGAGAAGCCGCTCTGCCTCTCTGTGGAGGAAGGCCAGGAGCTCGTCGCGCTTGCCAAGAAAAAAGACCGTATCCTGATGGTGGGGCATCTTCTCTGGTATCACCCGGCGGTGCTCAAGCTGAAAGAACTCATCGCTGCGGGAGAGCTAGGGAGAATCCAATACATCTACTCAAACCGGTTGAACCTGGGGAAAATCCGGCGGGAGGAAAATATTCTCTGGTCGTTCGCACCGCACGATATCTCCGTGATCCTGGGGCTCCTGACCGAAATGCCGGACAATGTCAGGGCTCAAGGCGGGAACTATCTTCACCATCAGATTGCCGATGTCACGATCAGTCTTCTGTCCTTTGCGAGCGGCGTCAAGGCGCACATCTTCGTCTCATGGTTGCACCCGTTCAAAGAGCAGAAATTGATCGTGGTGGGTGATCGCAAAATGGCCGTGTTCGACGACATGGAGAAGAAGGATAAGTTGCTGCTCTACCCCCACTCCATTGACTGGAAGAACAACATACCGATCGCCAACAAAGCGGATGCCCAGCCGGTTGAACTCGATCAGGGGGAGCCTCTCCGTACCGAGTGTCTGCATTTTCTGGAGTGCGTGGTCACGCGAACGCGGCCGAGAACCGACGGGGACGAGGGGCTGCGCGTGTTGTCCGTGCTGCATCGTTGCCAGCAGGCACTGGAGAAGGAGTCGCACCGGCAGGAACAGTCCGTGTCGCCCACGGAGAAGAAGAAGTATTTTGCGCATGAGTCCGCATTCGTGGACGACGGCGTCGAGATCGGAGAGGGCACCAGCATTTGGCACACCTCGCACATTCTCAAGGGATCGCGAATCGGGAAGAACTGCAAAATCGGTCAGAACGTCGTGGTCGGTCCTCATGCGCAGATCGGCAACGGAATCAAAATTCAGAATAATGTATCGGTGTATGAGGGCGTGACGCTGGAGGACTACGTCTTTTGCGGGCCCTCAATGGTGTTTACGAATGTGTTCAATCCCCGGAGCGAGATCCCGAGGATGAATGAATTGCGTAAGACCCTGGTCAAGCGAGGCGCGACGCTGGGGGCTAACTCCACCATTCTCTGTGGGATCACGATCGGACGATATGCGCTGGTCGGGGCCGGCACCGTCGTGACCAAAGATGTGCCGGACCATGCACTCATCGTCGGGAATCCAGGCCGGGTCACGGGCTGGATGTGTCACTGCGGCGTCAAACTTGTCCTCAAAGGCAAGAAGGCCACTTGTCCAACCTGCAAGAAACAGTATCTCTCCAGCAAGGCCGGCATGACGCCGGTCTAAAAGGCTGCGAATCGACCGACCTTTTCAGCATCCTGCTAACGTAAACCAAGGAGACCTTCATGGGAGTCCCATTACTAGATCTGAAAGCCCATCACGAGCCGCTGCACAAGGAAATCATGGCGGCGCTGGAGCAAACCTTCCGGAGTCAGGCGTTCATTCTCGGGCCGGAAGTGGTGAAACTGGAGGAGCGGGTGGCTGCCTATTCTCAAGCCAAGCATGGCATCGGTGTGTCGTCCGGCACCGATGCGCTCCTACTCGCACTGATGGCGATCGGGGTGGGGCCGGGAGACGAGGTCATCACGACGCCCTATTCCTTCTTCGCGACGGCAGGAGCAGTAGCCAGGCTCGGCGCCAAGCCGGTGCTCGTCGACATTGATCCGAAGACATACAACATCGATCCTTCCAAGATCGGCAAAGCGGTTACATCGAAATCCAAAGCCATAATTCCAGTCCATCTCTACGGTCAGTGCGCCGATATGGCCCCGATTATGGAACTCGCGCAGCGACATAACTTGAAAGTGATCGAAGACGCGGCCCAGGCAATCGGGGCGGAATACCGCGACGGCCGGCGCGCCGGCAGCATGGGAACGGTCGGCTGCCTTTCCTTTTTCCCGAGCAAGAACCTCGGATGTTTGGGAGATGGAGGGATGGTGGTGACAAACGATACCGACCTTGCGGAGCGGATGAAAGTGCTGCGCGTCCATGGGGGCAAGCCGAAGTACTACCATAAGGTGATCGGCGGCAATTTCCGGCTCGATACGATCCAGGCCGCGGTCCTTAATGTGAAACTCAATTATCTGGATCAATGGACGCAACGGCGCCAGGAGAACGCGAAACGGTATGAAACGCTCTTTCAACAGAGCGGGTTGGTCCAGAAGGGGACAGTGCGATTGCCCGATCCGGTCTATCGCGACTCAGGAGCCAAGCACTATCACATCTATAATCAGTTCGTGCTGCGGGTCGAAAAGCGCGACGACCTGATGGCATATCTCAAGCAAAAGGGGATTGGGACGGAAATCTACTACCCGGTTCCATTTCATCTGCAAGAGTGTTTCCGGTACCTCGGGCATAAAGAAGGAGATTTCCCGGAGTCGGAGCGCGCGGCTAAAGAGACGGTCGCAATCCCGATCTATCCGGAATTGTCCCCAGCGCAGCAGGCAGAGGTGGTTGAGGCGATCGCGGCGTTCTACGCCTAGTCGAATCGAAACTCGTTCTTGAGAGGAGTGGTCACGTGGATCTAAAAGGAAAAAAGGTCTTAGTCATCGGCGGAGCAGGGCTGATCGGGTCGCATGCAGTGGATGAACTCGTGAAAGAAGATGTGGCAGAGATCAGGATCTACGATAACTTTGTCCGCGGGACGCATGAGAATCTCACGGATGCGCTTAAGGATCCTCGTGTCAAGGTGTTCGACATTGGGGGAGATATCTGTCAGACGGATATTCTGGATGTGGCCATGAAAGGGATGGACGGAGTCTTCCATTTTGCAGCACTCTGGCTATTGCAGTGTCACGAGTTTCCACGATCGGCCTTCGACGTAAACGTTCGGGGTACTTTTAATGTCTTGGAAGCTTGTGTCGCTAACAGAATCAAGCGCCTAGTCTATTCGTCGTCCGCTTCCGTATACGGCGACGCGGTCGAAGAGCCGATGACCGAAGACCACCCGTTCAATAACAAAAACTTCTATGGCGCGACAAAAATTTGCGGCGAAGCGATGGCGCGATCATTCCACTATCGATATGGTCTCAATGTCGTGGGCTTGCGGTATATGAACGTCTATGGTCCCCGGCAGGACTATCGCGGTGCCTACATAGCCGTGATCATGAAGATGCTTGACGCCATTGACCGCGGCGAGGGGCCGACGATCCTCGGCGACGGCAGCGAAGCGTTCGATTTCGTCGCGGTAGCAGACTGCGGCCGGGCCAACGTCTGCGCCATGAAAGCTGATACCACCGACCGGTTCTACAATGTCGGCACCGGGAAGCGAACATCACTGAAAGAGTTGGCTGAGATGGTCATAGACCTCACTGGCTGCAAACATCCGATCAAGTACGCTCCGCGCAGCCAGGCCACGCTGGTTCGCAATAGAATCGGCAGCCCGAAGCGAGCGAAAGACGAGATCGGGTTTGAAGCAAAGGTGGAACTCCGGGAAGGGCTGGCAAAACTGATTGCCTGGAGATCAGCGCACAAAGAAGAAGTCGCTGCCCGACGGGCTGCCGCGGGCTTGTGAAGATGGCAGGAATGAATCCAAAACGGCAAATTCAAATCGCTACGCCTAGTCTTGGGGAGGAGGAGTGGCAGGCGCTGCGTGAGCCTATCGAATCCGGTTGGTTAACGCAGGGACCCAAAGTAGCTGCCTTTGAACAGGCGTTCGCGCAACGACATAAGGTCAAGCATGCAATCGCGGTGACTTCGGCGACGACCGGACTTCACCTTGCGCTGGCTGCACTCAACATTGGTCCCGGCGACGAAGTCATCGTGCCCGCCTTCACCTGGGTGGCGACGGCCAACGCGGTGCTGTATTGCGGGGGAACCCCGGTTTTTGCGGATGTTGATCGGGTGACTTACAACATTGATATCAAGGACGTGGCCCGCCGGATTACGCCTCGCACGAAGGCCGTCATTCCGGTACACCTCTTCGGACTTTGCGCGGATATTGATGCATTGCGAGCGGCGTTGGGGCCGGGGATTGCCATCGTCGAAGATGCTGCTTGCGCGGCGGGAGCTGCAATGCATGGTCGATCAGCTGGGTCTTTGGGGAATCTAGGAGTTTTTTCCTACCACCCGAGAAAATCGATCACGACCGGGGAGGGGGGGATGGTCACGACGAATGACGACCATCTTGCTGAACAGGTGAAGAGGATGAGGAACCACGGGGCGTCAGTCTCAGAGGAAGAGCGCCATAGAGGGTCACGACCATACTTGTTGCCCGAATTTGAGATGCTAGGATTCAACTATCGGATGACCGATTTGCAGGGAGCAGTCGGACTGGTTCAGCTTACCAAGCTTGATCAGTTTATCGATGAGCGTGCAAAGATGGCTGCGGAGTATCGGAAAGACCTCGCTGCCTTGCAATGGCTGCGAATGCCTGAGGAGCCCAGGGAAGGGAGGCATGCCTGGCAGGCCTGCGTGACCTATGTGGATCCTAATGCGGCGCCAATGCCCAGAAACCAGATCATGGAGATGCTGCAGCAGCAAGGTATTGCGACGAGACCGGGAACACATGCCGTGCACATGCTGAAATACTATCGGCAACGATTCGGTCTTCGACCGGAGGATTATCCTGGTGCCCGGGATTGTGATCAGAATACGATGGCCATTCCGCTTCACAACAAACTCTCACCCGACGACTACAAATATGTTGTGTCGGCGTTAAAACAACTTCGATAAGACTCATGTGTGGAATTGCAGGCATAGTACATCTTGATGGAGCACCAGCATCGCCGGTGCTCTTGAAGCGAATGACCGATGCCATTGCCCACAGAGGGCCTGATGGTGAAGGGCATTGGATCGAGGGTAACGTCGGGCTCGGCCATAGGCGTCTGGCTATCATCGATCTTTCGCCAGCAGGCCATCAGCCGATGATCAGCGCCGATCACCGTTACGTTTTGAGTTATAATGGCGAGGTCTATAATTTCCAAGAACTGCGCAGTGAGTTAGAGGCCAAGGGGTATTGGTTTCGGTCAAGGACCGACAGCGAGGTTGTACTCAATGCTTTGGCTGAGTGGGGAGAGAAGGCGATCAGCCGATTCAACGGAATGTTT
>DATIGF010000151.1:0-16989 GCA_035454865.1 Nitrospiraceae bacterium | reverse complement strand
ATATACTAATGGCGGGATCCGTCCCGGTTTCTGCCACATCCTCGCTCGTCCTCGTCCATTGGACGTATCCATAAATGTCCCGGTAGCGGTCGCAAGCCTCGAAAAAGGGGACGGAGTCAGCCGAAGCGCTCGATTAGAGTTGAGGTGATCATTAGAAATACCGAGGCACATCTGCGCCGATAGCTGGAGTGTTGCCGAAGATGCGGCAGCGCAATGTCATATGATCGAACCTATGCGCATTCTACTTATTGAGGACAACCCCGTCGATATCCGGTTGTTGCAGGAATACCTTCCGAGAGAAGGCGGCACCACCGGCGGATTTCAGATCACGCACGCGGAGCACCTTGCGGAGGGGATCGAACGGTTGGCTGAAGGCGGGTTTGATGCAGTCCTTCTGGGTCTTTCGCTTCCCGACAGCCAGGGAATGAAGACCCTGGTTCAAATGCGTGCCGCGGCGAAAGGGGTCCCGATCGTCGTTCTGACGAGCATCGAAGATGAAACGCTGGGGGTTCAGCTGATCCAGGCCGGCGCGCAGGATTTTCTGGTCAAGGGGCAGGTGACCGGTTCCCTCCTGAGACGGTCCCTGCGCTACGCCGTTGAACGGAAGCGGACAGATGTCGCCCTGCGTGACTCGGAAGCACGGTTTCGCAGCCTGGTGGAGGGCGTACGGGATGTCATCTTCACACTCTCCAAAGATGGAGTGATTACATCGCTGAACGCAGCGTTTGAAACCATAACGCAGTGGCCCCGTGACAAGTGGATCGGACAGGCCTTTGCGACGTTGCTTCATCCTGAGGATTTGCCTCTGGCGATCAATCTCTTTGAATGCATTTTGGGGGATCGCGAGGCGCCCACCTGTGTCCTGCGCGTCCGTTCTCGCGAGAGCGGCTATGTGGTGGGGGAATTCGTCGGGGTGCCGCACATCCAGAATGGACAGATCGTCGGCGTCTTGGGGATCGCACGTGATGTCACCGAGCGCAAACGAGCAGAGGACACCCTCGAGCGTCTCCGGCATCTCTATGGGCTCTTATTGACCTCCACCCATGACGGGATCTACGGCATCGATCGAGAGGGACACGCGATTTTCGTGAATCCGGCTGCCGCGCGAATGATCGGGTGTTCGAGCGAGGAACTGGTCGGCCGTCATATGCATACCATCGTCCACCATACGAGACCGGATGGGACAATGTACCCTTCGGAAGAGTGTTCTATCTATCGGGCCTTTCGTGAGGGCGCGGTCCAGTATGTGGCTGATGATGTGTTCTGGAGAAAAGACGGCAAGAGTTTCCCGGTTGAGTATACGAGCACTCCGATTATAGAGCGGGGCGAGATCGTCGGCGCGGTGGTGACGTTCAGGGATATCACCCAGCGCAAGCGGGCCGAGCGGGAGCTCCGCGAAAGCGAGGCGCGACTCCGGGCCATCCTGGACAACAGCCCGAACCTGGTGTTTCTGAAAGATATGCAAGGCCGCTATCTGCACGTCAATCGCCAATTCGAACAGGCTTTCCATATCAGTCATGAGGCCATCGTGGGCAAGACGGACACGGAAATCTTTCCGGCGGACCAGGCGGCCGAGTTTCGCGCCAATGATCGCAAGGTGCTTCAGGCGGGAATCCCGTTCGAGTTCGAAGAGGTTGCCTTGCAGGATGACGGTCCTCACACGAGCATCGTTCACAAGTTTCCGTTGTACGACGGAGACGGAAAACCCTATGCCCTGTGCGGCATCACTACCGATATCACCCAGCGGAAGGTAATGGAGAAGGCCGTGCAGCAGGCCGAAGCGAAATACCGCGACATCTTCGACAACGCTGTGGAAGGCATTTTCCAGTCCACCCCCGACGGCCGGTACTTGAGTGCGAATCCCGCGCTGGCGCGCATGTACGGATACGAATCGCCTGAAGAGTTGATGGCGAGCGTGGTGGACATCGGACATCAGATTTATGTCGATCCGGAGTGTCGCCGCGAGCTCATCCGATTGGTGGAATCGAGGGGCGTCGTCCGGGGGTATGAATATCAAGTGCACCGGAAAGACGGCACCACGATATGGATCTCCGAGTCTGCCAGGGCGGTGCGCGACGAATCGGGCCGGATCCTCTATTACGAAGGCACGATTGAAGACGTCACCGAGCGCAAGCTGGCAGAGGATGAGCTGCGGAAAAGCCTGGAATATCTGGAGCTGGCACAAGCCGGCGCTGAGGCCGGACTGTGGGATTGGGAAATCCGGTCAAACCAAATCACGTGGTCGAAACAATACTATCGTCTGTACGGATTATCGCCTGCCACCATGCCATCATACGAAAACTGGCTCGCCTCGGTGTATGGGGAAGACCGGCAACGGGCGGACCTCGCAGTTCGGGAGGCGCTGAAGCAACGTTCGGATCTCAATCTCGATTACCGCATCATCCACCCTGAACGCGGTTTGCGCTGGCTGTTGGCGATCGGCCGGACGATCTGCGACGACGAAGGGGCGGCGGTACGAATGACCGGTTTCTCGTTTGACATCACGGAGAGCAAGCGCGCAGAGGAAGAACTGCAACGCACCCTGGGTCAGGTACGCACGCTCTCGCGGCGGCTGGAAGTCGTGCGGGAGGACGAACGGACTAGGATCGCCCGGGAACTGCACGATGAATTGGGAATGAGAATGACGTGCCTGAAATTGGACCTCACACGGCTGCAATCCATCATGAACGACACGTCCCGTCACAAAGTGGAGGAGAAGATCAGGTCGATGATCGAGCAAGTGGACACCGCCATTGCGGCCATTCAAGGTCTGGTCGCAGAACTGAGGCCCGGGGTGCTGGATGATCTCGGCTTAGTGGCGGCCATTGAATGGCAGTGCCGGGATTTTGAACGACGGACTGGAATCCGATGCATCGTCGACTCCGGGGAAGAAGACATCCCGCTCGACTCAGCCCGGGCAACGGCTGCCTTTCGCATTTGTCAGGAGGCGCTCACGAACGTCCTGCGACATGCCAGAGCCAAGGAGATCCGCGTGCATCTGGAGAGGCTCGATAAGCAGCTCATGATGGACGTTCACGATGACGGGCAGGGGATCCTGCCGGAGAAAAACTCTGAGATGACGTCGCTGGGTCTGTTAGGAATGCGCGAGCGGGCCGCTGCCGTCGGGGGTACCCTATGGATTGTCGGCTCACCGGGGCAGGGGACGACGGTGACGTTGCGAATGCCTTTGGCCTAAGCCGTGATGGTTTGTCCGGTTCATCTGGTTTGTCTTGTTTGTTTGGTCTGGGTCAAACGTGCTAGGGCCGCCCGACGAACGAGAGAAACTAAATAAACCAGAAAAACCAAATAAACTGGATTGTGATGCTGAAGATACTGATAGCCGACGACTTCCCGCTGTTTCGGCGCGGGGTCAAAGAGTTGCTGGCCGACGGCCTCGGGACGGTGACGGTCGGCGAATGCGGTAACGCGCCGGATCTGCTGGAGCTGGTCCGGCGGAAGAAATGGGACGTGGTGATCCTGGATATCACGATGCCTGGAAGCACCGGAACGGAGACGCTCAAGCAGCTGAAGTTCGAGTGCCCGAAGCTGCCGGTGCTTGTGCTCAGCATGCATCCGGAGGATCAGTACGCCGTCCGCATGTTCAAGGCCGGTGCGGACGGGTACTTGTCAAAGGCCAGCGCCCCCGAGGAACTTGTGGCGGCCGTTAAGAAGGTGCTCGGGGGAGGGCAGTATGTCAGCCCCGCGTTGGCGGAAAAACTGGCGCTGACGGTCAAGGCCAGCACCCGGGGCGTTCCTCATGAGCACCTCTCGGACCGTGAGTATGAAGTCATGTGTCTCATTGCATCCGGCAAGACGGTCTCGGAGATCGCAGAGACGATGCACCTCGGCGTGACGACCATCAGCACGTACCGGGGGCGCATTCTCGAAAAAATGAACATGAAGAATAATGCCGAACTGACCCGCTACGCCGTTCAACACGGACTTGTGTCTTGACGCGTTGTTTCCCGGTCTGTGCCCCCCTCTTCTTGTAGTACAAACCACGACAATAAGACCATTTGAGAGTTCGATAACAAATTCGAGCTCCCGCCGATGGTGCCTCACCGGACAAGACCGTATAAGACGCTCGGACATATCGGGAGCCGAACCACCTCTTGTCGGACGCGGGAAGGTCAGGGACCTAACAAGGAAGGTTCCATGAGGCGCACGCAGGATATCGATCAGGCGATTATCCGGGAACTCATGGTGCTCGGCGCCTGTCAGGTCGAGGACATGGCCGAAAGGCTGACAGGATTCACATGGAATCAAGTGTTCTCGGCGATCGACCGGTTGAGCCGGGACGGAACGCTGGCGCTTCAACGGCCTGCCCGATTCGGTTATGAAATTTCGATCAGCGCCGGGCGGAATAATCCGCTGGTAATGCAGGCGAGTCGATGAGTTCTCAAGAGCCACAGGGTTGGAATCGGGAGAGCCCGGACGGGCGGCCCGTGCCGTCTGAGGTGCCCCATGTTCGTGCAGGGGACGAGTCGGGACCCCGGGCGGCGCATCGTATCGACTGGGCCGCATCCTTTCACTGTGGGCGTTGTCGCGGTTTGATGTATCGAATTGAGTTGCGGGATTGGGGTGGAAGTCGGGGGCAAGACGGCTGTCATGCCCTGCAATGTATCGCCTGTGGGGACATCATCGACCCGGTGATTGTGAAGAATCGTTGGCGCGCCAGGCGACCGCGTATGGAACTTCGAAAGGCTCGTGAAGGGCGGCGTCACGTGGCGATGGTTCTCTAACCGAGCGGAGTGTTCGCGGATGTCCGTCAGGGCGCATTTGCAGACTGGACAGACGAGCAAGGAGGGAAGCATGAGACGGGTGGTGCCGATCTGTTGTTTCTGCGAGAAAGTTCGTGACGACACCGGGACTGAACCGGGCGGGGGCGCGTGGCTGGATTTCAAATTTTATATGACCACGTACATGGTCAGGCCGGAGGAGACGATGTTTTCTCACACGTACTGCCCGGGATGTCTCTCGATGTACAGGACCTTTCTGGCGTCACCGGAGCGTGCATTCAATCGAAATGACGCGGGAAAGGGGGCATGATGGAGCGGTCACGCATGCCGAACCGGACATGGTCGATCGTGTTGGCCGACGGCGATGACGGTGGCATCAGGGCGTTCGTTCAGCGCTGGCTTGGTCGTCCAAAACCGAAACAGTATTGCGCCTTTGTCGGGGAGCGATCACCGTTCCAGCACACCCTTGACCGGGCAGCCAGGCTCTGCCAGCGGGAGCATATCGTGACTGTCATCGCCCGCGAGCATCGGCGGGAGGCATGGCCCCAGCTCGACGGACGAACAGGAGGTACCGTCCTGCTGCAACCGAGAAATCGTGAGACGGCGGCCGGCATCTTTTTGCCGTTGACCTATATCAGAGCCAGGGATCCCCAGGCGACGGTGGTCCTCTATCCGTCAGACCATTTCGTCTATCCTGAACATCGGTTTCTCGACTCTGTCCAGCGTGCGGTGTGGACTGCTGAGTGGCTTCCAGACCGGCTGGTCTTACTCGGCGGTTCCCCCGGTCGTCTTGAATTGGACTACGGGTGGATCCTGCCGGGCGAGCGGCTCGACGGGTCTACCGCGTACCAAATTAAGGCGGTTGACAGGATCTTGGAGAAACCGACTGCCGCCCAAGCCGACGCCGCGTTGGCGAGTGGGGCCTTATGGAACACCTCTGTGCTAGCGGCCAAGGGAGAGACGCTCTGGCAACTCGGGTGGCAGTATTTCCCTGACCTCATGGCACGGTTTGAACGACTGAGCGCCGCCATCGGCACCCCGCAAGAAGGACGCGTCCTCGATGAGATTTATCATGACATGCCGGCCCATAAGTTCTCCTCGGGTTTACTTCAACATGTACCTGAACGGACCGTCGTGATTGAAATGAACGGAGTGCTCTGGAGTGATTGGGCTAAGCCGGAATGGATTTCGCACACGTTACGCCGGATCGGCCGGCAACCGGCCTTTCCACTGGCCTGCCTGAGTCGACCCTTTGTGCCGATCTCGTCGGCTCTTTCCGATCAGAGTGCGCTGTCTCCCATGTAGGATATGTAAGAAAAGGAGAAGAGACCGATGAAACTCCGTGCTGTACCAGGATCCCGACAGAAAGTCCGTGCCGGTTCGTCAGAGCATGATGCCGGAACTAAAAACTCCAGACCTGGCGAAACAAAGCCGTCAGAGAGTGTCCATGACCGCATCGCGGTGTTGGCCTATCAGCTTTACGAGCAACGGGGTTGCGAGGATGGGCATGAAGTGGAAGATTGGCTCGATGCAGAGCAGAGGATTCTCGCCGGAAGATCATGAGTGTACCGCAAGGGTTCAATGAGCCAGCCTTGGCGGCCGGTCGCACGCGGCAAGGTGGTATGGCACCGGGTTTTTCGTCATTGTCCACAAGTTGCTCTGGGTTCGTCGTGCAAGACCCACATTCGTCACAGCATGGGGAGGGTCTGACTGTGCCACATGACAGCACCGGGTCCGGGGATCTCAGCCAGGAAATCACGAAGCAGCGGGCCAGGTTAGGAATCATGGTGTTCTCCTCCGCGCGCAAGGTGCTATACGCGAATCAGGCTGCGTATCAATTCATCAAGGCGCTGAATCATGTGGAAAACGGCCATGCCACTCATGGTGCCCTTCCTGTTGCAATCGCTGACCTGTTCGACCAGATTCTGAAGTCAATCGAAAGCCGGATCGCGACTCGGGATTATGAGCAGCTTGAAGCGAAACGATTGCTTGCGGGCCAAGACCAGGCAGTGATACTGCAGGCATTCGGATTGTCTGACCGGCTGGGGATGCAACGATCGCGCGTCGTAATTACGATGCAGGGCGCATTTCGATCCTCTGACGCCTCCCCGACCTCCTCACCTAATTAGCTCCTGCCCGATCACCGCACGACCGCCTGTATTTCTCTTGAGCTATCCTGGCTGTAGCATCCTGCGACAGTCCGCAACTCTAGTCGTGGCGCGTTTCTCGCCACTGCTGTTGCCGGCTTAAGACCTCACCTCGATGGTGCGTCATAACTAGTTGATTCTGTATCGGTTCTTCTGATAGCCGCCTTTCATGCCGATGGCACCTTGCTCGCAAGGTATTCCAAGAGGAGTGGCGGGGTTCTGTTCACGATCGGAGGGGAGTTATGAAAGAAGTACTTATTGGAGTGGCGCTCTTGGCTTTCGCCGGAGGTAGCGGGGTGAAGGATCTCACCGTGACTTCACCTGAGCGCGATACGGTGAGCGGACGGGAGATTTACTCGAACATTTGCATCCGGTGCCATGGCATCGATGGAAAAGGACAAGGGCAGATGCAGTTCACTCCTCCCGTCGCCGATCTCACCACTCCCGCAGTTCAAAGCAAGCTGGATGCGCGGTTGTTCAAGACTGTGCATGATGGGAAATCAAACACCGCAATGGGAGCGTGGAGAGAAGCGTTATCGGACGACGAAATCTGGGATGTGCTGGCCTATGTCCGCACCCTGGCGCCCTGAAATCGGTAAGCCCGCAGTACTCCGCTGTCAGCCTTTGAAGATGATGAGGAGGAGATGATAATGACGTGGATCCTTTTCAATCAACGAAGCTCATACCAAATGATGACGACTGAGTCTCACGATGCATCAAAGTGCGCAACTGCTGATTGCTGACGGCTGTCAGCCTGATGAAGGAGGTATCGCCATGACATGCAATGTGGGAGGAATTGAACGGCCGATTCGCATCGTTGTCGGTATTCTGGCACTCGGGATCGGGGCCTTCGCCGGGCTGCCGCCGGTAGGAACGGGAATCGCGCTGGTTGTGGGGACGATTGCCTTGGTCACCGGCGCGATCGGGTTCTGCCCGGTCTGGACGCTGCTCGGCATCAACACCTGTCCGGCGACGCCCGGCGCGAAGAAGTGAGGATCGGGCGATGCAGGGACGTACAATTGGACGCATCGTAATGGTAGGTGCGCTCTCGGTAGTGACGGCCTGTGTGCCCCCTCCCCGTGCGGGGAGCAGTCTTGAACCTGCCGGTAGTGAGACGACGGTCGACGCGTTGTTTGCACCGCCGTCTCCGGAATCGATCCCGGGCGATTTGCGGGGCGAGCGGATCCGGCTCGGGTATGAGGTTGTGGCTCACACGCAAGAGTACGGGAAGCCCTATGTCGGGAATGCACTCAACTGCACGAATTGCCACCTGGATGCGGGACTCAATCCGAACGCCGCCTCGTTCGTCGGGATCAGCGGGTTGTACCCGGAATATCGCGCTCGCGCGGACCGGCAGGTCAGTCTCGCCGATCGCGTGAATGAATGTTTTGAACGCAGCATGAACGGGAAAGCGTTGCCGCCCGATAGTTCCAAGCTTCAAGGGGTGGTGGCCTACATCGAGTGGTTGTCGCAGAATGTGCCGCGCGGGAGCAAGGTGTCATGGAGAGGGATTCCCAGGATTACGCCCAGCCGCCAGCCGGATGCAGCAAAGGGCAAAAACGTGTTTGAGAAGAAATGTGCCTTCTGTCATGGGACCGACGGCCAGGGGACAATGGCGGGGCCGCCCGTGTGGGGGCCGCGCTCCTATAACATCGCCGCAGGGATGGCCCGGGTGAGTGTGGCTGCATCGTTTATCAAAGCGAATATGCCGCGTGGCTGGGGATGGTCCGTGACGGACGACGAAGCCTTCGATGTGGCGGCGTACATTAACACCCAGCCACGCCCGGACTTCCCGGACAAGGTTCATGATTGGCCCAAAGGCGGGAAGCCGGCGGATACGCCGTATTAAAATCGTGAAGCGTATCTCGTGAGACGTGAAGCGTTCCCTGTCTGAATGGGGGTTTCAGCGGGATACGAATGACGCTTCACGAAGGACGATGCACGAATGACCCATGACGACAACCCTGTTGTACCGATAATCCCCTGGTGGGCTGGTGGTCTTGCCATTGGTGTCGTCCTTATTCTTGCAGTGGCGATGGTTCAACCGATCGGTGTTTCGACTCAGTATGTCGTGCTGGATGCAGTGTTGCTGCAAGGGATGCTCCCTGGCGTTGCCGAACAGAGTTCCTACCTGGCAGAAACCTCTGAGGGTTGGACGCTGGCGACGTATGAGTTCTTCTTCGTGGCGGGCATCCCCATCGGCGCCTTTCTCGCTGCCTTGGCAACGAAGCGATTCAGCACAAGGCTCGTGCCGTCCGAGTGGGTTCGTCGATTCGGAACGGTTCCGGGAAGGCGCCTGGCCTGGTCGTTCATCGGGGGATTTCTCCTTCTGTTCGGCGCCCGGTTCGGCGGAGGCTGTACCTCCGGGCACATGATCAGCGGCGTGTCTCAACTTGCTGTGAGTTCGCTCATGTTTTCGGCGGCGCTTTTCATCAGTGGGATTATCACAGCGCGCTGGTTGTACGGGGATGGGGGGCGTCGATGAAATTGCTTTTGGGATTGGTTCTGGGCGCGGCCTTCGGCGCGGCGCTTCAATTGTCAGGGGCCTCCAGCCATACGAAAATTACCAATGCATTGCGACTCAAGGATCTGACGATCATCAAACTGATCCTCGCGGCGATAGGAGTCGGACTACTGGGCGTGCATCTGTTGGATTTGTTCGGGTGGGCCAACATGAAGGTCAAGGATCTGTATCTTCCTGGAATACTCGTGGCGGGATTGATCTTCGGCGTCGGCTTCGCTGTTGCCGGTTATTGCCCGGGCACGGCGCTGGCCGCGGCGGCAGAAGGAAAACCGGATGCCTGGGCGGCGATCCTCGGCGGGTTGCTGGGCGCGCTGGTGTTCGCGCTTGTGTTTCCTGACCTGGAGAGGTTCCTGCTTTCGTTCGGCCTGTACGGACCGGTGACGGTTCATGACTTGTTGGGGGTAAAGGGTATCGTAATCGCCGCTCCGTTAGGTGCCTTCTGCCTCTGGCTGGCCGTACGACTTCCAGAACCAGGGCGAAAGAGTGCCCGATGAAACTCACTGTGGCCTATCATGATGGATCCCGGTATGACATCACGAGCGGTGTACACCGGGTCATTACCGATCAGCCGGTCGAAGACGGCGGGCACGATGCGGGCATGAGTCCTGTCGAGCTGTTTGTCGGATCGGTGGCCAGCTGTGTCGGGTATTTTGTCGGGCAATTCTGCGCACGGCATAACATCTCCCGCGACGGGCTGACGGTCGATGCTGAATGGACGACGGCCGAAGGCCCGCATCGAGTGGGCGCCATTGCGCTTGCGATTCACCTCCCACATCGAATCACGCCGGAGCAAAAGGAACGGCTGCTGAAGGTTGCTCACGGGTGCACCGTCCATCAATCCCTCGCCGTGGCCCCTGCTGTATCCATTCAGTTGAATCCTCATGCGCCAACAGGAGTCCATCCATGAGCGAAGCCGGATCGCATTCCCGACGGACCCTCTTTCAACGGGCGATGCAGGCGCTTGCCGGTCTGGCAATTTGGCGCGGACTGCAACCTGCGCTGGCGGAGCATGCGGCCTCAACCGAGACCGGTCCGCTTACCATGCGGGTCATGAGACCCTATGATGCGGAAACGCCGGTGCGCGAATTCACCTCCTTTCTGACGCCCAACCACCGGTTTTTTGTGCGAAGCCACTTCGGCCCGCCGGCGCCGGAATTGATTGCGGAAGCGAACTGGAAATTGCGCGTCGGAGGGCTGGTTGAGCGATCACTCGAGTTCACGCTGAAAGAATTGCGCCAGTTGGAAGCCGTGACCATTACGGCAGTGGTTCAATGCAGCGGCAACGGCCGCGCATTTCACCGGCCCAAGGTCCCCGGGGTGCAATGGGAACGGGGCGCGGTCGGCAATGCGGAGTGGACCGGGGTGCGGCTGCGGGACCTGTTAGCCAAAGCCGGAGTAAGAGGCGATGCTCATCATGTGCAGTTGCAAGGCGCCGATCGGCCGGTCGTGGCGTCGGTGCCGTTGTTTACCAGGAGCATCCCGCTGGAGAAGGCACTCCATCCAGATACCATCCTGGCCTATGAGATGAACGGGCGTCCTCTGCCCCTCCTGCACGGAGCTCCTCTCAGAGTGATCACGCCGGGCTGGATGGCCGATTCATGTACGAAATGGCTGACGGAGATCACGGTCCAGGCGGATGAAGCGAAAGGCTACTACATGCAAACAGCCTATCGTGTGCCGGCAAGACCTGTAGAGGTCGGGACGACTCCGAAAGTTCCATCGAACCCTGTGGAAGCCATGGTGGTCAAGTCGCTGATCGCCGCACCGCAGGAGGGCGGGACCGTGAAAGTAGGTCCCGTCGCCGTTCAAGGTGTCGCCTGGAGCGGCGAAGCGAAGGTCGTGAAGGTCGAGGTGTCGATTGATGAGGGGAAAACATGGGAACCGGCCCGGTTGGTCGGAGAGGATACTCCGTACGCCTGGAGACAATGGCAGTGGGTCTGGAAGGCCGGGACCGCCGGCACGGCAACGATTCTCTGCCGCGCGACCGATGCACGGGGGGAGACGCAACCGGCAACGACTCCCTGGAATCCGAGCGGGTTTCTGTGGAACGGGTGGGATCGAGTTTCGGTGACGGTGACCGCATGAATGTGAAGCATAAAACGTCGTTCGTGACGCGAGACGTAAGGGCGATCTCCGGTCTGCTACTTTTGGGCGGGGTCCTCATTCTTACAATCACGACGTCGGCCCAAGAAGAGGACATGGCGTCGGTCAGCGCGGCGCTCGCCCCGCGAGCGGAGGGACTGATCGTCGCGCGTTGCTCCGTCTGCCACAGCCCGGATCTTGTCTCGCAGCAGCGACTGCCGCGAGACCGCTGGTCGGCCACGGTCGACAAAATGAAACATTGGGGCGCAGAGATTTCCGACGACGAAGCCGATCTGCTCGTGCGGTATCTGTCGGCACGGTATCACCCGGGTGCGCCGGATCATCTCCCACCGCTCGATAGCGAAGTGAGAAAGGCGGAGCCGCTCATGCAGGAGCCGGTTGCTGAAGGTCCGTTGACCGGTATGGCCGCCAGAGGGGCGGAAATCTTCGAGCACAATTGCCAGGCCTGCCACGGGACCGGAGCGATGGGCGGCATGGGTCCGAAACTGACAAAGAATCCGATTCTCAAACACGAGGACCAGTTCTGGGAGACGGTACTGCACGGGCGCGGCCCGATGCCGGCCTGGGGCTCCGTGCTGAGTCATCAGGATATTGCGGATATCTATGCGTGGTTATTGGCGAAGTAAGCGGTTGAGGAGGTCCCCACAGATGAAAGGAGTGAGCATGAACGTGAGAAGGAATCTGGCAATTGGTGGCGCGCTGCTGACGCTGGTCGGAGTGATGTCCACACCGCGTCTGCTGTTCGGGAGCGATCAACCCAGGGCGAAGGAGTTGATCCAACAGGCCTGCGTGCAGTGTCACCGCATGGAGGGACAACCCGACTCGCGGTTCAATCTACGCGCGCCCGATCTCATCTGGGCGGGGAGCAAGTACCAGCGCCCGTGGCTCATCCGGTGGCTGACCGGAAAAGAAGCGCCGCTGTACGAAAAGGGCTATCGATGGGATCTCAGTGAAGGGCCGGTCAAGCATCCGGTTGTGACTGAAGACGAGGCCAATGCCATTGCGGATTATTTCGACAAGAACAACAGGGATCCACGCGTGAAAGTCGGGGCGTTCGACGTGTCAAAGGTGAGCAAGTTCGAGGCAGTGTTTGGAGGAATGGCCTATAAAGCACATGCCTGTCTCGGCTGTCATACGATCGAGGAAAACGGCAAGATCATCGGCGGTCAGCAGAGCGCCTCACTGATCAAAGCCGGCCAACGCTACAATCCTGATTGGCTCTTTCGCTTCGGGCAGAACCCCCAGGACTTCACGATCCACAACGGAGAATTTTTAGCCGATGCCACGGAGCCGCAGCTGCGGGCTGTGCTCGGGTTTGTCTTGACGCAGGGCGTCTCCGACTTCAAGTATTATGAGCCCTGGACAAGTCCGGAATTCGGGAAGGCGAGCGCCGGTCGTGGGAAGGTCATCTACAAAGAGTATTGCATGCAGTGCCACGGGGCGACCGGTAAAGGCGACGGTCCGGCCGCTTCCAATCTTGAGCCGAAGCCGGCCATCCACGCCAATATCGCGTTCGATCAGGTGCCGGTGGAGTATCTCTACAACATGATCAATCACGGCGGCGCTGCGATGGGGAAGTCAGCCAACATGCCCTATTGGGGGCTGACCATCGGGCAGCAGGGCGTGGCCGATGTGATGGCCTATCTGAAGGCGACGTTCAAGGGTCCTAAGTAGGTGGCAGCGGGAGCCGAGGGGCCCATGCTACGGCATGGTGAATGACCGGCTGAATGGGTCTCGAAGTTGATTGACTGATGCAGCAATCAAACGTGCTCAGGGGAGGGTCTTATGGAACAAAGAGCTCAGTGGATCTTTCTTGCGGTCGGGTCTGTCTTGCTCGTTGCCGGCTGTTCGCGTCCCTATACGGGTAAGTTGGATGAGAAGCTTCATGCTAAGGCCGTGATCGCCGGCCCCGGGATCACCGGCGAGGCGAAGCTGCATCAGGAATTTGAGGGCCGTGTCAGGATCGTGCTGAAGCTGGAAGGCACGGCAGAGAGCAAGCTGACGCCCGGGCGCCATGCCATTCACATTCACGAGACCGGCGCATGCGATCCGTTCACTGCCGCAAAAGGACACTACGACGGCAATGTCGACTCGCAAGTGAATCCGGAGGCGAATGTGACTCCAGGATTGGGGAATCATCCGTACCATCTGGGTGATCTGCCGAATGTGATGGTCGATGAGAACCGGAAAGGGTCGCTCTATACGATCACCAATCGTGTCACCCTCAGCCCCGGCCTCACGACGTTATTCGACAAGGACGGCAGTGCCTTCATCATCCACGAGCTAGGAGACAAGTATCTTCCGGATCCTCCGAGCAAGGACGCCCCGGGAGGACCCAGAATCGCCTGCGGCGTGATTACAATGGAAAAATAAGCGGGAATCTGCCGGGGAAGGGCCACACAAAAACGGAGGAACATTGATGGCAAGTCTTATTATTTCAGGAAGCCGGGGCACGGACGACCCCACCATGGCGACGCTGCCCTTCATGGCGGCCAAGACAGCGAAGGAGCAGGGGCATGACGTGTTGCTCTGGCTCTGGAACGAAGCGGTGACGCTGGGCCGGAAAGGCACGGCCGATCATGTGACCGGTGTGAACCTGACTCCGCTGAAGGACTTGCTGGCCGCTGTGCAGGCGGCGGGTGTGCCGATCTGGGTCTGCGGCGCCTGTGCCGTCGCCAGGCAGATCGGTGGATCGGATCTGGTGGCCGGAGCGTCGATCAAGGGCATGCCGGATTACATTAAGGCGGTGGCCGAACGTGACCGGAATGTAACATTCTAATTAATCGTCCGGGTGAAAGGAAGGGGTAGTCACATGGCCGCTGCCGACGACTCGACGGGAAAGTCGAAAAGCCGCAAAGATCCCCGCAATGCCGGAGATGAAACAGACGCGATCGTCGAGAAAGATGGTGAACTCCTTGCCGACGAACTGGAGACCATCCCGACGGTGGTGCCTCGTGAAGGGGATGGCTATCAAGCGCCACATCGGGGAACCGGCGGGAGGGCCACCGGGCTGGTCGGCGAGCCAGGGCACACGTTGACAGAAGACGACCTCCGACGGATCAATACGCGGAAGGGGCTCATCCAGCTGCTCGAAAACAAGGCCGTCGATCTTGAGGAGGTTCTCAAGACACTCTTGTATGAACAGGAGTTACGGCAATTGCAGGTCGAATTGGTCAGGCTTCAGCGTTGGGTGCAGAGCGAAGGGCAACGCATCGCCATATTGGTTGAAGGGCGGGATGCCGCCGGAAAAGGCGGCACGATCCGCCGGTTCACCGAGCATCTGAACCCCCGTGCAATGCGCGTGGTTGCGTTGCCGAAACCCAGCGACGAAGAACGGGGCCAGTGGTACTTCCAGCGATACATTCGTCAGCTGCCGAATAAAGGGGAAATCGTCTTCTTCGATCGTAGCTGGTACAACCGCGCTGTAGTTGAGCCGGTGATGGGATTCTGCAGCAAGAAGGAGCATCAGCGGTTTCTGCAACAGGTCACGGAGTTCGAACACATGCTCTATGAGGACGGCGTGACCCTCATTAAATTCTGGTTCTCCATTTCCAAGGAGGAGCAGGCGAAGCGATTCGACGCGCGCCGGCAGAATCCCCTCAAACAGTGGAAGCTGAGCCCGGTGGATGAGAAGGCGCAGGAGCTGTGGGATGCCTACACCCGGTATAAAGAAGAAATGTTCAGCAAGACCCATACGACCTTCAGCCCCTGGATTATCGTCAAAGCGAACGACAAGCAGGCCGCGCGTCTGGAAAGCCTGCGCTATGTGCTGAACCTGCTTCCCTACAAAGGGAAGGAAGACGCGAAAATCCGTCTGGCGCCGGACCCCAATGTGATTGCACGGTTCCATCGGAAAATGGTGGAATTAGATTTGTGAAAATAGACCAGAGGTGGTGAGACATGCGGACGAGAATCATATTGATACTGCTTGCCGGCGTGGCGATCGTGCCCGTTCTGTCGACGGCCGAGCAACACATGATGCAACCGCGCGTGCCGGCCGATAGGTTGGCTGAAGCGCGCGCTCTCAGGAGTCCGTTACCGGATTCCCCGGAGATCGTCGAAAAGGGCAAAGCGCTCTACAACGGCAAGGGCACCTGCTTTAATTGTCATGGGAAAGACGGGGGCGGCAATGGGCCGGTCGCCGCTCAACTGGATCCCGCGCCGCGCAATTTCCAGCACCATGGATTCTGGCGACATCGCACGGAAGGCGAGATCTTCTGGGTGATCAAGCACGGCTCGCCCGGTACCTCGATGATCGGATTCGGCGATCAACTGACCGAAGAAGAGATCTGGGCCGTCATCCAGTACGAGCGGACCTTTGCCCGTGAACATGGGCCGGGCATGATGGAGCATGGAATGGGCATGGGTCCGATGATGGGCCCCGGCGGTGGAATGGGCGGCATGGAACATCGCGGGCCGAGAGGCGGGATGGGTGGTTGTGAGGGCGAAGCCTGTGGCCGGTAACCGGGGATCGGTTTATCTCTTTGCCCCGACACCGGTTGTGTCGCACGCTACCGCGAATCGAGCGCGATTCAAGTACCAAGTCATCGAAGTCACGTCAGACACGCGCAGGATCCAGGCCGTGCTGACCGTGTATGGCCAAGCCGCATGAGAGTTGATGGCATTTGAAATGGCCGAACTGCAGGTCTTGAGGCTCATCTTCAAGAAAGGGGGCCTCATCCTCGCAGAGTGGGCAGGATAGGCGGAATCGGTATCATTTTATATTCAAGCCTCCCGGCCGGGAGAGGCCGTTTCGAAGGGAGGGTCCTATGTCGTCTAGGAAGCGGCTATTGGGAGGATTGGGCGTCACTCTGTGCGTGCTCGTGGTCGCGGGGTGCGGCTTTGCCGGCAAGGAATCAGCCGGCGCGGTGCCCCCGGAAACGGTCTTGGACTATATCCATTCAGTATTGGAAGCCGACCGGACATTTTACACCGTCCACGTGGTGGAGCGGATGCAGCGACGGGGTGTGATCGAATCGTCGGAGAACTGGCGTTCAGACAGCACGCTCCCGCTTCCTGCCCAGTTCTTCCAAGAATCATCGAACCTGGCCGCACTGACGGGAACCAAAGTGCGGTATCGGTTGATCAGCCTTAACCCGATCAATAAACAGAGCGCGCCTCGAACCGAATTCGAGCGAGCAGCGCTTGAAGCGGTCACGGCACATCCCGAGCAGCCGTATAAGGGCCAGGTCAGGGAGGGGGGAACTCGATATTTCCAAGCCGTCTACGCTGACCTTGCGGTCTCGCCCATCTGTGTGAGCTGTCACAACGCCGATCCCCGCAGCCCGAAGCGCGACTATAAGGTAAACGATGTGCTGGGCGGTGTGCTGATATCAATTCCAGTGATTGAATAACCATCGGACGTCATTGTGCAGGCGATAGAGATGCTCCGGGGCAAGTGCAAACTAGCTGATTGCCCACCGGTGGCCTTACAGGCGCTGAGGTCCTGGTCAAGAACCGCCGTGGAATTGCAGTC
>DATIGF010000150.1:0-30826 GCA_035454865.1 Nitrospiraceae bacterium | reverse complement strand
CCGACCGAAAGCCGAAGCGCGCGACTATTCTGGCGATGATTTCTCCGTCTCTATGCTGACTGATCAGGATATGCGCCAGACTTCCCCGGTAGGTCAACGGCATCATCAGCTGGCGCTCATGCCAGAACGCGATTATGGCGTGTTTGCCCTGGCGGTAGAGTGCGTCCACCTCTTCCTGACCCCGCGTCTCAATCCGCATCGACCGGCCCAGCCACCGGATAATTCCCGCCCCGATCGGAGGAAGTACCGTGAGCTTCAACCATTCCTCAAGGCCGGTCATCGTATCGCCTCGATCGTGCTTACGTCTTGAAACTGCATGGCATGCAACTTCCGGTAGATCCCGCCCCGCTGCAACAATTCTTCGTGCGTTCCGATCTCCGCGATCGCTCCGCGATCCAGCACGACAATCCGGTCCGCGTTCTGCACGGTCGAGAGCCGGTGCGCGATCACGAGCGTCGTCCGGTTTTTCATCAGATTCGCCAGAGCCAGCTGCACGATACGCTCGGATTCCGTATCCAGCGCGGAGGTGGCTTCATCCAGAATTAGGAGCGGGGGATCGCGGAGAATCGCGCGGGCGATCGCCAACCGCTGCCGCTCGCCGCCGGATAGCTTCAAGCCCCGTTCTCCGATTACCGTCTCATAGCCATCCGCCAATCGCGCGATGAAATCGTGCGCATAGGCCAGCCGTGCAGCCCGTTCGACATCGGCTTGGGGCGCTCCGGTGCGTCCGAACGCAATATTCTTCCTGATCGTATCGTCGAACAGGACCGTCTCCTGCGACACGATCCCGATGTGGGCCCTCAACGACTGCAGCGTGTACGAGGTCAGGGGGGTGCCATCCAGGAGAATCCGTCCGGCTGTGGGTTCATAGAAACGGGGGAGCAGACTGACCAGCGTCGTTTTCCCGCTTCCGCTGCTTCCCACAAGCGCGATGATTTCACCGGACCGGATCGAGAGATCGATGCCGGCCAGCGCCGGAACCGCCTGATTCTCATACTGTAGCGAGACCCCCTGGAATTCGATCATGCCGGCAATCCCCGTCAGCGGGACGCTCCCGTGATCCTGGGCCTGTTCCGTCTTGAGATCCAACACATCATAGACCCGCTCGGCCGCAGCCAGCGCCTGCTGAATCAGGTTGTTCGATCCCGACAACTTGCGAATCGGGGTATAGGCCATAAACATAGCCGTCAGGAACGAGAAAAACGCGCCGGGCGTCATGGCGTCATGAATGACCAAATAGCCGCCATACCAGATAATCGCGGCCACACCGAGCACTCCGATGACTTCCATGTGCGAAGACCCGATCGACCAGACTTGATTTGATTTCAGCGTGGTCGCCAGGAACGCGCGGTTGCTCTCCCTGAACCGTTCGGCCTCCGCATCCTCCCGTCCGAACGCCTTCACCATTCTGATACCGGCGAATGTCTCCTGAAGAGTCGACGCCATATCGCCCATGTGTTCCTGGCCGCTCGTGGCCAATCTTCGCAATCGCTGCCCCATACGCACCATGGTGACCGCTGAAAGCGGGATGACGATGACCGAAAGTCCCGCCAGCTTCCAGTTCTGATAGACGATCACACCTACCATGGCCAGGAACGTGAGCCCGTTCTGGAAGATATCCTTCACGACGCTCGACGCGGCGTTCGCCATCAACCCGACATCGTTCACCACGCGCGAGACCAATCGTCCGGAGGTGTTCACGTCGTGAAACCCGACCGGCAGCCGCATCAGATGCTGAAACAACTCCTGACGAATATCTGTGATGACCCGATTGCCGACGTAGCTCATCAAATACGTCTGCCCGTAACTGAACACAGCCTTCAACACCGCGACGCCCAGCAGTGCGAGCGGCAGGACCAATAACAGGCCTTCATTTTTCTCGATGAAGATCCCATCCAGGACCGGCCGCACCAGCCAGGCATAGGCCCCGGTCAGCGCCGCGACGAGACCGGAGCAGACAAAGGCCACGATAAATCTGGCCCGGTACGGGCGAACATACCGCATGAGACGCAGGAATCGGTCTAGGCCTGACATGCCGCTAAGATCACCTCTGCTGCTCTGGCGGAGGCACCGGGCCGCCCCAAGTCCGCCCGCACCTTCGCCAGACTCCGCTTCATTTCTTCATACGCCGATCGATCTTCCAGGATCCGCGACGCCTCTTCATACAGTCGCTGGGCGGTCGCCTCGGATTGAATCAACTCGGGCACCACCGACCGCCCGGCGACCAGATTGACCAGCCCGATCCATTGTACGCGAATCAGGAGACGCGCGAGCCAATAGGTCAGCGTTGTGGTCCGGTAGAGCAGGACCATGGGCGTGCCGACCACCGCCGCCTGCAACGTAGCTGTTCCCGACGCCACCAACACCAGATCCGACACCGCCATCACCTCACTGGCCTGCTCCCTGACCACCTTCACAGTCACCGGACTCTGCCGCAGGAGGGGCTGCAACAGATTATCCTGAATTGTAGAAGCCTGTGCCAGGATAAACTGCGTTCCGGGCTCCCGCCGCGCCAATTTTTCCGCTGCATCGAGGAGGATCGGGAGGAGCGACTGCACCTCTCCCGTCCGGCTCCCCGGCAACAATCCGATGACACGCCCGGCCGGGGCAAGATCAAACTTTGCGCGGAGATTCTGGTGATCATACTGAGACGCCACCGCATCCAATAACGGGTGACCGACGAATGTGCAGGGAATCTCCGCCCGGTCGTAGATGGCCTTTTCAAATGGCAGAATCACCAGGACGTGATCCACTCGCCGCTTGATCCAGCGGATCCGCCCGGGATTCCAGGCCCAGATCTGGGGCGCAATATAATAAAAGACGCGCAGCCCTGCTCCCTTGGCGAAGTAGGCGTACCGGAGATTCAAACCGGGATGGTCGATGAACACGACAGCGTCCCAAGGCGCAGATCTAAACAATCGCCGCATGGCCAGCAAGCGCCGGACGACCGCGACGATGGTCGCTGGGCCGATCATCCCCACAATGTCCAACCGGCCGATATCCCGCACCAACTGCACGCCGGCGGCTTGCATCGCCGCGCCGCCGACTCCCACCAGCGTCACGCCGGGGTCACGATCTCTCAGCGCCTTGGCAAGATTGGCTCCATGAAGATCGCCGGAAGCCTCACCTGTAATGATCAGAATGCGTGTCATGGAATTAGAAGGTTCCGTGCGTGGTTACCGCCCGGCGCGACCGGGGAAGATGCCCGGAATCCCGCACGTACGGTTCTGTCTATGCGTTGCGCTGGACAAAGAAACCGATCGCTTCCAGTACGTGATGGGCGACATCCAGCGCGGCTGCTCCGTCTTCACCGGACACCAGAGGACGGGAACTCGTCTTGACGGACTGAAGGAACGATTCCAGCTGTAGTTTCAGCGGCTCCTCCTCACCTCCCTTGAACGTCTCGATCGCGATCGTCGGACGATGGCCTTGCTCCGCCGACCGTCTTCCGATCATCCCCTGGCGCGTCTGGAAATCGATCGACACATAGCTGTCCCGCTGGAACAGACGCAACCGGCGCATCTTGTTCGTGGATACCCGGCTCGCGGTCAGGTTGGCGACGCACCCGCTCTGAAATTGGATACGCGCATTGGCAATATCGATCGTCGATGAAAGCACCGGCACCCCGGCGGCCCGCACCTCCTCAACCGGTCCCGGGTTGAAGGAGAGCACCAGGTCCAGATCGTGGATCATTAAGTCCAGCACGACATCGACGTCGGTTCCCCGTTCGCTGAACGAACTCAGCCGGTGGCATTCGATAAAGGCCGGCCGTTGAATATGCGGCCGCATGATCTGCATGATGGGATTGAACCGTTCACTGTGGCCGACCTGAAGGCGGCACCCTTTGGCCTTCGCAAGACCCACAAGTTCCTGCGCTTCCGACGGAAGCACCGCGATAGGTTTCTCGACCAGCACGTGTTTCCCCGCCTCAAGGCAGGCTTTGGTCACCGTGTAGTGGGCGGATGTCGGCACCGCCACGCTCACCACGTCGACTTGCTTCAAGAGATCGGAAAGATTTCCGAACGACTGCGCGCCGTGGCGGTCAGCGATAACCTGGGCGCGTCCACGATCCTGATCCGTCACGCCGATGAGGTTCGAGCCCGGCAATGCAGCGTACAGCCGGGCATGATGCTGCCCCAGATGGCCGACCCCGATGACACCCGCACGTAGTGATTTCATAAGACCGTGATGAGAGATGCGTGATGTGCGGATTTCGTATCTCGTCGTCCGTATCTCGTCCGAGGATCGGACGCATTTGCGAGCGACGCTTCACGTTTCACGCTTCACGCCCTCCGCCGCGATCCCGACAACGGCAATCCCGGATTCCTGAGCCTTCTGAATGACGATGTCGCGATCAAGCATCACCGTTCGACCGGCTTCAACCGCCAGCACGGACGCCTTGACCGACGCCATCACCTCGATCGTCCTGGGTCCGATGGCAGGCAGATCAAACCGGAGGTCCTGCTGAGGTTTGCAGCGTTTCACCACCACCACCCCCTCTTTGGCCAGTTCTCCGCCGCGCTTGATCGCCCCATCGGTTCCTTCGACCGCTTCCACCGCGACCACCACCCGATCCTTGATGACGACGCATTGGCCGATGTCGAGGCGTCCGATTTCTCTCGCCACCTCCCAGCCATAGCGGATGTCGTCCCACTCCTTCTTCGACGGTTGACGGGATGTCAACGGGCCCTCCTCGACCAGGATTCCTTCGAGACCGAAGGTCGATTCACAGATCACAATGCCTTCGCGTTCGAGTTCAGCCGCAATCTCACGGAGGAGGTCATCATCCTTCAACAAGGCCAGGCGTGTCACAAGGGCCAGCGCGCGCAAGTCCGGACGCACCGTGCTGAAGACGTGAGTCTTCTTAACGCCGCCCAGCATCACCGCTCGCTGAATGCCGTCATCTTTGAAAGCTTTGATCAGCTTATTGAGCTGTCCGATTTTGATCCAATGGATCCGATCGACATGGCGCTCGAGTTCCGGTTCCGTTTCCCCAACGTGCGCCACCGCAGAGACGTGCAGGCCCAGCTTGCGCGCGTTGTCCGCAAAAATGATCGGGAATCGACCGTTTCCGGCGATGAGCCCGATGCGCCCGCCCTGAATTGGAATGGACGTAGTCACGCTGGTTCTTCCTCGTCCTCCTGTTCCTTGCTGACCGAACGGGAAATCCCACGCTTCGTACCTTCCATGAACGTGAGAACCTGCGCGACGTCGGCCTGGTCTTTGAACTCTTCTTTCGCCAATCTGACCGCTTCGGCAATCCGGTGGCCGGACCGGAATAAGAGGTGATAGGCCTTTTTCAGGATGGCAATGCGCTCTCCTGAAAACCCGTGACGACGCAACCCGACCGAGTTCAATCCATAGAGCGACGCCCGATACCCACCCGCTGCGCGCATGAACGGCGGCACATCCTGCGTGACCGCACAACACCCCCCGACCATGGCGTAGGCGCCGACGCGGACATATTGATGGATGCCCGTCAGTCCCCCGATGATCGCGTGGTCCCCGATCGTGATGTGGCCGGCGAACGTCGCCGCGTTCGCCAGAATGAGGTGGCTGCCCAACCGGCAGTCGTGGGCCACGTGGACATAGGCCATCAGGAAATTCTTGTTCGCAATCGAGGTCACGCCTCCGCCCTGCGCCGTCGCGCGATTGACCGTGACATATTCGCGTAGAACGTTGTCATCGCCGATGACGACTTTGGTCGGTTCGCCTTTATACCCCAGATGCTGCGGCGGTCCCCCGATCGAGGCAAAGGGGTGGAGCTCGTTCCGTTCTCCGATTTCCGTCCAGCCGTCCACCATCACATGGGACAGCAGCCTGGTCCCCTTCCCGATCGTGACATGCTCGCCGATCAGACAAAACGGGCCGACCTCCACGTCATCAGCCAGCCTGGCCTTGGGATGAACAATCGCTGTTGGATGAATCTGCACTCTTAACCTCCCTGACCCCAGAAGGCGAGGGACAAGGGGCGCGCGGCAAGGGACACAAGCATGGGCTTCTGATTCCTTGCCACGTGCCTCCAGCCTCTAGCCCGATTTCTCTTCCGTCACCATGGCCGTCACCTCAGCCTCGCACACCAATTCGTCGTCGACGAACGCTTTCGCCTGCATCTTCCAGAAGGGCGGGCGCTTCTTGAGCAGATCCACTTCGAAGCGGAGTTGATCGCCGGGCACCACCGGCCGCCGAAACTTCGCTCCATCGATGCCCGTCAGATATACCACCGGCTTTCCGCCCGGCCCCACCGACTTGAAAGCCAGCACACCGCCCACTTGCGCCATCGCTTCAATTATCAGCACTCCGGGCATGACCGGCCGCCCCGGGAAATGCCCCTGAAAGAACGGCTCGTTCACCGTGACGTTTTTGATCCCGACGATCCGGCGATCCGGCTCCAATTCTTTGATTCGATCCACCAATAAAAAGGGATACCGGTGCGGAAGTAATGCTTGAATGTCTGCCTGTTCCATCCCTGCCATCAGCGCCGCCTCCTGTCTGCTACGATCGATCTCGTGCTACTTGTTTTGCCGATCGAATTCCTTCACGACCGAATCCGTCACATCCAGCGCAGGCTGATGATAGATCACGACGCGGATAACCGCGTCGCTCCCTTTCTCGAGGACGGCCAGATACCCTTCCTTTTGTGCCACGGCTTGCGCAGCATCCGCAATCTTCTTTGAATACTCGGCGATCATTTCGCGCTGTTTCTGCTGGATCTCACGGTTAAAATCCTGGAGGCGACGCTGATAGGCTTCCAGCTTGCTCCGGAACTGCTCCTGCTTCTCCTGCTTGACCGCCTCGCTGAGCTTGCTGTCCGGATCTTTGAGTGATTGCTCGAGCTCTTTGAGTTCCTGATCATCGGCATTGATGATCTTTTGCCTCGTCGTCGAATAACTCTTCATGTCGTCCAGCGCCCGCTTACCCGCCTTGGACCGCTCCATCACGAGCTGCTGATCCATGACGCCGACCTTCACTGCCTCCGCGGCGCGCAACGGCTGCACCCACAGCCCCAACAACAGCATAACGCCCAGCATTCTGATCACACCCGCACCTGTCATGTCATACCTCCGCTCGCGCTAGGGATACTCCCGGTTGAACTCTTCGATGACCTGGCCGGAAATGTCGAGGCCGTCCTCATGATAGATGGTCGGACCGCCCTTGCTCTTGTCCACGACAATCTGCAATCCGAGTCGCTTGGCGACTTTGGCGACGACCACTTCAACCTTGTCGCGAAACCCCTCCAGGACATCTTTCTGCTTTTCTTGAACTTCCCGATTCAATTCGGTGACTTTCTGCTGATACTCCTGCATCCGCCGGCGAAACTGCTCTTCCCGCTCCCGCTTCGCCGTAGGACTCAGCACACTGGCCTGCTTGACGAAATCTTCCTCCATCCGGCGTAACTCCCGTTCATCCAGCTCCATCAGCGCCTGACGATTCTTGGAAAATGCGCTCAAACTGTCCTTGGCCTTCTTGCCCGCATTGGTCTCGTTGAGGATTCTCGGCGGATCGATGACGCCGATCTTCCCCTCGAGCTTGACCCCGGCTCCTGCGCAGCCCCCCAGCACGGCGGCCATACCCACAATAACCGGCAGCCTCAGCCATTCAAACCTTCGCGTCAATGGCCCCTGAATGTTTCTGCGCCACTCCATCGCGTTACGCTCCCACCTAGAACAACGATCCGATCGTAAACTCAAAGACACCGGCTCGCTCACCCTGCTGTGGATCGAGGTTGATCCCGTAAGCGGCGCGCAAAGGGCCGAACGGAGAGATCCAGCGCCCTTCCAAACCGGCCGTGGGCCTGAGCTTGAATGTCACCGGCTGGCCGTCGTCAAAACCTTTTCCATAGTCGAAGAAAATCACGCCGTTCAACTTGGCGTCGGATGAAATCGTAAAGATAAAGTCATTGTTAAAAATCAGTTCCTTTGCCGCGCCATAGGCTGAATAGGTCGTAGGAACGACAGGGCCCGCGCGACCGAACACGAAGCCACGCACCGTATTGATACCGCCGACCCAGAACCGCTCGGTGAGGGGAATCGGGTTCCCGTTCAGTCCTTCCGTACTTCCATAACGAACGCGGAACGAGAAGCGGGTGTCAAACAGCAGCGGCGTATATTTCATTATATCAATGTTGTACTTGTAGAAGTTATTGGAACCTCCGAGCAGCGGGGTTCCCAAGTCGAACCCACCGCCAACCCGCCAGCCGGTCCGCGGGTCCAGATAATAATCTCTCGTATCGCGAAAGAGCGAGGTTCGAAACCCGGTTGTCGTCTGGTTCCCGAGTTGTAGACAGACCAGGGGAACCAGATCCGGACAGACCCCCGGGGCAGGATCGCTGAAGTTCAGCTGCTCGGCCACCAAACTAAAACTCCCGCTCACGTATTCCGAGAACCACCGGCCGAACGTGACACTCGCCCCCGACTTCTCTTCGAAGTAGGAAATGTAATTCGTCATGCTTCGAAAAATATCCACCTGGAGCGAGGTGAGGGAATCGTTCAAATAGGGGTTTCGAAAGGTAATCAGGCCGAGGGTCCGCTGTTGACCCAACTGGCCGCGGATACGTCCCATGTACCCGTATCCTCCGAGATTGCCTTCCGTGATATCGGCGATTGCCACCAGTTTATCCAGGGTGCTGAATCCGCCGCCGACGCTGAACTGCCCGGTCGGCTTCTCCTTCACGCGGACGTTCAAATCGACTTTGTCGGGCTCGACCTGCTGCGGAAGAATTTCCACGGTCTCGAAGAAGTTCAGGTTGTTCAAGCGCTGGTAGCTTCGCTTCAGTGAGGGTGTATCGATCACATCCTGTTCGTCTACCCGGATTTCGCGACGAATCACATTATCCCGCGTCTTATCGTTCCCATAGATGTTGATTTGTCGGATGCGCATCATCTCGCCTTCCCTGATCTGAAAGATAATGCTGGCCGTCCGTTCTTCGACATTCGGATTGACATTGGGAACCGCCTCGGCAAACGCGTAGCCCCTGCTGCCGTACATGTCCGTCAGGCGCGAGATTTCGTCCCGGATCTTGGCGCGCTGAAAGATTTCTCCCTCTCTAATTTTCATCCCTTCCCGAAGCTCGGTTTCCTCAAAGACCGTGTACCCTCGAAACCCGACCTCCGACACGGTGAACGGCTCTCCTTCGGCCACATTGAACGTCACAATAAACCACTTCTTATCCTCGGTCAGTTCAACCGAGGGAAGGCTCACCTGCACGTTCAGATACCCCTTATTCAGGAGTACCTCTTTAACCCGCTCCACATCGTTGGTCAATTCTTCACGCTTCAAGATGCCGGCATCAGACAAGAATGACGGCAGTTTTAATTGCGTCACAATCCCGTACCAGGGAATCCACTCGCGCGTCGCCGTTACCTTGAACATTTCGTCCTTGGTCGCGGCATGCATCCCCTCGAAGTTGATGGTTTTGACACGCGCCTTCTCCCCTTCTTTCACAAAAAAGGTCAGGCGTTTGCGATCTTCATCCAACGTCTGAATGACAGGCGTAACCTGGCAACTATAGTACCCGTCTTCCTGGTACGCGAGGCGGATTTTTTCCGCACTCTCCTTCGCCTGTTGCTGGTCCAGGAACGCCTGGCTCTTAATGGTGGTTTTCTCTTTCAGCTTGTCGTCGCTCAGATTTTCGTTCCCGTCATACACGATCTCGGTGATGAATGGTTTTTCCCGAACGACAAACACCACGGCAATGCCGCCCGGCACCGACTCGGTTTCAACCTGAACATCCTCGAAGAACCCCGTGTCGTAGAGGATCTTCACCTGCCCGCGTACGCTCTCCGGCGTATAGGGGTCGTCCGCCTTGAGCGTGAGGCGCCCCGCGATCGCCGGAAGTTCAATCCGCTTGTTTCCACGGATCTCAATCGATTTCACCTTCAGCCCGGACGTTTGGGCAACCGCTTCGCACACACAGGCCAACACGTAAACCGCCACCATCAGCACGACCAGCCAGCGAGGCTTGTGGAGCACCGTCGTGGTCACCGACGGGAGCTTCCAAACCAGGATGACAATACAGACGACATCGCCACGCAATTCCCCGGTGATCCAGAAGGCATGGGCCGAACCCATACCACTCGGTCCGTCTTGAGCTACAGACAAGGTGAGAGACGGCTGCCACGAACGTGGTGATCCACCCCGCATACGCTGCTTAGCGTAGTCGCATCAGCCACAAGCCCACGCGTGAAAAAACTCTCGGATTATATTGAGGCCTCCCCACATTGTAAAGGACCGGGGACGCGTCCGCCGCGGATGCACAACGGACGTGATGAGTTCGTGCATTTCTTGACATCACCCTACCCATCACATAGTATCCGTTTCATGTCACGACTCACTGTCAGAAAAGCCGTGATCCCTGCCGCCGGACTTGGCACACGCTTCCTCCCTGCCACCAAAGCGTCACCGAAAGAGATGCTCCCGCTGGTCGACAAGCCGCTCATTCAATATACGGTCGAAGAAGCGGTGGCGTCCGGGATCGAAGACATTATCATCATCACAGGCCGCGGGAAACGCGCCATTGAAGATCACTTCGATCGCTCCGTGGAACTCGAAGAAAACCTCAAAGGCACCGGGAAGAACCAGCTGCTTAACCAGATCCGTCAGATTTCGAGCCTCGCGAATTTCTGTTACGTGCGCCAATCCGAAGCCCTGGGCTTGGGACATGCGGTCTTGTGCGCGCAACACCTAATCGGCGACGAACCGTTCGCGGTCATTCTGGGAGACGAGATCATTGATGCTGCGGTTCCGGCGCTTGCGCAATTGATCCATGTCCACAAACAACGCCATGGCGCGGTCCTCGGGGTGCAAGAGGTTCCCAAACAGGACGTCAGTCGCTACGGGATTGTGACTCCCAAACGCCTCGCCCGGGGTCTCCATCGCGTGGAGGATCTGGTGGAGAAGCCGGCTCCTGCCGACGCTCCCTCGAATCTGGCCGTTATCGGCCGGTATATTCTTCCGCCGGAGATTTTCCCTATCCTGAGAAAAACCACACCGGGAAAGAACGGGGAAATCCAACTGACCGACGCGCTCAAAGAGCTGGCCAAGAAATCCCGCATGTACGCCCACGAAGTTCGAGGACAGCGTCACGATGCCGGGGACAAGCTGGGCTTCTTGATTGCGACGGTCGAGTTTGCGCTGAAGAATCCCTCGTTGGGAGCCGAATTCAGCGACTATCTGGTAGCACGCGCGCGCATGATTTCAAATGACCGCCGCAAGTAGATTCCTGTAACCTTTGAACGGGTGGCGGTTCAGCCGCTCATGCCTCCGGGCTCTCGACTGGTTTCCGGCAGCGAAGGAATTGACAGCAAATGACAGATCCTAACGAGCAAGAGATCCAACCCCCGCAGAACGTCGAAGTCCCGGACCAGCTGCCGCTGTTGCCCGTCCGCGACATCGTGGTATTCCCCTATATGGTGCTCCCCCTCTTTGTCGGACGAGACATGTCGATCAAAGCGATCGAGGCTGCCCTCGCGGGCAACCGGATGATCTTCCTGGCCACCCAGAAGGCCCTCGATGTCGAGAATCCCGCGCCCGAAGACATCCACACGATCGGCACCGTCGGCATCATCATGCGGATGCTGAAGCTGCCGGACGAACGGATCAAGATTCTTGTGCAGGGTATCGCCAAAGCCAAAATCACCAAGTACATTCAGACGGACCCGTATTACTCCGTCCGGATCGACAAGCTGTCCGACACGAAACCTGCGGCAACGACGCTCGAGTCCGAGGCTGTGATGCGCACAGTGAAGGAACAGATCGAACGTATCGTCAGCCTGGGCAAAGTCCTGATTCCCGATGTCATGGTCGTGATCGAAAACCTGGAAGAGCCGGGACGGCTGGCCGACATGGTGGCGTCGAATCTTGGGCTCAAAGTGGATGTCACTCAGGCCGTGCTGGAGATTTCCGATCCGATCCAACGGCTCCGGCAGGTCAGCGACATTCTCGGCAAGGAGATCGAAGTCCTGTCGATGCAGCAGAAGATCCAAGCCCAAGCCAAAGGCGAAATGGATAAGACTCAGCGCGAGTATTTCTTGCGCGAACAGTTGAAAGCCATTCAAAAAGAGCTGGGCGAGTTGGATGAACGGGCGGAGGAAGTCACCGAATTCCGCAAGCGCATCAAAGACGCAAAGATGCCGGAGAAGGTTCTAAAGGAGGCCGAAAAGCAACTCAAGCGCCTCGAAAAAATGCACCCGGATACCGCCGAATCGGCCACGGTCAGAACGTATCTCGAGTGGATGGTCGAACTGCCGTGGTCCAAGCGATCGAAAGACAACCTCGATCTGAAAGCCGCGGCTAAAGTGCTGAATGACGACCACTATGACCTTGAGAAGGTCAAGGAACGCATTCTGGAGTACCTCGCCGTACGCAAACTCAAAGAAAAGATGAAGGGACCCATTCTGTGCTTTGTCGGCCCGCCCGGAGTCGGCAAGACATCGCTGGGGAAATCGATCGCGCGCGCATTGGGACGTGAATTCGTACGTATCAGCCTCGGGGGCGTCCGTGATGAGGCCGAAATCCGGGGGCACCGCCGTACTTATGTGGGGGCGTTGCCTGGTCGCATCATCCAGGGGATGAAACAAGCCGGAACCAGCAACCCGGTCTTCATGCTGGATGAGGTGGACAAAGTCGGCATGGATTTCCGAGGCGACCCTTCCGCCGCGCTGCTTGAAGTCCTCGACCCCGAGCAGAACAACGCCTTTACCGACCATTACTTAGGAGTCCCCTTCGACTTGACCGAGGTGATGTTCATCACCACGGCCAATTTGATTGATCCGATTCTTCCCGCCCTGCGCGATCGCATGGAGATTATCGAGATCCCGGGATACACCGAAGAGGAAAAACTTGGTATCGCGCAGAAGTATCTGATCCCGCGTCAACTCGATGAACACGGAATCACGCAGAGGCATGTGCGGATCGCCGAGCCAGCGATCCGGCAGATCATCGCCAACTATACGCGGGAAGCCGGGGTCCGGAATCTCGAGCGCGAGATTGCCAACGTCATGCGGAAGGTCGCCAAGAAGGTGGCCGAAGGCAAAGGGCAGGGATTCCCGGTCAATCCGGCCAACCTCCACAAGTATCTGGGCGTTCCGAAATACGTGCCCGAAGCTGAGTTGGAAAAGGATGAGGTCGGCGTGGCGACCGGCCTGGCCTGGACCGAAGCGGGCGGTGATGTCCTCTATATCGAAGCGACGGCCATGAAGGGGAAAGGACATCTGACCCTCACCGGCCACTTAGGCGACGTCATGAAAGAATCGGCTCAGGCGGCACTCAGCTATGTCCGTTCCCGAGAGAGGACGTTGAACATCAACCCTGACATGTTCAGCAAGCAGGATCTGCACATCCATGTGCCGGCCGGTGCCATTCCGAAGGACGGCCCTTCGGCCGGGATCACGATGGCCACAGCCATCGCTTCAGCTCTGTCAGGTATTCCGGCCAGACGGGACCTCGCCATGACGGGAGAAATTACCTTGCGCGGACGCGTGCTGCCGATCGGCGGACTCAAAGAAAAAATTCTGGCTGCCAAGCGGGCGAAGCTGGCGATGGTGATTCTGCCGCGGCGTAACAAGAAGGACCTTGAAGAAATCCCGAAACATCTCCTGAAAGGCATCCAGTTGTCATTTGCCGACACGATGGACGACGTTATGAAAATCGCCCTCCGGCGAAAACCCCAACCGCCGCCGACGTCAAAGAAACCGTCGTCAGCCTCTGCACCAACACGGCACAAATCGACTCATTCCGGTAAAGGCAGACGGGCAGCCCGTTCACGTGTGATCCAGGCCACGATGTTGGCAGCCCCAAGCACGCTCCTCCACTAGGGTGGCGCCCGTGGCCCTTCGTAAGGCCGAACGTACCATCCAGGAATTCGCGCTTATCCGGGCCCTCCAGCGTCGTTTCGCCCGAAAAACGCCGCTGCTCGTCCAAGGCATCGGCGATGATGCCGCAGTGATCGCAGCCTCGCCAAAAACGTGGTGGCATCTCACGACCGACTTGCTGGCGGAAGGGGTGCATTTCGACTTAAGCACCGCGACACCCGAATCCGTAGGATACCGGGCCGCTATGGCCAATCTCAGCGATATTGCAGCCATGGGTGCTGTTCCTCACTACCTGCTCACGTCTCTCGCCATTCCGAAAACGTTCAGTTCAACGCGCATCTACGCACTCTATGAAGGCCTCATGAAGGCCTGTCGGCTCCATGGCGTGAGGCTCATTGGAGGGGACACCTCAGCCTCCAAAGCAGGGGTTTTCCTGAGCATCACGCTCATCGGAATCACACCTGAACGCCGGGCGCTGTTTCGTCATGGCGCCCGTGTCGGCGATCGTATCTATGTGACCGGGACATTGGGGGACTCGCTGGCCGGCCTGCAACTCCTTTCACGCTCACACGGCAGGACACCTCGGTCCACCCGGAGCCCTTCTGCCGGATTGCGTGAGTCCCACCGGCAATTCCTCGTGAACCGCCATCTCCGTCCGACGGCTCGTCTTGCAGAAGGACAGTGGCTGAACAAGGCGCGGCTTGCGACCGCTGCGATAGATCTCTCCGACGGCCTCTCCGGAGACCTCCGGCATATCTGTGAGGAGAGTCAAGTGGGCGCGGAACTTGATCTCGGCACACTTCCGATTTCACCAGCCTGTCGCGCGTATGCCGAGAGGCACCGCATGCCAGCATTCCAGCTGGCGCTCACAGGGGGAGAGGACTACGAACTCCTGTTCACGGTCTCTTCAAAGAATCAATCGGCCGTTGAGCGGCAGGCGCGCACGCACGGCTATCGTGTGACCTGCATCGGCACCATCCGCCGCCAACGATTCGGGATACAGATGACGTCCGGCGATGGCAGAATGCGCCCGGTGCCCATGACCAGTTACGAACATTTCCGTTGATGCCCGTGCAGAAAAAAGAAGCGCCCCCTGCGCGCACCCGATCATTCAGAGCGCTGCTGCGCGAAGTGCTCCATCTTCGAGAATCACCGCAACGGACTGCCTTGGCATTTGCACTGGGCGTGTTTATCGCCTTCTCTCCCGCCTATGGGCTCCACACAATCATGGTCGTACTTTCCACCTGGCTCTTCGGCCTCAATTTTGTAGCCCTACTGGCCGGCGCTTTTGTCAACAATCCATGGACCGTAATTCCCATCCTCGGAGCGACCTACTGGACCGGCGCATTCCTCCTGGGCCGTCCAGATACGCCGACTTTCGATTGGCATGACCTCAGTTTCTCCGGCATCTACCAGCAAATCCTCCCCTATGCCATTCCGTTCGTCCTCGGTGGAGTGGTTCTGAGCGTGATCGGAGCGTTGCTGGCATACCCGGCTGCGTATCTGCTGGTGCTCAGATATCGCCCCGTGGCTGATGCGCTCCCGGCCCAGCCATTGCCGCCTCCTGATCAGCTGGGCTAAGATGCTGATCTGACATGGATCACACAGATCGTTCCAATGCCCCCTATGACGGATCGGCACTGATCGCAGATCCGATCCATAAATATGTCTCCTTTACGGTTCCCTTTGCCAATCCCGATCCCCACGAACGCACCGAGAAGGATCTGATCGACTCGCCCTGGGTCCAACGGCTTCGCTACATCTACCAGCTTCAAAGCGCCCGCTGGGTATATCCCTCGGCTGAACATACGCGCTTCGTTCATTCATTGGGTACGATGCACGTGGCCGGACGCTTTGCCAGGCATCTTTACCCATTCCTCAAGAAGGTCGTGAACGACGTGCCCTCCGCCAACTATGTAGAAGAACTGCTGCGCGTGACCGCCCTGGTCCACGACATCGGACACGGCCCGTTTTGTCACTTCTTCGATGAGAATTATCTCCATGGATTTCACCTCACACATGAGAAACTGGGCCAGATCATCATTCGCGAACATTTGGGCCCGCTGATCAGGAGAATTCGCCGCAGCCCGTCGGGGCCCTTTGCAAAGGGCGAAGAGCTGAACCCCGACCAGGTTGCCCATCTGATCCTGAAGGAAAAAGGGAAGGATAATTCCCGCCTCCCTCGTTGGCTGAACATGCTCCAACCGGTCATCTCCGGCAGCTATACCGGCGACAATCTGGACTATGTCCTGCGGGATTCGTACATGTGCGGCGTGGCTGTGGGTCCCGTTGATCTGACGAGACTGATTCATTACACCATCGTTACCGAAAAGGGCTTTACGATCCACAAGACTGGGCTCCCGGCCCTTCAGATGTTTCTCAACACCAGGATGTATCTCTACTCTAATGTGTACTTCCATCGCACCACCAGAGCCATCGACATCCACTTGCGTGATATCTTCGGCGAAACGATGAAGTTGCTGCTGCCCCGCGACCCGCGGAAGCGGATGGACGAGTATTTGACGTTGACCGATTGGTCCCTACTGGAAGAAGTCAGGCGATGGAAACGGGAACGCCAGACCGCCCGGCGCCGGCTCGGGCACGAGTGGGCCAGAATTCTGGACCGCGATGTGAAATGGAAAATGGCCTACAGCACGGCCCTGAAGGAAAAAGGACAGGAACGGGGAATGGCGTTTCCTAGCCGGGAACAATTTGAGCAGCAAATCGCGAAGGAACTACCGGCGAGTCTGAAAGGCATCGAATTTCGCGTCGACATGGCTCCGCTGGATCCACGCCCGGACCCGAAAGATCGCCGCGGCAATCCGCTCTATGTTTATGATCCGGGAACGAAGCAGGTGTCAACCGAGCCCCTGGAAGAATTCCTGGATCTCCTCCCCACCCGACTCGTCCAATTTCGCATCTATTCGCTCGACCATGCCCATGACGCCGCCTTGTCGCGAGCCGCCGCGACGGTTCTCAATAAGACACCCTCCAGCCTCGAATCGAATTACTAAACGACTCAAGCCGGCGGGGCTCGTCAGTGAAGCTGGCAGGTGCGGAGAATCCGGGTGGGTGTCGTGAGCGATTTATTCCACGGCTACGCGGGAATTTTCATCGGCTGGCTCTTGATCAAATGGGTTTTCCTGGTCTTCATGACTTCGCGTTGATCCTCCGTCGGAAAGTGCGGTCCGCGCCTCGTCGTCGGGAATCGGTTCTCAAAACGCTCGATGAGTTCAAGAGCCTCTGCGCCTTCCCCGGCTCTGACCAAGAGCTGCACGAGCCGAAGATAGGCAGGAACCAGGAGCATGAGATGCCGCACCTCCTTGGCCTCTTCGACCACATACCGGTATCCCGAAATAGAAACGCCTTGATTGATCTTTTCATAGCAGAGCGCCTCGATCATATGAATCCCGAGACGATCCGTTTCGGCGCTGATACTCCGTTCCCACTGCCCGTTCACCATGGCCCGCAACTCTTCGTCAGACAGTTGGATTCCGCCCCTCTTGAGATTCGCCCTTAGCCGTTCCAGCACCCCTCTCGCCTCCAGCCACCCCCCGTACAATCCGACCAGCACACCGGGACAAGGAGTCGGCCTTTTGCATTTTCCCCGAATCGGCGAGAATCCTTTTTTTGCCACCTGTGTCGGCGAATACACTCGCCCGTTGGACCCCGAGCAGACCTCACATATATGATCATCGTCCGGTGTCACATAGATATACATGCGGGTGCCTGAACGATCGAAAATATCGACGGCCAGAATCCGTCCTGCCATGATCTGCATTTGATAGTACTGCCACATCACCAGGAGGCTGAGTATGGCGACCAGGTACAGCGTGATGTCCGGGAACTGCATCTCTCCAAGCATGGTTACCTCCTGAAATAACCACTCTACTCCCCTACCGAGATTACCAGCCCCCGTGGAAAACACCTAGAAAATGTACGTTTTTCAATCCGGCATCAAACCGCGTTTCTGGGGCCGGCGAGCCCTCTGTCCTTCACACACTGAGCCATTCGAATTCTCCTTTTTCCTGTCCCCAATCTGAAACGACGGAGATAATGGATCAGCTGGGGCAGATGCCGCTGCCGGCCCGCTACCCCGCTACATAGAGGAGGCGCACCATGGCACTCACACGGAAACTTTCATTTCTAATCCTGGGCCTTGTCATATCAATGGCACCCCCGTCCCACGCTCAGCTCGGGGGAGGGTCACAAGACGCAGCCAGGATCCTGAACAGCATGCCCCCGGATCTCCTGGAAAAGGTGCAGGCCTTAGCGCAGATTCTTCAACAAGGGATCAAGGACGGCAAGCTCACTGACGCAGAGGTCCAACAGGGGATGATGACCGGGCGTCTCGGAGAGCGGCTGAAGCAGCTGAGCCCGGAGGCAGGCCCACTGCTCGAAGAGATCTCCGACGCATCGAAGCACGGCAGGGGACCGGGCGAAGACAGCTTGATGCCGTTACTCGGAGGACTCGGCATCTCCGAAAAGTAGAAGAAGTCCGACCCTGCTCGATCGGAGCGGACCTAAGGAAGGGTTTGTCCGGAAACCGGCGTGGCCGGGACAGACTCTTGAAGCCGCTTCTGCAGAGCACCGGATCCGGTTCGGGAAAATGGAAGGTCGAGCAGCGCGTAGGGATTGACGCGCGCGCCGTTGAGTTTCACACCCCAATGAAGGTGAGGGCCCGTTGCGCGACCGGTCGCACCCACCTTCCCGACAATCTGTCCGGCCCTCACCAAATCCCCCTCTTTCACCAACACCTCGGAAAGATGGAAGTACATCGAATAGAAGCCAAGACCGTGGTCCAGGTAGACACCTCGTCCGGAAAATATATGATCGACGGTGAGCCGCACGACTCCGTCATTGGTGGCGGCGACGTCGGCGCCCAGCGGTGCGCCAATGTCTTCTCCGTTGTGAGGATTACGCGCCTGACCGTTCATGATTCTGACACTGCCGAAAATACCGGTTCGTTTCCCATTCACCGGCTCCACGAAACCAGGCTGCCAGAGTTTCATCCGGGAATCGGTCGCGAGCGCTTCTTTGACTTGCTCCTGTTCGGCTTTCCACCGAGCCAGGCTCTTCTCATCGAGATCGACCTTTTCTTTGGGCAACTTGAGATGCTCGACCTGAAACTTTTCTTTGACGACCAGAATATCATAGCTGAGATGCCGGGTTTGCTCCCCGTTCTTGATATCAACGGCGAGTTCATGGGTTCCCGGCTCATCTTGCAGGTCTACCCCGAGCAATCCGACGAACCCCTTCGGTTCTCCCGGCGGCGAGTCGGCGAAGAAATTAATGGTCCGCCCGAGGAAACTGCCGTGCACCTGTGCGGCAGTATCCTCCGTGGGAACTCTGACCACAATGATCTGCCCCTGCTTTCCGCTATATTGCCCATCGATGCCTTTCGGAGCAGGGAGAGACCCGGGGAATAAGTCTACCGGGAAGATGCTGGCCACCAGCACAACGGCCATCAGCACGGTCCGGTCCAGCCGGGCAACCCGTTGTTGGATCAGCTTGAATGCCGGCAGCATCATCGGTAGAAGCGCCCTCCCGACACTTGAGAAACCAATTCTTCAACCCGTCGATTCACAGCGCTAAAAGGATCCATGCAGAGGATCGTTTCTTCCCAATACCCGTTCAGTTTCAGATAAGTCCAATCCACCGTATAGGACCGGTTCTTAGCCCTTGCGAAACGGATAAAATCGCCGCGGACCTTCGCCCTCGTCGTCTGCGGAGGAGTCGACATGGCTCGCTGAACGGCTTCCTCCTCCACAACCCGCTCAATGAGTCCGCGCGATTCCATAAGATAATAAAGCCCTCTGGTTCGTTTCACATCATGAAATTGTAAATCGAGCAGGAACACCCGCGGGTCATCCCACCCACAGTCCTTCTTGTCAACGTAGGATTGGATCATGTGTTTCTTCGTCACCCAATCGACCTGATGAACGAGTTGCATGGGATCTTCTTCCAGATGCTTGAGGATCTTCGCCCACTTTGCGAAGACATCCTCCAGGATGGGTTCATGGGCCTGCTGATCAAGATACTCTTTGGCCCGCTCCAAATACACCTGCTGGATTTCAATTGCAGTCATCTGCCGGCCGTCATCCAGCTTCACCTTCTTCTTGAGCGTAGGATCACGCGAGATCTCACGGATCGCCTTGACAGGATCCTCAAGCTCCATCCCATGCACCGCGTAGCCCTCCTCGATCATCGACAGAACCAACGCTGCCGTTCCCACCTTAAGGTACGTGGCGAACTCCGACATGTTGGAATCCCCGACGATAATATGCAGCCGGCGATAGCGTTCTGCATCGGCATGCGGCTCATCCCGTGTATTGATGATGCTGCGCGAGGAGGTTGTCGAGGAGGACGTTTTTTCGTGAATGTGCTGAGCCCGCTGCGAGATAAAGTACTGCGGCTTCCCTGAGACCTTCAGTACTTTCCCTGCCCCGCCAAATACCTGGCGTGTCACAAAAAACGGGATCAACTGCTCTGTGACTTTCCAGAAATCGACGTCGCGTCGCATGAGAAAATTCTCATGACAGCCATAGGTATTTCCCAGCGAATCGGTATTGTTCTTGAAGATATAGATCTCACCCGAAAGTCCTTCCTCTCGAAGCCGCTCCTCGGCTGCCGGCAGACACGCTTCCAGCAGACGCTCGCCGGCCTTGTCGTGGGCCACCAAATCGAGAATATTGTCGCACTCGGGTGTGGAGTACTCCGGATGGCAGCCGGTGTCCTGATAGAAGCGCGCGCCGTTGACCAGAAACGCGTTGGAGGGCCAGCTGTTGGGAATAAGGCCCTCGAAGATATACCCGAGGACCTTTTCCATGGGGAGGTAGATGCGGCCGTTCGGCGAGAATATCAGGCCGTACTCATTCTCGAGGCCGAAGATCCGTTGCTTCATGGGACCAGGAGATATCATGGAGGTGTAGAATCAGAATACACGCCCATTCCTCGATCTTCAACCGAGAGACCGGAATGAACAACCGCGGGGTTATGCAGAGAGGAGTTGCCGGACGTCGCCCACTGCCAATCGACGGAACTTCCGGCCGGTACGATTGCGATCCAGCACTGCCACTTCCAGTCCTTCTGGCGGAAGCTTTTGGTTCGCAGTCTGTTCGAGTGCTGAAATGCACAGATTCAACGCGGCCTTCAACGAAGGAGCCTGGGCAGAACTCTTTTCCTTCAATACCGTCTGGACGGCATCCGACTTCCCGCCGATCACCGCGTAGTTCTTCTCATCTATGATGCTTCCATCGAATGAAATCCGGTACATCTCGTTTGGATGGCCGTTGACCCCGACCTGCACCACAAGAATCTCCACTTCCAGCGGTTTCATTTCCTGGCTGAACACGGTTCCGAGACTCTGGGAGTACCCGTTCGCCAGAGAACGGCCGGTCACATCTTCCCGGCTGTACATGAATCCTTTAAGATCGGCATGACGAATGCCCGCCTTCCGAAGATTCTCAAACTCGCTATACTTGCCGGCGCCGGCAAACGCGATACTGTCATAGATTTCTGACACCTTGTGCAGCGACGCACTCGGATTATCCGCCGTCAACAAGATGCCGTCCGCATACTCCATCGCAATAATCGACCGGCCTTTGGCGATGCCCTTCTTGGCGTACTCCGCCTTATCCTGCATCATCTGCTCGGGGGACACGTAGTACGGCATCGGCATGATTACGTCTCCCTTGAGCGACGCGTGGCAATCAGACTGTCGTACACAGCGCGAATCTTCTCGTCCGGCACATCGGTGATGCCCTGCGCGGTGACGAACTTGGCGGTGGGATAAATCCCTCGCACCAGGTCCGGTCCGCCCGTCCCCACATCATCGTCTGCGGCATTGTAGAGTGATGTCAACGCCAGTTTGAGCGCATCCGGCTCGGACAGATTCTTCTCAAAATACTCGCGCATGGTATTGCGGGCATCTTTCCCCCCGGAGCCGATGGCATGGTAATCGGACTCCTCGTAACGCCCGCCGGTGATGTCATACTTGAAGATGCGCCCCTCGCTACGCTTCAGGTCATACCCCACGTACAGCGGCATCACCACCAATCCTTGAAATACCATCGGCAGATTGGCTTTGACCATTTGACCGAGCTTATTGGCTTTCCCTTCACAGGAAAGCGGCATGCCTTCGAGTTTCTCGTAATGCTCCAACTCCGTCTGAAACAGCTTGGCCATTTCAATGCAAGGACCGGCCGCACCCGCAATCGCCATGGCGGACAATTCGTCGATCTTGAACACCTTCTCGATACGGCGATCGGCAATCTGAAACCCTTCGGTCGCCCGCCGGTCCCCTGCAATCACCACCCCCTGTTGGTACTTGATGGCCAACACGGTCGTCGCATGAGGCACGGTCATCGGGCCGGTCGCGCGGCCCTGGTCCACCGGCGACCGGTTCGCTGGCGGAACTCCATGACTTCCCAAGGTCAGCCCAGGATGGTGCTTCGAAACAAAGTCAAAGAAACTCGACTCATCGTGATTGGGGAGATAGGGCAGCTTCATTGCGCTCTCGAGGATTTGGTGCGTCAGGATTTGAGCTTTTCGAGCAGAGCCTCAACTGTATCGACCGTATCGAGCAGCCCACCGGTCAATGCTTGGGTGCCGCGATGTGGGTCCATCAGCGGCACTTTCTTGATCGTGGTATTCCCCACATCAAAGAGCACCGACGTCCAACTCGCACCGTAAAGTGACTTGGCGAACTTGCTGGCGCAGCGGCCGCGGAAATAAGCTCTGGTTCCTGGCGGCGGGGTGAACTCCGCCCGTTCGATTTCGTGTTCCTGCACGATCCGCTCGATCAGGTTGCCCCGCTCCAGTGTGTAGAAGAGTCCTTTATCAGGACGGACATCATGGTATTGCAGATCCATCAGCTTCATCCGCGGATCATCCCACCCGCAAGCTTTTCGATCCATGTAGGACTCGATCATGTGACGTTTGGCCACCCAATCCAATTCCATCACCAACAAGCGCGGATCCTGCTCAAGTTTAGCCAACACCTCTTCCCAACGGACAAGCACGTCTTTGGTCACCTGGCTGAGATCATGTGAGGCGTAGAAGTCGGTTGCAGCCTTCAGGTAGGCGCGCTGAATCGCAAGAGCCGTCGTGGGGCGCCCCCCGACAAGCTTGAGCGTCTCCTTCATGTCCAGATCGCGTGACACTTGCTTGATCGCCCGAACCGGCTCGTCGAGCTCCAGTTGCGGCAGGTCGGCCTCCGCTTCAAGCAGCTCCAGCACGATATTCAAGGTCCCGACCTTCAAATAGGTGGACAGCTCCGCCATGTTGGCATCGCCGACGATGACATGGAGCCTTCTGAATCTCGCCTGATCGGCATGCGGCTCATCCCGCGTATTGATGATCGGCCGCTTGACCATCGTATTGAGGTCAACGAGGCACTCAAAAAAATCAGCACGCTGGGAGATTTGATACTCTGCGGGGCTGGTCTGATTTTCCGCGCCGACTTTCCCTGCGCCGGCGAAGATCGGCCTCGTTACGAGGAACGGGGTCAGCACTCGGGCGATCTTGTCGAATGGAACGGCCCGCGAAACCAGATAATTTTCATGGTACCCGTAGCTATTGCCCTTGCCGTCGGAATTATTCTTATACAGCACATACTGTTCGCAGCCCCGTACTCTGGTCATTTCCTGGAGGCTCTGCGCAAGAATGCGCTCCCCGACTCGCTCGAACGCCACCACTTCGCGAGGCGTGGAACATTCCGGGGTAGAGTACTCCGGATGGGCACCGTCGACGTACAGCCGTCCGCCGTTCGCCAATACTTTGTTGAGCTGCCGATTGTAGTCGGGATTCGGACGCTCCCGTTCCCCGTCAACCTCGAAGCCCCGAGCATCCAGAAGCGGGTTTTCGCATTCGTAATCCCAGATCGCGCCGGGAGCCGGTAACCCCGTGTAGTGCCCGATCACGGCAATGGAGCCGGACACGGGATCGGCGGCAGAGACGTCCTTCGCCGCGATGCCGAACTCGGTTTCCGTGCCAAGCACTCGCGAGCGACTCGTCGGTGTCTGTTCCTGCATAGAAGTGATTAGAGGTAGTGGCCGGTGGTGATGGTTTCGATCTGCCGGGATTCCGCCGGCCCACCGCTGATCGTTCGAATGTGAATAATCTTCTCGCCCTTCTTCCCGGCGACTTTCGCCCAGTCGTCCGGGTTGGTCGTATTCGGAAGGTCTTCGTGCTCTTTGAACTCTTCGCGAATAGCGCGCACCAGGTCATCCGACCGGAGACCGGTGCCCTCCTGCGCAATAACCCGCTTCACGGCAAACTTCTTAGCCCGCGAGACGATCCCTTCGATCAAAGCTCCACTGGCGAAGTCTTTGAAATACAGAATCTCTTTTTCGCCATTGGCATACGTGACTTCGATAAACTTATTTTCCTCAGTCGCGGCATACATGGTCTCCACGGTCAATGTCGTCAGCCGCTCCACGAGCGCCTGTCGATCACCGTTATGCCGCTCCAATTCATCCGCGGCAAACGGGAGATCCACGGACACATACTTTGAGAAGATGTCCCGTGCAGCTGCGGCATCCGGTCGTCCCACTTTCACTTTCACATCAAGCCGACCGGCACGAAGCACAGCGGGATCGATCAAATCCTGCCGGTTGCTGGCTCCAATCACGATCACATTGCGCAGGCGCTCCACACCGTCGATCTCCGAGAGAAACTGTGGAACGATCGTCGACTCGATATCGGAAGAAATGCCGGTGCCCCGGGTACGGAAGAGTGCATCCATCTCGTCGAAAAAGACAATCACGGGATGGCCGTCCTCCGCGCGCTCCTTTGCCTTCTTGAAGACTTCGCGCACCTGTCTCTCCGACTCACCGACATATTTATTGAGCAATTCCGGACCCTTGACATGGAGGAAATAACTGCGAATCGTCTTGCCGGCAAGGTGGCCCAACTTCTTGGCGATTGAGTTTGCGACCGCTTTCGCGATAAGCGTCTTCCCGCACCCGGGAGGACCATAGAGCAGCACGCCTTTGGGAGCACTCAGTTTGTAATCAGCAAAGACCTGCGGGTGGAGAAAGGGTAACTCGACCGCATCGCGCACCTGCTCCAATTCCTTCTGGAGACCGCCGATGTTCTCATAGTCAACATCGGGGACTTCTTCTAAGACGAGCTCTTCCGCTTCAGACTTCGGCAGTTTTTCAATCACATAACCGGAACGAGGATCATACAGGAGGTGATCGCCGACGCTCAGCCGCTCGACGAGCAACGGATCGCCCAACTCCGCCACTTTCTCTTCATCAAAGTGGAGCGTGACGAGTGCCCGCCCCCCCTCCAGCACATCCTTCAATCGAACCACCTCACCCTGACTATCGAAGCCTTTGACTTCGATCACGTTCAGCGCTTCATTCAGGATGACTTCCTGTCCCTTCCGCAATTCAGAACCCTTGATGGAAGGATGGAGGCTGACTTTCATTTTGCGCCCGGACACGTACACGTTGCCCGTGCCGTCTGCATTCATGCTGGAGAAAATGGCGTAGGTCGACGGCGGCGCCGTCAGCTTTTCCACCTCGGCGCGCAAGGCCTCAATTTGGGCTTTGGCTTCCTGCAGCGTCGAGACGAGCTTTTCGTTTTGCTTGGTGGCTTGGTCGAGCTGGTAACGGGATTGATAGAGCCGACGGATTTCTTCCTCCATCGACTGAATCTGGACGCGAAGCTTGTCGAGCTCGCGGGCATGTTCGTCGTTCTTGTGTATCACGTCCGTATCACCCTCAGACAACCGCTTCGTGATCTTCTTCACGGAATCTCGGAGGGACCGGATCCGGCTTGACTGCCCCTTACTCTCTCCCATATCCGCACTCACCGAATCGCCGCAACGTCAGATGAGAGCACATCTTCAAGCCTGTGTCGGGATTCTAACACCCGACCTGGAGGTGGTCAACTAGACGGCAGGATCGCGCGCACAACTTTTTTCCGTTGAATGCGAATCTCTCACGGCTCCAGTGAGGCCAACAACTCCCTCGTGGCCGCGGCCACATCCTCACGCGCCAGTATCGCTCCGATAACCGCGACGCCATATGCGCCGGCTTGACGAACATCGCGCACACGCGCCCTCGTTATGCCGCCGATGGCGAAGACGGGAATCGCGGACTGGCGACAGACGTCCGTGAGCGTGCTTAATCCAGCCGGCGGCCCGAACTGTCGTTTCGACGGCGTGTCAAAGATCGGGCCGAATATCACGTAGTCGGCCCCGTCCTGATTCGCCTGCCGAACTTCATCAACAGCGTGCGTCGAGATCCCGACGAGACGATGCGCCCCGACCAGCCGACGGGCAACGGACACTGGAAGACTGTTCGCGCGAAGGTGAACACCGTCCAGGTTCAACGCTAAAACGAGATCCACACGATCATTCATGATCAGCGGAACGGCATGCGGTGCGGTAATCCCCCGAACCGCTTGCGTCAGCGACAGCAACTCGGGCGTCGGCAGCTCACGTTCCCGCAATTGAATGGCGGGAAGTCCCGCCTCGACCGATTGTTTCAGCACCGAGGAAAGAGTACGACTCCCGGCCTGATGCCGGTCGCTGACAAGGAGGAGACGAAAATTAACGGAAGGCATCAGATCGCGATAGGTGATGGGTCATCCGCCAATCAAGCCCGGATGAACGCAACTCGACCATCTTTGCATTCATCGCGCGTCACCGATCACTTATCACTGGTTTTCACAGCATCCCTTCGATCGGACTACTCGCTGTCGCATAGAGCTTCCTTGGAATACGACCGGCTTTGTACGCCAAGCGACCGGCATACACTGCGTACTTCATCGCTTCCGCCATAGAGATAGGATCTTTCGCGCCGGCGATGGCGGTATTCATGAGCACCGCGTCGGCCCCATATTCCATGGCCAACGCCGCGTCTGACGCGGTCCCCACCCCGGCATCTACAATAATAGGCACTTTGACGGTCTCCATTATAATCTTCAGGTTGTAGGGATTCCGGATTCCCAGGCCCGACCCGATCGGCGCCGCCAGCGGCATAACCGCCGGACAGCCGATATCCACCAGCTTCTTCGCGACAATCGGATCATCGTTCGTATAAGGCAGAACTATGAACCCCTCTTTAATGAGGATCTTCGCGGCTTCGATCAATCCCGCCGTGTCGGGAAACAAAGTTTTCTCGTCACCCAACACCTCGAGTTTCACCAGGTCGGAGACGCCGGCCGCGCGGGCCAGGCGTGCGTATCGAACCGCATCCTCCACGGTATAGCAGCCGGCTGTGTTGGGAAGAATCGTGTATTTCTTGGGGTCGAGGTAGTCGAGCAGATTCTCCTTCGAGCGATCGGTGATATTCACCCGACGCACTGCCACGGTCACCACGTCGGCGCCCGATGCCTCGATCGCCTTTTGTGTTTCGACAAAGTCTTTATACTTTCCCGTCCCCACCCAGAGCCGGGATTTGAACTCACGCCCCGCAATAATCAGTCGATCGTCCGCCATGCTCGCTCCCCAATCTGGTGAATTAGCGATCAGGTGAATTGTGAAGTATCCGGACACTTCTCCAGATCACCCAATCACCAAATCAGACATTCTGTCCGCCGCCGCCGATAAAACTCAGAATCTCGACTCGATCCCCATCCTTGAGCGGGCGTTGGGCAAAAACCGCGCGATCGAGAATTTCCAGATTCAACTCAACCGCCACACGTTCGGTTCTGATCTCCAGATCCTGCAGCAGTTCTGCAACCGTTGCGCCGCTGCGCCAGGTCCGTGCTTCACCATTCACGTGGATCTGAATCGCGTTCTGCATTGTCCGTCATCCTATGAGACCAGAATTCGGCTTGTCAACAAAGAGCCCCCTTGCCCGGGAGACCCGGAGAATCGCACAATAGACCCGTAAAGGACGCAATCGTGCACGAGAACAATCAACGGCTAGCCACCCTGTTCCGCGCGATGGCCGACCTCCTCTCAACCCAACGCGCGAACCCCTATCGAGTCCGCGCCTATCGGCGCGCCGCGGACGCACTCCTGGAACTCAAGGAGGACGTCGCAACGGTCGCGCAACGCCATGGCCTGGAAGACATCGAAGGGATCGGTAAGGATCTGGCGGAAAAAATCAGGGAGTTTCTTGAGACAGGGACAGTCCGGGCCTATGAAGAACTGAAAACGCCGCTGCCGCAGGAGGTTAAGAGCTGGGCGAACCTTCCGGGGTTGTCCGATTCACTCGTCACCTACCTGTATTTTCGACTCGGGATCAGGACGCTGGACGACCTGGAGCAGCTTGTCCGGTCTCATCTCCTTCGAACCATGCCCGGTTTCCTTGGGTCCGAGGAGAACTTGCTCCAGGCCATCCAACAACAGACCGGGGACCACAAAGGCTAGGAGACCTTCAGTTCCTTGAATATCTTCCAGCTCTTCAGCAGTTCCACAGCCTTCTGCAACTGGACATCCTGCTCAAGTGAAAGGTCACCTGCCGTATCGGTCGGAGGAGGCTGCGGAACCGTCCCGTTCTTCGACTTAGCCTCGTCCGGAGACTTCCCGTTGTGCGGCTCAGCATCTTTTCCGGTTGAAGGCTTTCCGCCCTTCAGGTCCGCCTCCTTTTCGCCCGCCTTGCCCTCGCCCGGCTTGGCCGGCACCGGCGCCGGAAGCTTCACCACAATATCCGGAGTGATGCCCGTCGACTGAATCGACCGACCCTTCGGCGTGTAGTACTTCGCCGTGGTGAGGCGAAGCCCTGAGCCGTCACCGAGCGGAAGGATCGTCTGAACCGATCCCTTCCCGAATGAGGTAGTCCCTACAATAACCGCCCGTCCCCAATCTTGTAGCGCCCCGGCGACGATCTCCGATGCGCTGGCCGATCCCTCATTGACCAGGATGATCACCGGGAGGTCTTCCATCTGATCCTTGGATTTGGCGAACCATTCGTCCTTCTTGCCTTCACGGCTCTTGGTATAAACGACCAGCTTCCCGCTTGGGAGAAACTGTTCGGACACATCAACCGCCGCGGTGAGCAGACCGCCGGGATTATTACGCAGGTCGAGGATGGTGCCCTGCACCTTTTGCTCTCTGAACTGCTTGATCGCTCTGGAGAGATCTCTTCCGGTCGCCTCTTGGAACTGGGTCAGTCGCACATACCCGAGATTCTCAATTACCTTTGATTTCACACTTTCAATCTTGATGGTGTCACGGACGAGGGTGAATACCAATGGATCCGGCGTACCGTCCCGTTGAATCGTCAGATTCACCTTGCTGCCCTTTGGTCCGCGCATCTTTTGTACGGCGTCCATCAAAGAGAGATCCTTCGTGGTGTCATCATTCACCTTCACAATGAAGTCCCCGGCCTTGATCCCCGCCCGATGGGCCGGTGTGCCTTCGATCGGCGCGATCACGGCCAGCCGGCTGTCCTTCACGCCGATTTGAATGCCGACGCCGCCGAACTCCCCCTTCGTCTCTACTTGCATCTCCTTATACATTTCAGGAGTCATATAGGCCGAGTGCGGATCGAGCGTCGAGAGCATGCCCCGGATGGCTCCTTGGATGAGATCCTTCGGCTTCGTCTCGTCCACATAGTGTTTCTGGACTTGATTCAGGACTTCGGAAAAGGTCTTGAGCTCCTCGTACGTTTCACTGGCATGCCCGGTCCGCTCCCAGCCTTTGCCGATGAGGACGCCGCCGAGTAGCGCAAGCGCGATCATCGGCCCGACCACCCAAGACTTCCGCCGCGGCTGCTGTTCCATAATCGTCACATCCCTTCTTTCAAAAAGGCTGATCGCCCTGACTGCGCTTATGCTATCGCTTCGCCAGCCAGTGGAGCGGATCCACCGGCTCGGCCCCCTCGCGCAACTCAAAGTATAAAGTATTTTCCCCGATCATGCCCGTATCCCCGGTTTCGCCGATCGGATGCCCCTCAGCGACCTGCTCGCCGACTTTGGCCAGGATCTTCGAGGCATGGGCATACAACGAGAAGAATCCATTGGCATGATCAAGGATTATAACGAGTCCGTAGCCTTTCAACCAGTCCGCATAGACGACGCTTCCCGGCATGACGGCATGAATGAAACTCCCCTCCGTGGTCCTGATTTCAATTCCTTTACGCTGCACGTAGGTGTTAAAAGTCGGGTGCTTTTGGCGTCCGAAGAATGAAATGACCTGCCCGTCCGCCGGCCAGGGCAACGAACCTTTTGCGCCACGGGGAAGGGCCGGAGCCGTCGGAGGACGCATCGCCAGCGCCCGGCGACGCGTTTCCAGTTCGCGCAGCAAACTATCAACCCGTGAGGCCGACCGTTCAAGCTCTTCGACGGTTCGATTGTAGGAGTCCTTTTCCTGGGTGATCTTCGTGAGATAGACCTTCTTCTCTTTCTGGAGCGAGCGAATATCCGCTAGCTTCCTTTCAATGTTTTCCTTAAAGGCAACCATCCCGGCACGAGCGTCAGCGCGCTGCCGCTCCGCCTGCTCCATGCGGGCCACATCGGCCCGGAACGCACCCAGCAATTCATAATCTTTTTGAGACACGGCGGAGAGGTATTGGCGGCGCCGCTGGAAATCACCATAGGAGTCTGACGCCAGGAGCGCTTTTACATACCCGAACCGCCCTTCCATGTATTGGACCCGCAGCCGTGCGAGAATGGCGTCGCGGCGTTCCTGAATGCTCGCCCGCATCGTACCCAGCTGTTCGGTGATTTCCTCAATCTCCCGATCCTTCTTGCGTAACTTCTTATTGATGTCATGATGGTCTTGTCGATGACGAATCAGTCGCTCGTCCAGGGATTGGATTCCCTGAAGCACTGACTCCCGTTTCTTTTCGGCTTCATCCGCCCGTTTCCGCTTCTCTTCGATCTTATCCTTCAACTGCTCAAGAGTCTTACGCTCCCGTTCGATCTTTTCGGTGATGGGATCATTCGCTGCGGCAGCGACCGACCCCCACCCGCTCCACACCGCGATGCACCAGACCATGACCGCGAGAGGACTCATCACGTTCGCCCCTCCCCGAAGCGACGCAGGGAAACAAAACTGCCGGCGAATCCGAGCCCCATTCCCACGACAACAAGCGCCAGACAGAGGG
>DATIGF010000149.1:0-26784 GCA_035454865.1 Nitrospiraceae bacterium | reverse complement strand
GTCTGCCGGTTCTCGAGATGCCGGAAATCCTGGTATGGTTCTCGCTACTTCCCCGGCTGACATCAGCTGGCGGCCATTGAACGATCGGCACGGATCGGTTCTCATGAAGACATTATTTGCATTCCTGATTCCAGGGGGAATCGTCTTTCTTGCCGCCATTGGCTTTCTTCGACCCCAGGGTCTCCCGCACTGGGTTCAGGGACCGGTCCAAGCGCTTCCCTATATCGTCTTGGGCTTCGGGGTCTTTTTTGGCTGGTACCTGTCCAGCAGTCGATTGATAATCTCACTCCTGGTCCTAACACTCGCCGAACGTGCCGTGATCCTGTTTCCCCCGACAGATCCTGATCCCACCTCGGCCAACCATCTGATTTTTGCCGCGACGACCTTCCTGCTGCCGTTGAACCTCCTGGCACTCTCCCTCGTCAAAGAGGAAGCCATCTCAACCTGGCGCGGTGTCCTGCGCCTGCCGCTGGTATTGATTCAGCCGTTCCTGGTGTTGTGGTTGTCGCTGCCGGAACAGGCCGGGCTTGCTCTGACGTCGCACCAGTCGCTACTGCCTATGCTGAAGACTGACTGGACGACACTTCCCCAGCCGGCTCTGTTATCGTTCTGTGGCGCTCTCGTCTTGATCGGTATGCGCTTCGTACTGGAAAGAAATCCGCTCGACGGGGGAGCATTCTGGGCGTTGATTACGGCGTTCGTGGCCTTTCAAGGTTTCCAGTACGGATGGTCACCGACCAACTTTCTGTCCGCTGCCGGACTTATTCTTTTCCTGACGCTGGTTCAAGCCTCCCATCAAAGAATCTATCGAGACGACCTAACCGGTGTTCCCGGCAAGGTGGCTTACGAGGAGGCTGTGGCTGGCCTAGGAAAAAAGTACGTCCTGGCGGTCGTAGGGATCGATCAGTTGAAACAATACGGTAACCAGCATGGCAAACCGGTCAGCGAGCAGTTGCTGCGACTTCTTGCGCCGAAAATTATGGCTGCTGCCGGCTCCGGGAATGTCTACCGGCTGGCCGGGGAAGAATTTACCGTTCTGTTTCCGAGGAAAACTGCGACGGAAACGCTGGTCACTCTTGAAGCTATCCGCAAAGCGGTGGGTCAGTCCACGATGTATCTGCGGGGCCGCGACCGTGTCTGGGAAGGGTCACGCCTAATACGGTCACGGTCCGACGATGAAGAACTCGCTGTCACCGCCAGCATCGGCCTCGCGGAGGCAAGGGATTCTCGATCGTCTATCGGTATTACGACCAAAGCCGCGTATCGGGCTCTTTACGAAGCCAAAGGGGAGGGGGGCAATCTTGTGAAGCGGGCAACCCTCACTGTCGATATTCCGAAACCGGCTGCAGCCGAGACAGGACGCATCGTCGCCTACAGTGAGTTTGAGAACTAAGAGAACTCTTACAAGAGCTTCTTGACGGATTCCGCCGGCCTGGCCAGGATTACCTTTTCCCCTTTTTCCACAATCGGCCGTTGAATCAGGTCCGGGTGCTTCACCATCAGGTCGAGCAGCTCATCATCCGATAGACTTTTTTTTGCCAATCCCAGCTCCTTATAGATATCTTCCTTCGTCCGAAGCACGTCTTTGGGCGACAACCCCGCCTTCTTCAAGAGACTTTTCAACTGTCCTTTCGTGAAGGACTGTTCATAATAATTGATGGTGGTGAACGGTTTGCCGCTGTCTTTCAACATCTGCACCGCCTGGCGGCACGTCGTACAGGTCGGCTTTTGATAGATCGTTATCTCGGCCATAGTGACTCCTGGGTGAATGAAGCTGCCTTGACTGATTTTTTCCGGCTATGTTAGATCCTACACATTCAATGTACCCCTCGACACATGGTCGACTCATGCCCCTGGTAGGAACAAGCTCTTCCGGTCAATTCGCCTGCGCCGCGTCGTCCCAGCACACCCTCAAAGATCTCCGGACCAAACGCAAGGGGCAACCGGTTTTTGTCCTCGGCCATCTACTCAATCGCAAAGGCCAGGAGGCTACCTTTGAGGTCTTCAACGACCGGATCGCGCTCGTCAAATTCAGCGACGGTGGAACCGCTGGCTACGATCCGATCGAGCTGTTGCTTCCCACTGAGATCGATGAAAAGGGAATCGCCTACTTCGAAATTCGTCCCTGTCAGACTTGCGAGTTACTCTTTTCCCTCACCCGGGAGGAGAGCGAATCGGACCAGGAACCGACTCAGTGTCCGGACTGCCGCAGTTAGTCCACGAGCGGGGCCACTTCCAGCGCCTTCTTCAGCAAACAGTCACCGGCAAACCCCTGCAGTATCATCGGTAACATCGCTCCGTCGATGACTCGAACCGAGGTGACGCGAAATCCCTCTGGCGATTTCTGACCCTCCAGTTTCATCGCATGACAGATCTCAAGCTTTTTCCAGATCAGGTTGGACACAATCTGATCGGATGCCAGTAGTTTCAGGTCCGTCACCGTTCCATCAATCGCCACCTTCGCCGCCACGCGTGTCTTATCTTTCGGCGGTTCGCTGACGACGGCGAACGCGACACTGTCTTCATCTGCGATGGCGTAGGGAAGCGCGAAGACTCCCACCTGTAGCGCGATAAGGCATCCTATCGTGATGGATGTCCTCATCGTTCACCTTCTGGGGTCGCGGTCACTTGCCGGAGCCTCAACCACTCGATCCGGTGCAGCCGGCCGGCCGGCCCTCGGAGGTCCGCCGTGGCTCAGCGTACTCGTCCCCACCGGTCTGGACGGGCCAACAATCTTCTCGTTGACGGAAGAGGGATCGACCACAACTCGATCCCTGGTCCGCCAGAACATGATCACGGCAGGTACCAAGACCAAGAGACCCAGCACCAGCATAATTCTGAGCATGGCAAACTCCGATTCTTCAATATTGTTTCGAGCCCAGTATGCCAACCGCAATTTTTCATTTCAAGAACGACCGCAGCCATTTCGCCCTGTTCGTGATAGGCTATCACCAAGATCGCCGGTATACTGCCACTCATTCGCGAGGACCATCATGCCCCATGATTTCATGCCAGGACTGGCCGGCGTCCCCGCTGCAACGTCTTCTATCAGCGATGTGGACGGACAACGCGGAATTCTCGAATATCGCGGGATCCGGGTCGAGGAACTCTGTGCGCATTCCTCGTTCCTCGAAACCGCCTATCTGCTTCTCTTCGGGCACCTCCCCACGCCGACGGAGTTTCACCAATGGACCACCGACGTGACTCATCATCGGCGAATCAAGTTCCGCATCATCGACCTGCTGAAATCTCTGCCTGAACAGGGCCATCCCATGGATGCCCTGCAGGCGGCGGTCGCAGCACTCGGCATGTTCTATCCGGGTCGTAACGTGAAGGACGTCGAAAACAACTACTGGAGTGCCGTGCGCCTCGTCGCCAAGCTGCCGACAATCGTGGCCGCCTGGGCGAGACTCCGCCATGGCGATGCCCCGATTCCGCCACGCGATGACTTGGGGTTCAGTGAAAACTTTTTCTACATGCTGACCGAATCAGTTCCGCACCCCTTGTGGGCCGAAATCTTTGACGATTGCTTGATCCTCCATGCCGAGCACACCATGAATGCATCGACATTTACGGGACTTGTGACCGCATCAACTTTGGCCGATCCCTATACCGTCGTCGCCTCGTCGATCGGCGCGTTAAAAGGCCCATTGCACGGAGGAGCGAATGAAGAAGTAGTTGTGATGCTCAAGAGCATCGGAACCGGGGACAAGGCCCAGTCATATGTCGAAGACGCGCTTCACAATAAGCGAAAACTCATGGGCTTCGGGCACCGGGTGTACAAGGTAAAGGACCCCCGGGCGACCGTCCTCCAAGACCTTTGCCAGCGCCTCTTCAAAGAATGCGGGAGTTCTCCCCTCTACGAGGTCGCGCTGGAGGTCGAACGGGCAGCCGGAAGGCTGCTTCAGGGAAAAGGCATCTATCCCAATGTCGATTTCTACTCCGGCATCATTTACGACAAAATGGGTGTCGACACAGATCTCTTTACGCCGCTCTTTGCGATGGCCCGCGTATCCGGATGGCTTGCCCATTGGCTGGAGCAGCTACGGGAAAACAAGTTGTTCCGGCCCGACCAAATCTACTCCGGCGAGCACAACCGTCCCTATGTACCCCTCGCACAGCGCCAGGGGACTTGACCCGCCCCCCTTGACTCCGAAGCCAGTCGATTTATCTTGAGCACAAGCAGTTGAATCGGCGCGGCGCCAGCGGCACACAACAACATAACAATTTCGCTCGAATCGCAGAGAGCAAAGAGGAGGAGGTCGAGTATGGCACTCGTACGGTGGGATCCGTTTCGTGAATTGGAGGATATGTCCGATCGGTTGAATCGCGTGTTTACGCGTCCTGCATTGCGCACCGGAGGCAAGGAAAATTTAACTGTGGCGGATTGGATACCGACCGTCGACATCAGTGAAACCGACGGCGAGTACCTGATCAAGGCGGAGTTGCCGGAAGTGAAGAAGGAAGACGTCAAGGTGACGGTCGAAAACGGGGTTCTCACGTTGCAGGGTGAACGCCGCCAGGAGAAGGAAGAGAAGGGAAAAAGATTTCACCGCGTGGAGCGGTCTTATGGGAGTTTCGTGAGAAGCTTTACGTTGCCCGAGTCTGTCGACGAGAGCGGGGTCAAAGCCGACTACAAAGACGGCGTGTTGAACCTCCACCTCCCGAAGTCCGAAAAGGTGAAGCCGAAATCGATCGACGTGAAAGTGAGCTGATCGAACCTGCAAAGGAAGTCGTGACGGAAGACCCGCTCCGGCGGGTCTTCCTATTTCTGGACCGTCCGTTCCTGCATCACTAATTCCCACAATCCCTCATCGAAATGGAAGCGCAGCACGTAGCGTTGGTCGTCACCTGCACGAACGCGAAAGTAGCTGTGCGTATTCGTGTACCACCGGTCGATCACCTCAGCAACGGCCAGCCGAATGCCGTCAAGCGTGAATGCTCTGGGCGTTTCTTCACCTTTATATCCCGCGTAGGCTTCGACGATCACGTGATGCATGCCCATGACCACACCCTTGTGCAACCAGGCGGCCTGAGTTTATCATGGCGCCCGCCACGAATGAGAACCCTTACTATGGAGTGCTGCGCATGAAGAAACTGCAAATCAGGACTTCCGCGAGTTCAGGTGGGGCCACGAGAATTGAACGCGATACGATGGGAGAATTGGCCGTCCCCGCTGATGCCTACTATGGGGTACAAACGGCCCGGGCCATCGAGAACTTTCCCATCAGCCCCCTGCGCATGCCGCGTTCGGTCATTCGCGCAATGGGTTTGATCAAGCGTGCCGCTGCCTCAGTGAATCACTCTTTGGGGCTACTCGACAAAAAACCGGCTGATGCCATCAAGCAAGCGGCGACCGAAGTAGTGGAGGGCAGGCTCGACGCGGAATTTCCTGTCGATATCTTCCAGACCGGATCCGGCACGTCCACCAATATGAACACGAACGAAGTCATTTCGAACCGGGCCACCGAACTCCTGGGGGGATTGCGAGGCAGCAAACTCGTGCATCCCAACGATCATGTGAATCTTGGACAATCCAGCAACGATGTCATCCCGACCGCCATCCATATTGCCGCGGGAGAATTGATGCAACGGGAACTTCTCCCGGCCCTCACCCGCTTGCACAGAGCGCTCGATCGTAAAGCGAAAGAGTTCGATAAGATCGTGAAAATCGGCCGCACGCATTTGCAGGATGCTACCCCTGTGCGGTTGGGGCAGGAATTCGGCGGCTATGCCCGTCAGATTGAACTCGGAATCCAACGGATAAAGCGCGCACAGGCAGCTCTCGCTGAAGTCGCTCTCGGCGGCACTGCTGTCGGCACAGGACTGAACTGCCATCCGAAATTTTCCTCCAAAGTGATGGCGATCATTTCTAAAGAGACCGGCTGCACCTTCACGGAAGCCAAAAATCATTTTGAGGCGCAGTCCACTCAAGATTCCTTGGTTGAAGCGAGCGGCGAATTGCGGACACTGGCGGTAAGCCTCATGAAGATCGCCAATGATATTCGCTGGCTCGGGTCCGGCCCACGCTGCGGGCTCGGCGAGATCAATTTACCGGAAACACAACCGGGCTCGTCGATCATGCCCGGCAAAGTGAATCCCGTGATCGCCGAGTCCGTCACGATGGTTTGTGCTCAGGTTATAGGTAACGACGTGACCGTCACAGTCGGCGGGCAGGCGGCCAACTTCGAATTAATTGTGATGCTGCCGGTGATGGCCTATAACCTGCTTCAATCGATTGAGTTGCTGGCCACGGCCTCCAACAACTTCGCCGTAAAATGCATCGAAGGAATCAAAGCCAACGAAGAACGCTGCAAGAGCCTGATCGAAGAAAGCCTGGCCATGTGCACCGCTCTTGCGCCAGAGATTGGTTACGAAGCCGCGGCGAAACTGGCCAAGGATGCCTACAAGTCAGGAAAAACCGTTCGAGAAGTAGCCAAAGAGCAACAGGTTCTGTCAGACAGACGCCTCGCCGAACTCCTCGATCCCTGGCGCATGACCAAACCGGGAGGTCCAGTGGGGAGTGCAGGGGGGTAATCCTCTGCCGCAGTGACAGGATGATTTTGACAGCCGGAGAATCGCTATGCTAAAGTCCGCGGAACTGTTGAGGTTCTGGACTCTTCTCTATTTCTTTCACCTGGGAAAAAACGGATGAGTGCGAAGACAACCCATGTAATCATTGTGGCCGGTGCCGGACCAGCCGGGATGGCAGTGGCCAGTTCCCTTTCCAAAGCCGGTCATGAAGTCATTATCTTGAATCGCGACATCAAATTCGGCGGCTTGGCGGAATACGGAATCTTTCCTGCCAAGCTCAAGCTCCGCGGCGGGCTCAAAAAACAATACTGGGATCTGTTGGAGCAGCCCAACGTTCATTATCTCGGCAACGTGTCCGTAGGGAACGGAAAAGATCTGAGCGTTGAAGAGTTGCGCGGGCTTGGTGCCAGTGCGGTCGTTTTTTCAATCGGCGCGCAGGGTACCAAAGCCATCGGTGTGGAAGGGGACTCCGCCAAAGGCGTGTTCCATGCCAAGGATGTCGTCTACCACTTTAATAGGCTTCCCGGGTACGGGGACCGCCCCTTTGAGATGGGCAAGCACGTGGCAGTGATCGGAGCAGGGGACGTGATGGTGGACATTGCCCATTGGCTGACACGCTATAAAAAGGTCGAGCGTGTGACGGCCATCGTCCGGCGGGGACCGGTCGAGCGCAAGTACAATCCTAAAGAAATTCGCGCCGTCTGCGCCAACATGGACGTCGAAGGGATCAAGAAGGAGTTTGACCGCATCAAGGATCGCATGGCGGCCGTCGGTCAGAACCCCGATGAAGTCATGAAGGGACTCTTCGACGAATTCACGAAGTGTGAGCCGAAAGTCAGCGAGACCAAAATGGGGTTCAGATTCCTGGCCTCACCGAAGCGCATCCTCGTCGACTCACACAATCGTGTTCGCGGACTCGAGATGGAAGAGAATAAACTGGAGCCGAAAGGCGACGACACGGCGGCCGTCGGTCTCAAACAGTTCTACGAGTTCGCCTGCGATAGCGTCGTGTTTGCCGTCGGCGACAAGGTCGATGAAACTGTCGGCTTGCCCTATAAAGGCGGCTTGTACGTCACGAATCCAAACAAGACCGGCAATGATCCGGACGATGCGTTGTTTCAGGCTTACGACGAGACAGCTGGAAAAGTCGTCGAAGGCGTCTTCCTTGCCGGATGGGCAAGAAAGGCGAGCGAAGGGTTAGTCGGAGTGGCAAAACGAGACGGAGACTGGTGCGCGGAAGTAGTAGACCGTTATCTGGCCACGAAATCCTCCAACACACAAGCCAAGATCGTGCTCGACAAGCTGCATGCAATGCTGAAAGAGCGCAAGTGCCATCCGGTCGATGTGAAAGGACTGCGTGCACTTGAAATGGCGGAAAAGGCACATGTGGGCGGGACTGACTGTATCGGCGAGTTCAAATTCTCCGCTAATCAAGAAATGCTGAGTCTGATCGAACGGGGACGGAAGTAGGTGCAGCGTCGATCCCCCGAAGCTCAGCCGTCTCCCCATTTCAGTTTCTCTCGCAGCACGTCATAGTAGTGGCTTTCCGGAAACCGAATCAGCCTGGTCCGGTGATCCGAAGCCTGAATCACAACCGTATCACCCTGCGTCATCGCGATGCCGACCTGTCCGTCCAGCGTGGCCATCGCGCCATCATCCTTGCTGGTCAGCGTCACTTCAATTTCAACGTTTCCCGGAACGATCAAGGGCCGATGGGTCAGCGTGTGCGGGCAGATCGGCGTGAGAATCAGCGATTGCACCGCCGGATTAATAATAGGACCGCCGGCCGACAGCGAATATGCGGTTGATCCTGTCGGAGTACTGACGATCAATCCGTCGCCGCGCAGATTGGTCACGAACTGCCCTTGGATCGCGATCCTCAATTCGATCATCCGGGCCAGGGTCCCCTTGCTGATTACCACATCATTGAGCACCACGCCCCGTGCCACCGTTTCTCCATGCCGATGCACATGCGTTTTCAGCATGAGCCGCTCATCGAGGACATAGTCGTTGGCAAACACTCGATCAAGCGAGGGGTACAGATTCTCTAGTCGGACCTCGGTCAAGAAACCAAGGCCACCCATGTTAACGCCTAGGATTGGAATACTTCGCTCCCCGGCCAGCCGCGCGGCATTCAGCATCGTTCCGTCCCCGCCCAAGACGAGCAACACGTCGGCCTTGCCGGCCAGTTGAGTTTTTTGAATGCCACCCTGCTCACCGAGCAACGTCGCCGATGTGGTATCGAGAATAACATCGATGCTTCGCGCTCTGAGCCAGGTCACCACCGCCTGCAGTGTGGCCTTGACTTCAGGGAACTTCGGCTTGGTCAGAATTCCGATGCTCTTGCTTTTCATGGGCACCACATGCGGAGATCTGTTAAAAAGGTGCGGGATTGTATCGGGACGGTTCTTTTTATGTCAACGCGAGCGTGTGCGGCAACTCGAGACACTCTGGGATGCAATGGCTCTGTTGCAACATTGATCCATGCGGCCCGTGACTTTTCTGCACAACCTTGACTCTGAAGTGAGCTCTAGTTAGAATTAGGCAAGTTTTTCCATGGGTTTTGCTCGAACGCGGCCATTACTCGCATCCACAAGAAGGAGGCAGGATGTTCGAACGATTCACGGACAAAGGTCGAAAGATCATCATCCTCGCACGAGAGGAGGCCGAGCGGCACCAGAACGATTACCTGGGGACGGAGCATCTCGTCCTGGCAATCCTCCGAGAGTCCGACGGCATCGCCCTCATGATTCTGAAGAAGATGGGGCTTTCGACCGAGCAGATACGGCTGGAGATCGAGCGGAATCTGCCGGGCGGGGGAACCACGATGACTTTCGGCGAAATCCCGTTCAGCCCGCGCGTCAAAAAAGTTATTGAATATGGTGTCGAGGAAGCCCGCCTTCTGGGACACAACCATATCGGCAGCGAACATCTGCTTCTGGGTCTCCTCCGCGAAGAGGAGGGGATCGGCGGAAAAATTCTCCGCAGCCTGGGCGCCAATCTTCTGACCGCGAGACAACTCACCGTTACATTCTTGCGAAAATCCGCTCCGCGTGAGCGCGACCGGAAGAGCAATACGCCCGCACTCGATGAATTCGGGCGCGACCTGACGCAGCTTGCGCAGGAAGGTCAGCTGGATCCCGTCATCGGGAGAGCCGACGAAATCGAGCGTGTGCTTCAGATCCTCAGCCGGAGAAGCAAGAACAATCCCGTGCTCATCGGCGAATCCGGTGTGGGGAAAACAGCCATCGTCGAGGGTCTCGCCCAACGGATCGTCCAATCGGAAGTTCCCGACAATCTTCTTTCCCGCCGGGTCATTGCGTTGGATCTCGGATCACTCGTGGCCGGCACGAAGTATCGGGGCCAGTTTGAGGAACGACTCAAGGTTGTGATGAAAGAGATCGTTCAAGCCGGCAACATCATCATCTTTATTGATGAGCTCCACACCCTCGTCGGCGCCGGTGCAGCCGAAGGGTCCATCGATGCTTCGAACATGTTGAAGCCCGCGCTCTCTCGAGGCGAGATTCAGTGTATCGGAGCCACGACGCTGGACGAGTATCGCAAGCACATCGAAAAGGACGGCGCGTTGAAGCGGCGATTCCAACCGATTCATGTCCAGCCGCCCAACATCGACGAGACCATCCTCATCATTCAGGGTCTCCGGGATCGGTATGAAGAACATCACGGCGTCGAAATCACCGAAGACGCCATCGTCGAGGCCGTCAAGCTGTCCGACCGGTATATCACCGATCGGTTCCTGCCCGACAAAGCAATCGATTTGATCGATGAAACCGGATCGCGCGCGAAGCTCCAGACCTATGCCCTCCCGTCTGAATTGAAGGCGATGGAGCAGGAACTGAAGAAAGTGTCGCGCGAAAAGGAACTCGCCATTTCGATGCAGAACTTCGAGGAAGCCGTGCGCCATCGCGAGGAGGAAGAGCGGCTGCGCAAGCTCCTGGACGAATCGAAGCGGGAATGGAAGAAGAATCAGGAGAAGAACAAGCCGGTGATCGGCAAGGAAGACGTCGCCTACGTGGTCTCCAAGATGACCGGCATTCCGCTCTTCAAGCTCGAAGAGGAAGAATCCAATAAGCTGCTCCGCATGGAAGAATTTCTCCACAAGCGAGTGGTCGGTCAGAACGAAGCGATCTCCGCGGTCGCTCGGGCTATTCGCCGCTCACGCGCCGGCTTAAAGGAAGCCCGAAAGCCGATAGGCTCGTTCATCTTCCTGGGGCCGACCGGCGTGGGGAAAACGGAACTTGCCCGGACATTGGCCGAGTTTCTCTTCAACAGCGAGGATGCTCTGATTCGGGTCGACATGTCAGAATATCAGGAGAAATTTACGAGCTCCAGGCTCTTTGGAGCACCTCCCGGCTATGTCGGGTACGAGGAGGGTGGTCAGCTCACGGAAAAAGTCCGCCGCCGGCCCTATTCCGTCGTACTCTTTGACGAAATCGAAAAGGCGCACCCCGACGTCTTCAATGTCTTGCTCCAGGTACTGGATGACGGAGTGCTGACCGACAGTCTCGGCCGTAAGATAGACTTCAAGAACACCGTTGTGATCATGACGTCTAATATCGGCACAAAGATGATCCAGAAAGGCGTTTCCCTTGGCTTCCAGAGCACCGAAGGCGAAGCGGCCCGCCGGAAAAAGGAAGAGGTGTTCGGCGAACTTCGCAAGTCGTTCAGCCCGGAATTCCTGAACCGGATCGACGAAATTGTGATCTTCCATCAACTGGAGAAGGAGCAGCTCTACAGCATTCTCGATATTCTCCTGCGTGAACTGAACCTCCGGCTCCTGGATAAGGGCATCGAAATCGAAGTGGATGACGAAGTGAAACAGTGGCTCATCAAAGAAGGCTACGAGCCGCTGTACGGTGCCAGACCGATGCGTCGGACCATCCAGCGCGCGATTGGGGACCCGCTTTCCGATGAACTGATCAGGGGGCGCTTCAAGGAAAGCCGCAAGGTCAAGGTGGTCCTGCGGGATGGCGCACCGGCCTTTATCGAGCAGGAGGCGATGGCAGGAGTCTAGCCACCAACTTGTGGGCATTACAACGCACTTTCACCATGCAACTGCCGGCGACCCCTGCGGTGAACAACCGCAGGGGTCGTGTCGTTTCGATCATCTTATGATGCTCCATTTGTAGCAACCTATGTTCCAACCCTGTAACCCACTATCACCGACCGGTACCGGATGGAAATCCCGCCCGATCCTTGGAATCGAATCCTCCTGCGACGAAACGGCAGCCGCAGTCCTCGACAGCGAAGGGGAGGTACTTTCGAACGTCATCGCATCTCAAATGGACGTGCACGCAAAGTTCGGCGGGGTCGTGCCGGAGCTGGCGGCTCGCGCCCATCTGGGCACCATCGATATGGTGGTAAAGGATGCACTGGCTCAATCCCATCTGTCGAAGCACGACCTGGGCGCCGTGGCCGTCACCCGGGGGCCGGGATTGGCGGGAGCTCTTCTAGTCGGGGTGAACTATGCCAAAGCATTGAGCTACGGCCTGGGCATTCCACTGATCGGCGTCAATCATCTGGAAGGTCACATCGCCTCGGCGTGGCTTGGTGATCCCACGTTCCCGTTGCCTTGTATCATCTTGGTTGTGTCCGGTGGCCACACACATTTGTATCGACGGAACACCGACGGGCGTTGCGCATTGCTCGGGTGCACCCGAGATGATGCCGCAGGCGAAGCCTTCGATAAGGGAGCGCAGATGCTCGGATTGGAGTTTCCGGGAGGGCCGGCTATCGACCGGCTCGCCCGGCAAGGCAACCCCGCGTTGATCTCGTTTCCTCGCTTCCAAGCCCGAAAAGGTAATCTGGAGTTTAGCTTCAGCGGCCTCAAGACATCCTTGCTGTATAAACTGCGTGACATGATCCCTCCCGTCCGGGCCGAACAAACTGCCGATCTGGCCGCAGGGTATCAAGAAGCCATCGTTCAGGTCTTGGTGACAAAAGCTTTCGCAGCCCTCGCCCAATCGGGGCTCTCTGCACTTGCCGTCGTGGGTGGGGTCTCTGCGAATTCCCGGCTGCGGGCGATATTGAAAGACCGTGCCGAGCGGGACGGCGTCCGCCTATCCCTGCCACCCATAGGCTACTGCACGGACAACGCAGCTATGATTGCGTCTGCCGGTCGCCAGACGCTCTTAACCGGTCTCCAATCAGTTCAAGACTTCGACATTGAACCGGTCCTACATCTTGTCCCCTCACCTACACCTGCATAACTCAAAGGAGATCACCCATTCCTGATATCCATGGCCAGGTTACCGGACTCCGCACCAGCCAGGTAGCGGCACTTGAGCGTCTTTACCGACGCCGCGTACCCCATGACAGGATCCTTTCTCCCGAGCTGGCAAAAGCCATGTGTCAGCTCACATTGGATATTCGGCGGCCCATTGCGGTCTTGTTGACACGTCGCGGTCTGGTACAAGAGATCATTGTGGGGACTGATCTCACGCTGTCTCCCACCACCATGGCAAAGTTCCGCGCCGGCCCACGTTCCTTACGAGGACTGCGACTGATCAGGACGCAACTGCATGACCAACCGTTGAACCAGGAATCTTTGACGGACCTTGCATTTCTACGCCTGGATCTAATTGGTACGCTCTCCGTATCCGCTGATGGAACCCCCGGGAATCTCTATCTCGCGCATCTCCTGCCGCCGAATGCGACCGGCCAACTCTGTAAAATCCTCAAGGCCGGTCCGTTTCACCAGTGCTCGGTACCGTTTGATAGTTTCATCGCAGAGCTGGAAGCAGAGGTGCAATTGGCGCGTGCCCACCACGCCGTCAAGGACGGAACGGAAGCAGCGATCCTGGTCAGTGCCTCTCCGCAGGGACGAGCCGAGCAGGAGGAGCGCCTTGACGAGCTGGCCGAGCTAGCCACCTCAGCCGAGGTGGCCGTCATCGACAGGATGGCGCAGCGCACATCGGATGGGCATCAGCGATACCTGCTGGGAAGCGGCAAATTGAAGGAAGTCTTGATACAGACGCTCCACAGAGGCGCCGATATGGTGATTTTCGACCAGACGCTGTCCCCGGCCCAATCACGTGCGATAGCGGAAATGACTGATATCAAAGTCATCGACCGCACTCAGCTCATACTCGACATATTTGCCAGACGGGCACATAGCCGGGAAGGCAAGGTGCAGGTTGAATTGGCGCAATTGCGCTATCTGCTGCCCAGGCTCTCCGGAAAAGGTACGCAACTCTCACGACTCGGAGGCGGGATCGGAACCCGGGGACCAGGCGAAACAAAGCTGGAAACCGATCGCCGAAGAATTCGAGACCGGATCACGCATCTTGAGCGCGAGCTCAATCACTTTGCCCGACATCAGGACCAGCGTCGTGCACGCCGGGGACGCCACGGCCTGCCGGTCATTTCTCTGGTCGGATACACAAACGCCGGAAAATCCACGCTCCTCAACGTGCTGACCAAGAGCCATGTCTCCGCTGAAAACCGGGTGTTCGAAACCCTGGACACCACCAGTCGCCGGCTCCGCTTCCCGCAGGATCGTGAAGTCATCATTACCGATACGGTCGGGTTTATTCGAGACCTTCCCAAAGAACTCGTCGGAGCTTTTCGCACCACGTTAGAAGAGTTGCGCGAAGCCGACCTGCTGCTCCACGTAGTAGACGCCAGCGCAGCCGATATCGATGTGCAAATCACCGCCGTCATCGCCATCCTGCAGGAGTTGAACCTGGACACGATCCCACGCATGCTGGTCTTTAATAAGTGCGATCGTCTACCGGCCCATCAGATAGAACCGCTCTGCCGCCGCTATCATGCGATCGGCATCTCTGCGCTTCAGCCGGCGACCTTGCCCCCGCTCCTCGGTGAACTGGAGGCACACGTACGGTCTCTCACGGAAGGGCGCAGGGAACCCGTCGATGCGCCGAGCCAAGGCGGCCTGCTGACACTTGCATCTCGCCCGTGACCCCTGCACAATTATTCCGCCACAATGACGTCTCGAATCCACCGTCTCCCGCACACCGCTGATCGTCCGTCCAGAATCGCCGCGATTCTGCGTCAGACTATGCCGAAAGCGGAGATGGAGTTGACCCATCGCTCGCCATGGGAACTCCTTGTCGCCACGATTCTTTCTGCCCAATGTACCGACCAACGCGTGAATCAGGTCACACCGGCTCTGTTCAAGCGCTACCGCTCCCCGCTCGAATTTGCGCAGGCAACGCCTCCAGAGCTGGAAGAACTCATCAAGTCGACCGGGTTCTATAAGAACAAAGCGAAGCACTTGATGGGATGCGGGCAGACCGTCGCCGACAGGTTCAACGGCCGGGTCCCGACAACGATGGAGGAGTTGACGTCGATTCCCGGAGTCGGGCGGAAAACCGCCAACGTCATTCTGGGCACAGCCTTCGGCAAACCGGCTGTCGTCGTCGACACCCACGTGAGGCGGGTGGCCAATCGATTAGGCCTGACTCGCTCGGAGAATCCTGAACGGATCGAACGCGATCTTCAACGTGCGTTTCCCCAAGACCAATGGACTGACGTTTCACAGCGTCTGCTGCTTCATGGGCGATATGTCTGCCTCGCCCGCGCGCCCAAATGCGGGACCTGCACGTTGTACGAGGCCTGTCACTGGAAAGGAAAACACCCGCGATGATCAAGAGTATGACGGGATTCGGGAGGCGGCAGGGCGTCTGGCTCGACGGCACAGTCACCATCGAAGTCCGCTCTGTGAACCATCGATTTCTGGAGACTTCCATCCGCTTACCAAAGTCGATGGGGAAGCTGGAAGAGTCATTCAAGAAGGCCATCCAAGAGCACTGCTCCCGGGGTCGCATCGATGTGACGGTTCTCTTGCAGGAAGGACGGGGAGGTGCACGCTCCCTCAAACTTGACGCTGCCTTGGCGAAACAGTACCATCAGGCCCTCCGCACCCTCCAACGGACCCTCAAGATCGGGGGATCCATTGACATCGGACTGGTTGCAGGGTTTCGAGACATCATCGCCGTCTCGGATCAACCTGTGGAAGATCCGAAGCTCACGAAGCTGGTGGAAAAACTCGGTCTGCAGGCATTGCAGGATCTGGCCAGGATGCGGAAAAAAGAAGGCGCGCTGCTCGCAAACGACATCCTGGGTCGCGTCGAGACGCTCCGTGGGTTGAGGCGGCAGGTAACAGAACGGGCCCCCGCAGTGGGGCAAGAGATCTTCGCCCGGATGAAGGCGCGGGTGGAAAAATTGGTGGGCGGCGAGATACTGGATATGCCCCGGCTCCACCAGGAACTGGCCCTCTTTGCCGATCGGTCTGACATTACAGAAGAATTGGTCAGATTGGACGCCCATATGGTACAGTTCGAGCATACAGTACAGAGCGCCGAATCGGTCGGGAAGACGTTGGATTTCCTGCTCCAGGAAATGGGGCGGGAAGTAAACACCATCGGATCGAAAGCCAACGATGCCACGATCACAGCGGCCGTCGTTCACATGAAGGCCGAACTCGAGCGCATTCGAGAACAGATACAGAACGTTGAATGACCACTGCAATGACCAGCAGCAGCTTTCAGCCGGGCTCCGCTCAAGGCCATCCTGCCCCTGAGCGGCGGGGGATTCTTTTTATTGTTTCTGCCCCATCGGGGACCGGGAAAACCACCCTATGCAAACAGATTGCCGCATCCGTACCCGGACTCTGGCATTCCGTGTCCTATACCACACGCAAGCCACGGCCAGGAGAAGAAAGCGGGCGTGAATACTTCTTTATCGAGGAGAAGGTGTTCCAGGATATGGTCGCGCGCAACGAATTCATGGAATATGCGCACGTATATGGCAACTGGTACGGAACCCCTCGCAAGGCTTTGTCTGACAAGATGGAGCAGGGGATCGACGTCCTTCTGGAGATTGATGTCCAGGGGGCGCTCCAGATCAAGAAGAAATTCGAAGATGCCGTCTATATCTTTATCCTTCCGCCGTCCATGGAGGCGCTGCGCACTCGACTCCAAAGTCGGGCATCAGACTCTCAGGAAGAGATTCTGCGCCGGCTCCAAAAAGTGAAAGAGGAAGTCTGGAGCTTCCGAGAATACTACTATATCGTGCGCAACGATGACCTGACGCAGTCCCTCCGCGAGCTGCAAAGTATCTTCTTCGCGGAACGCCTCAAGACGAAGCGACTGAACATGAGTTGGCTGGAACAGAATTTCATCCTCGATAAGGATACCAAGCAGGCCGATCGGGAAACCTCAACCACAAAATAGCAGGAGCGCTGGCACCATGATTGACATGCTGAGTTTACTACCGCAGTACACCCCCAATGAGTTTGATTCACGCCACCGGCTGGTGATCGTCGCCGCGCAACGGGCGAAGCACCTGACACAAGGAGCCAAACTGAGCGGTCCCTCGCGCTTTACCAAAGAAACGACCATGGCACTCGACGAAGTACTGCGCGGTAAGGTCAAGTATCTGACGGGAAAAGAAGCCCGCGACGCGATGAAGGAAGCCAAGCGCGGGAAAGAGGGTGAGACCGAACGCCTCGCGATGATGACCGGAGAAGACGCCCGCGAGATCAAGAAAGAGCTCAGCGTCTACGTCGACGACACGGCCAAACCCGCGGCGGCCCCGACCGAGGAGTAGTCATTGGAGCTGGACCAACCGCAAGTAACCTTACGGGGCAAACGCCTCGTGCTGGGAGTCACCGGAAGCATCGCTGCCTACAAGGCGGTGACCCTGCTTCGGGTCTTGACGGGGGAAGGTGCCTCCGTCGCAGTGGTCATGACGCAAGCGGCTACGAAATTCGTGACGCCGCTGACGTTTGAAGTGCTGTCTGGTGAACGGGTCACCACGGATCTCTTCGAGGCGCACCAGGAGATGAAGCACCTCTCCGTTCCCGAGCGGGCCCATGCCATCATCGTCGCGCCGGCCACGGCGAATTTTCTCGCGAAGGCGGCTGTCGGACTGGCCGATGATGTGCTGTCGACCATGCTGCTCACCGCGACGTGCCCGTTGATCATCGCCCCGGCCATGGATGGGGACATGTGGACGCACCCCACCGTTCTCGAGCATGTGAAAACCCTGCGGGCACGCGGGGTCATTGTCATCGACCCCGAAGAAGGACCGCTCGCCTCGGGACACGTCGCGCAGGGACGGCTCGCCACAGAGGCCAAGATACTGGAGGCGGTGCAAACTGCTTTGATTCCGTGCGATGATTGGCGAGGTCAACGGGTCCTGGTTTCCGCCGGCCCCACGCAGGAAGCGATTGATCCGGTTCGGTTCATTTCTAACCGTTCGTCAGGCAAGATGGGCTATGCCATTGCGGAAGCCGCACGCGACCGAGGGGCCCAGGTGGTCCTCGTCACTGGTCCAACAGCGATTGCGCCGCCCACGGGGGTCCAGGTTGTCTCTGTGACCACGGCGAAAGAAATGGCCGACGCCCTCTGCAGGCACTTTGCTTCGGCCACTGTCGTCATTATGGCTGCCGCCGTCGCTGACTTCCGTCCCAAAGAACAATCCGCGCAAAAGCTCAAGAAGCGGGACCGGGCAGCACTTTCTCTCGAACTTGAGGCGGCCCCGGATATTCTCGCCATGCTGTCCGCTCAACGAACAACTCAACTCCTGGTCGGGTTCGCCGCTGAAACCGAGCACCTGATCTCGCATGCGAAAGACAAACTCGTGGGGAAGGGACTCGACCTGATCGTGGCCAACGATGTCACGAAAGAGGGGGCGGGGTTCGGCAGCGACGACAACTCCGTCGTCATCCTCTCGCGTACCGGTGAACAGAAAGAATTCGATCTGCTGCCGAAACGCCAGCTGGCTGATGAAATACTGACGGCTGTGCAGCATCTGCGCCAGGCACGCCATCATTCTTCAACCGCAGTGGAGTAGATCAATCCATGGCTTCAGATGCCAATAGAGCAGGGAATGCCGCCGAGATCGATCGGCTGGCCCTGGCCTTGGCGAAAGAGCCCGGATCGAAAGCGTTTATTCCCTTGGCCGAAGAATACGGGAAAGCCGGCATGTGGGAAGAGGCGGCGGCCGTCCTGGAAGACGGATTGAAATCCTATCCGAACTTTATCACCGCCATGGTGGCGCTGGGCCGGGCCTATGACCAGTTGAACCAGCCGGTCAAGGCCAAAGCCATTCTGGAAGAAGCGGTGAAATTGAGTCCGGAAAATCTTCGCGCCCATCGAACCCTGGCGAAAATCTACGTCGCACAAGGGGCTAAGGAACCGGCACTGAGATCCTGCGATGTCATCCTGGCCGTCAATCCTCAGGACCAGGAAGCCCTATCATTTCGCGCAACCTTCGGCGCTTCGGGAACCCCGGCTTCCGCGGGACACGCAACACCGGGACAGGCCAAATCGACAGGCCAACTGGAATCAGAGCTTCCTGATTCTTCAGGAGACACTGCTCCCAAGATGGCCGCCGAGACCAGAGCAGTCTCCTCTGATACAGAAACGCCCCCCGCGACCGTTACCCTGTCGTCCCAGGGGGAACTCATGCCGTCGATTGCGACTGACACGGCACCGACGGCTGATGAGCACCGGAGCGCCACGGTGACCAAGCTTGAACAGTGGCTCTCATCGATTCAGGCCCGTCGGCGAGTCCGTAACCATCCCACCGAAACAAACGCGCCAACTTCCTAGGAAGTTCAATAGTTTGACCATCCTGGTGAGGACTGCTAGAATGCCGCCGTTTGCATTGTTCCATGGTTGGTATTGAGATTTGTTCGGAGGCGGCTCGTACCCGACATGTTGCGTGTGCTGGTCCTGCATGGTCCTAATCTCAATCTCCTTGGAAGCCGTGAGGAATCCATTTACGGAAAGGCGACGCTCGATGCCATCGATGCATCTCTCTCGAAGCTCGGCGAGACCCTGGGAGTAGAGCTGGATATCCGGCAGTCCAATCTTGAAGGGGAGCTGGTGACTTGGATTCAAGAAGCACGCAGCGGCTACCAAGGGATCATCATTAATCCCGCGGCCTACACCCACACCAGCGTAGCGATACGGGACGCGTTGGCAGCGGTCAATCTGCCCACCATCGAGGTGCATCTCTCGAACATCCACCGGCGGGAGGAATTCCGACGGCATTCATACGTTTCAGGGGTCGCCCTGGGGCAAATCTCCGGATTCGGCCCCACCGGCTATCTGCTGGCATTGCGCGGATTATGTGAGCATCTGTCCTCGATTGGATCGAGATCCTCTGCTCCACGGGTCGGCGTGACACGGCGTACTCGGACTCGTAAACATTGACTGGATCGGTGACACATTCGTTCGATTGATTGAATTGAAGGGAGCACCAAGGTGATTTCGACCGTTGATTTTCGCAATGGGGTCCGCCTGATGGTTGAAGGCGAGCCGTTTTACATTGTTGAGTTCCAGCATGTGAAGCCGGGGAAGGGCGGAGCGTTCGTCCGAACCAAGCTGAAAAGCTATATCTCGGGCAATGTCCTGGACCGGACCTTCAGATCAGGGGAACGGTTCGATGAGCCGGACCTGGAAGAGCGCGAGATGCAGTTCCTCTATGCCACCGGTAACTCCTACACGTTCATGGATACAGATACCTACGAGCAGCTGACCTTTGAGAAAAGCCAGCTCGGCGAGAACGCGGATCTCTTGAAGGAAAACATGACCGTCAAGATCCTCGTGTACGAGCATCGCCCCATCGACGTTGAACTGCCGAACTTTATCGAACTCAAAGTCGTCGATGCCGATCCCGGCATCAGAGGCGATACCGCATCCGGCGGGACCAAGCCGGCCGTTGTCGAAACAGGAGCGACGATCAAAGTTCCGCTCTATCTGGAAATCGGCACCGTGATCAAGATCGATACTCGCACCAGATCCTATGTGGAGCGCGTCCGGTGAGCACACGCCGATCGTCCCGTTCAAAAAAGAAACCGCGCCCGATTATCCTGCCGAATCCCTTCGTCGGGCCGGCGCCTGAGCCCCTGCTCACCGGCAGTCAGACCAAGCAGATTCAGGATCTGATCGACCTGCTTCGCCGGAACAATTTGACCGAATTAGAACTCGAGCGGCAAGGCGTGCGGATCCGTGTCCGCCATGAGGTCGGTGTCAAGACCGTCACGGCGTCGGTGCAGGAGTCTGTCCCGAGCACCCCGCAGCAAGTCTCGCAGCCCGCCGGAGCCACAGGCCCGTCGGCGGAAGAGACCGCCGGCATGGTTACCATCACCTCACCCATCGTCGGCACCTTCTACCGGTCTCCCTCGCCGGATGCCGACCCCTATGTGGAAGAGGGAGACTTCGTGAAAAAAGGCCAGGTTCTATGCATCGTCGAAGCGATGAAGCTCATGAACGAAATCGAGTCCGAAGTGGACGGGCGCATCGTGAAGATTCTGGCGGAAAGCACCAAGTCGGTTGAGTACGGCCAGGCGCTCTTCCTCATCGATCCCAAAGCCACTCCCTAGGCCATCCGCGCCATCCCATCGGAGCTGAGACGTGTTCAAGAAAGTCCTCATTGCCAATCGCGGAGAAATCGCGCTGCGGGTGATCCGGGCCTGCAAGGAGCTTGGGATCAAGACCGTTGCCATCCATTCGGAAGCCGACGCTGCCGGGCTCCACGTGCGCGCCGCCGACGAAAAAATCTGCGTCGGTCCTCCCGAAGCCGCCCTGAGCTATCGCAACATTCCCAACGTGCTGAGCGCTGCGGAAATCACCGGCGCCGACGCCATTCACCCGGGCTACGGATTTCTTTCGGAGAACGCCCACTTCGCCGAGGTCTGCGAATCCATCGGGATTAAATTTATCGGCCCGACGTCTGAAAACATCGCGATGATGGGGGACAAGGCCAAGGCCCGCGAGATCGTCGCGCGGCGCGGACTTCCCGTCACGCCGGGCAGTCCCGGAGAATTGCGCAGCGAAGACGAAGCCCTCCAGGCCGCTCAGAAAATCGGGTTTCCGGTGATCATCAAGGCCACGGCGGGAGGCGGCGGGCGCGGTATGCGGGTCGTGAATAAAGCCGAGGACCTCGCCAGGGCCTTTCAAGCCGCGCAGGCGGAGGCTAAATCGACCTTCGGCAATGAAGGCGTCTATCTAGAACGCTATTTCCTTGAACCCCGCCATATCGAAGTCCAGGTCCTCGCCGACCATCGCGGGCACGTCATCCACCTCGGGGAACGGGATTGTTCCATCCAACGACGGCACCAGAAGCTGGTCGAAGAAACACCGTCGCCGGCGGTGGATGAAAAGCTCCGCCGGGAGATCGGGCGGGTCGCGGTCGAAGCCGTCAAAGCCGCGCACTACCGGAACGTCGGCACCGTCGAATTTCTGCTCGATAAGGATCGGAACTTCTTCTTTATGGAAGTGAATACGCGCATCCAGGTCGAACACCCGATTACCGAAATGGTTACCGGCATCGACTTGATCAAGGAACAGATCCGCCTCGCGGCAGGCCACGCGCTCTCGATCAGACAACAAGATGTCGTGCTGAGCGGCCATAGTATGGAATGCCGGATTAATGCGGAGGACCCGGAGAAGTTCACTCCATCGCCGGGCCTGATAACAAAATACAGCGCTCCCGGGGGCTTCGGCGTCCGCGTCGATTCAGCCATGGAATCCGGCGCGATGGTCGTCCCGCACTATGACTCAATGATTGCAAAGCTGATCACTCACGGGCGCGACCGGCAGGAATCCATGGCCCGTATGCGCCGCGCTCTCGACGAATTCGTCATCGAAGGCATCAAGACCACCATCCCGCTCCACCGCCGCATCCTCGACGATCCCGACTTCCAAAAGGGGCACGTCTCCACGACATTCCTGGAACGGTTTCTGGCCAGCTAGCGCACGGGGTCCCGACCGGACTTCCAGTTTCCTGCTGGCGGCCCGCTACCTCTTCGGGCTACAATTCCTTTGCCATGGTTTCACCCCACCAGTTTCTGCTCACCGGCCTCTACGTCATTCTCGACCCCTCAGTCCGTCCCGATCGTCCACTCACAGAGGCTCTTGAAGCTTCGGCCCAGGGGGGCGCCGGCATATTCCAGTATCGGAACAAAATGGCGCCCATGAAGGAAGCCTATGCCGAAGCATTGGCCTTACGAAAACTGGCGAGCCGCCTCCGCGTCTTATTCATCGTGAACGACCGTTGCGACTTGGCGTTGGCGGTGGATGCCGATGGTGTTCATCTGGGACAGGGAGACCTGCCGCTTACTTTGGCGCGAGAGGTCATGGGACCGGATAAGCTGATTGGAATCTCAACCCACACTCCCGATCAGGTGCGGACGGCCAGTGCGGGCAAGCCGGACTATCTCGGCTTTGGCCCGATCTTCACACCGGGATCGAAGGAGGATTACGATCCGGTGGTTGGGATCGAGGGACTCCGAGCGGTTCGCTCGCTCACATCACTGCCGATCTTCGCCATTGGCGGGATTACAGTGGAGAACGTTGGGGCGGTGGTGGCGACAGGGGCCAACGGCGTCGCTGTGATCTCGGCCATTCTCAAAGCGCCGGGTATCAAGCAGGCGGTCAGCGACTTCCTCGCGCAGATTCCATCACCAGCTTTGTAACCCTCTTCATCTCGCTACTCGTCGCCAACTTCGCTGTGACTCGATCGAATCGTGCGTCCAACTCCGGCAGGTACGGGACCGGCCCGATTACCGGCACCCCGGCCCGTACCCGCAGTAAGCCCACCGTCGAGCGGTCCTGGCGTCGTGCCACGGCGGTCCGCACCGGCATCGTACGATTCAGCACCAGGGCGATGACCGGGATCTTTCGCTGACGTAACGCCTTGATCGTGAGCAGGGCGTGATTCACTCCGCCAAGCGCCGCCCGTCCAACGACGAGAACCGGAGCCCTCATCTTCACGATCAGATCCAGCACGTCGGCCGTCGATGTAACGGGCACGGTGACGCCCCCCAAGCCCTCGACAAGGAGGAGATCATACTGCGATCGTAACCGGCGGTAGGCCTGCATGATGGCCGACAGCTTGACCACTCGCCGTTCAGCTCTCGCCGCATCCGGTGGTGCCACCGGCTGTCGAAATGCATAGGGCCTGATGAGGTCCAGGGAATCCACTACATGTGACGCCCGCTTGAGACGTGCGGCGTCAGATCGGTGCTCCGATGCCACACCGGTTTCGACGGGTTTCATCACTCCCACAGAGCACCTGCGAGTTGCCAGCGCCCTGGCAAGCGCGGCCGTCACGAGGGTTTTTCCGACGCCGGTATCAGTCGCAGTAATAAAAATCGATCGCTTCATCGGACCACCCTATCGGCGCTCCACTACCGGCTATCAGTCAGCGGTCATATGCGCTGACTAGAGATTCCTGCTGTCGCAGTTCCACACTTGTCCTGAGACATCCTGGAGCTGTGCCAGATGAACAATCGTGCCCGCCACCTCTTCAAGCGACGGCGGACGTCGAAGCGCGTGGTCCATCCAGCCGGTAGCCTTCGGGACCGCCCCTTCAGACATACCCGTTTGCTGCCAGCCGGGGAGTACAAGATTCACCCGAATATTCTCTGGTCCCCACTCCTGTGCGGCGGATTTCACCAATCCGATCAAACCGGCTTTCGAAGCGGCATACGCCGCCTGGCCGGCGGTTCCGTGAAAGCCCGCATGGGAGCCCACCACGACAATGGAACCGCCCCCGCGGGCGAACAATGCAGGAGCGATGGCGCGAAAACAGTGAAATGTTCCGGTCAGATTGGTCGCCAGTGCTTCCGCCCAGTCTTCTTCCCGCTGACGCAGTAGCAGACTGGTTTTTCCGATTCCGGCATTGCAGACAAGCACGGGCGGCACCGATACACGATTGCATAATTCATCGACCATCCGCTGAACTGCATCAGATTTCCGGATGTCTGCTTGATAGAGATCGCCGGCGCCACCCGCAGTGATGACCTGTCGCAGCGCCGCCTCTGCTGCGGCTTTGTTGTGGCGATAGTGGAGTCCGACGTACCATCCGAGCCTGCCGAACGCTTGACCAATGACCCGCCCGATACCCCCGGATGCACCGGTAATCAGCACGGCCGAGCGGCTTATCGATGGGCCGTGGTCCTTCGCAGCCGAGGGTGTCTTTGATGACGGACGGTTCATTCGAGTTCGGATTATGCGAGGGGGGGCAGGTGAACGCAAGCGGGATCGGCAGAAGCCTCCTGAAACCCTCTGCTTGCTGCCCTTGGGATTCCTATGATACCGTCAACTGCTTGCCGATTGGAGACAGTACGACATGATCGGACACACACTCGCAACACGACTGCTCCTGACCGGAGGAGCTTGTTTCCTGCTGGGGTTCGTCGCGTTCCCTGCAACGCTTCGAGCCGAAGAAGCGCTCACCATCGCCCAATCGGCCGACTATTTCCCAGACACAGTCGGAAACCGCTGGACGTACCGTGGCCAGATCACGGAAGGCCCGCTCCAAACGATCGAACATAAATTCTTCACCAATGTGTCGACGGTCGAAGGTACCAAAACGATCAAGGGCGTCACCGTCACCGTCTTCCACGACACCAACCCCGGGAACCACGGCCCATCCGACAGTTTCTATCGACGGGATGCCGTCGGGATCGTCTATTACGGATCGGATCCGGGCACCCCGCTGGAAAAACAGATTACCCCGTACCAGATTTTTCGGTTCCCCATGAGAATCCCGTCGTCGTTCCAACAATTCGATCGCACAGGTCTCGACTTCGGAACGGATATGGACCGCGATGGAACCGACGAGAAGGTGGATGTGCGGGGCTGGAGCAGCCTGGTCGGCCATGAGACGATTACCGTGCCGGCGGGAACTTTTCAAAACGCCATCAAAGTTGAAGCACGGATGACCATGCGCATCCATCTGTCCGGAGTCCATCGCACTGCCGCAGGGACCGACGTGATGACAGCCTGGTTTGCAAAGGGCGTCGGCCTGGTGAAATATTTCGAACGACAGGAGTTGTCGGCCATCAAGGAAGATCGCGGCATCGTCACGGAGATCACGGAAGAGCTCGAAGAGTACGAGGTCAAACCTTCCAAGGACTCACTCAGCCGACTCGAATCCCCGGCGGAGGGTATTTTCGCTGATCACCCGGGCGACCATGAACTGAGCCAAGTACTCTTCACCACCGGCTTTCGCGCCCACCCCTGAGAATCGGTGACCGCCGAACGGTTGCCGGCCCACCAGCGCCCCGGTAATCGGCCGATTTAAGTAGAGATTCCCGACATCGAACTGCTCGCGGGCCACCGCGAGATTCACCGGACTCCTGGCATAGACACCGCCTGTCAATGCATAGTCCGTCCCATTCGCCAGGCGAATAGCATGCTCAAAGCTCTCGGCCCTCATCACCGCCAACACCGGACCGAAAATTTCCTCCTGCGCCAGTCGATGCTGCGGTTGAATATCCGTAAAGACCGCCGGTCCGACGAAATACCCATCCCCCTCGACGGATCGCTGCACAAGTAAACGGCCTTCCTGCCGACCCTCAGTAATGAATCGTTGAATGCGCTCCTGCGCGCGCGCATCGATCACCGGTCCCACTCGAGTACCCGGATCCTTCGGATCGCCGATCTCCAGACTCAACACAGCTTCCCGCAAGCGAGCGACAAACGGATCATAGACCCCGCGGTGCACGATCACACGCGAGCAGGCGGAACACTTCTGTCCGGCGTAGCCCGAGAACGACGTCACCACTCCGGAAACCGCCTCATCCAGATCCGCGGTCTCGTCGACAATGATCGCGTTCTTTCCGCCCATTTCGGCGACCACCCGCTTGACCATGGACTGGCCGGGTACGACGCGCGCAGCTTCAGCCAATATGCCGAGCCCCACCGCTTTGGAGCCGGTAAAGGCAATCGTAGCAATGTGCGGATGCGTAACGAGAGCCTGACCGATCTCCGGGCCGCCGGGGAGGCAGATCAACACGCCGGGAGGGATTCCTGCACTGATCAAGATGTCCGTGAGCAAGCGCCCCAATCCCGTCGACCGTTCCGACGGCTTGAACAGGACTGTGTTGCCGGTCACCAGCGCGGCCGCGACAAGACCCGTTGGGATCGCGAGTGGGAAATTCCAGGGCGCGATCACAACCGTCACGCCGCGCGGCCCGTACACACGATGATTCAATTCTCCCGGCCGATCGCCCAAGCGCGCACCCCGGGCCAGACGAGACATCTCTCCTGCATAGAACCGGAGGAAATCGATTGCTTCGGCCACGTCGGCGTCTGCCTCCCGCCAGGGCTTACCTACCTCAACAATTTCCCAGGCGGCCAGTTCATAGCGACGCCGGCTCATCTCCGAGGCGGCTGCACGCAGGAGGCCGGCTCGCCGTTCAGGAGATTCTCCCCGCCAGCGATCGAATGAGACTCGGGCCTG
>DATIGF010000148.1:0-4068 GCA_035454865.1 Nitrospiraceae bacterium | reverse complement strand
AGGCAACGCGAGAGCGATCCTCTCCATCGCGCTACCGCTCGGAATTTCGTAGAAGCAGATCGGTTCGTCATCTTGTCACAACTCCTAACCCGGGATGTCCCTCTATCAACCTTGAAGTCCAGATCTTGGCTCCCGGATTCCAGTCCCTCACTGAGTGAGACCGTCGATGGGAGCACTAAGCCAACCACGTGTCGAGATCGCTTTCGTGTTCTGATCCTTGATTTGCATCCGCCGGAATTCAAATGCCACCTGGGTTTGAGCCTCCGCGGCAACAATCCGAACGACTGTGGCGGTGAACTCCATACATCTCGGCGAGAACAACGGATGTCGAGGCAGATCCACCACGACGCGAACTACGTCATCAGGTTTCAGGACGCTAGAGATCTGCGCCGCATCAAGTCCCACGAGGATTCCGGATCGGCTGATGTTAATTGCGGTCCCGGCAAATTCCGCTCTCTCTGTAGAGACCAGGCACACGCGGCACCTCAGCCGCAAGCTGAAACGGCGTCCGCTTCGCCGTTCAATGGAAGCCTCGTTTCGTTCACTGATCTCTTGGAACCCGCCGCTGTCGGTATGTGCTGTTGCCATGGCTGTCCCCTTCGCCCGTACGGGCCGGCTATGGTCCGGTGCACGAGACGGTCCAGAACAGAACCCGATCTATTTTCAGAGGCTTAGGCCGCTAAGCCAGCGTGGGGTTAGCGGGAATTCACCGGAGTCGAAATGCAAAGGCTGCACCTGAAATGCGAAATTTGCCGACCCGCAAACTGCGAATTCCTGCGCAGAGCCGACAGTGGACGGTTCTTTTGGGCGCCGGGCAGCATCGCCGGTTCCAATGCGGCTTGTTATGATCTAACCAATGCCTCGAAAAGCGGCAACTTCTGGCCGGATCCTGATCGTCGATGATGACGAGCGCCAGCGTACCGCTTTGGCCGCCATGCTCTCCGAGGATCACTTTGAGACGCAGGTTGCGGCCGACGGCCAGGAAGCGCTGGAACGGCTCACCGCCTTCAATGCGGATGTCATCGTTGCGGATCTGGTCATGCCGCGCATGGACGGTTTCGAACTCCTCAAGCACTTGAAGGAGCACGGCGACCTTACTCCGGCGATCGTGCTCACCGGATTCGGCAGCATGGAAAAAGCGCTGACTGCCGTTCATGACCTCAAGGCATTCTGGTTTCTGGAAAAGCCCGTGGACCCGCGTGCATTCAAGATCCTTCTGGAGCGCGCGATTCAGCACAAGCGATCTCTGCGGAAGACGGGTGAGCTGGAGCGCGAGCTGAGGGTCCGTGGCGTACTTGGGGAAATGGTAGGCGCGGCCCCTGCAATGCAGGAGATCTTCTCGATCATCAGGCAGGTGGCGCCCACCTCGGCGCCGGTATTGATCTGCGGAGAGACTGGCACGGGGAAGGAACTGGTCGCGCGGGAGATCCACAAGCTCAGTCCCCGAGGCGCTGGCCCTTTCGTCGCGGTCAATGCGGCCGCGTTGCCCGAGACTCTGATTGAGAGCGAGTTGTTCGGCCACGAGAAGGGCGCGTTTACAGGAGCGATGGAGCGTTCCACGGGGTCCTTTGAGCAGGCCCAAGGCGGCACCTTGTTTCTGGATGAGATCGGCGAGATGCCGCCATCCACGCAGCCCAAGCTCCTTCGCGCTCTCGAAGACTTGCGGGTTAAGAGACTGGGCGGCAAGAGCGAGATTTCGGTGGACGCGCGTGTGCTTGCCGCCACCAGCCATTCCCTGGAAGCGCGTTTGCGGGAAGAACTCTACTACCGGTTGAGCGTATTTCAAATCGTGCTTCCTCCGCTGCGTGAGCGAAAAGAAGATATCCCGCTCATTGCGGAGGTCATGATTAAGACTCTCAACGAGAAACACGGTACCCGCGTTTCGGGTCTCGATTACGAGGTGCTGGACCTGTTTCGGACGTATGATTGGCCCGGCAATGTAAGGGAGCTGCGCAACGTGATCGAGCGGGCTGCGATTGTGGCGAACGCCGGCATGATCCGGTTGGATCACCTTCCTACTCCTGCCTTCGGCTCGAGACCCGGCCGGAAGACGCCACAAGTGCCCGGCGACGAAAATCCGATGATGCTTCAGCCCGGCCAGCAACTCACCAAACTTGAAGAGGCCTATATCAGGCTCACCCTCGAGCACGTGGGAGGTAACCGTAAGCGCGCCGCCGAAATGCTCGGGATCAGCCTGCGGACGCTGCAGAACCGGATTGCCACCCTGCGCCAAGAGGAGAAGGCAGCGACGCCAGACTCCTGATCGGGAACCTCGACGATGCCGTTCGACATAACCGTGTTGAACGATCTCGACCGGTTCGGCGTGCTGCTCTTCTTCGCGGATTATCGTCCGGGGTAGATCTGGCCGACCGACAGATAATTCGCCGCACGGCAGTACGCAGTCTTGGTTCCTAACCGTGGTCGCCTCGCCGCAAGCGGGATCAGGCAAAACCTGCACTTCGAGTGACGGATTCTGCACTCTGCCTGGCGGCCGAGCCTCTCGACAAGAGCCAGGGGGACCGGCGAAACCGAGGCCGCTTTGCCTCCGCCGGTCCGGCATCGCCATGGTCCGCTCCTCCTCACAAGACCAACAGCCGGTTGGGCCGGGGCCGCGATACCTTCACCCCCGCCTCGCGTGTGCATGGCAAGAACGGGGCCATCAGCTCGAGGTATCTGTCCTCGCGGCGAAAGATGGTGCGGCTCGTGCACTAGCAAAGATGTCGCTGAAGATTCCCGCGACACAAGAGGTGAGCACGTGAGACTGATTCTATTGACTGCGTTAGCACTTACACCGTTGCTGGGCGCCGACAAGGAGCCTGCAAAGAGGCTGGCCGAGGCTTCAACTGTATTCTCGGAGGTCATGGCAACACCGGACAAGAGCATTCCGGAAGAGTTGTTGGAGAACGCCCACTGCATCGTGATCGTACCGGGGCTCAAGACTGCGGCCTTCGTATTTGGCGGGAAATTTGGAAAAGGCTACTTGTCCTGCCGAAACAAGAGCGGAGTGGGCTGGTCAGCACCGGGGACAGTCCGCATTGAGGGCGGCAGTGTTGGTTTCCAGATCGGCGGCTCTGAGACGGACTTGATCATGTTGGTGATGAGTGAGCGCGGGGTGGATAAACTGCTTTCCAGTAAGTTCACTCTGGGCGCAGAGGGCTCAGTCGCCGCAGGTCCCGTGGGACGCACGGCGACTGCTCAGACAGACGCGCAAATGCACGCTGAGATTCTTTCGTGGTCGCGATCCCAGGGCTTGTTTGCCGGCCTCGCCCTTGAAGGAGCCACCCTGCGGCAGGATCTGGATGATAACGCCACTCTCTACGGCAAGAAACTGGAGAATCGGGACATCGTGACCACCGGGGTGCGTGCGCCGAAGGCGGCCGCGAGCTTGCTCGCTCAACTGAACCGTATTTCCTCGCGGGAAGGCAAAGAAGTTGGCCAGACGTCGAAATCACGAAGTGCAAAGAAGAACTGAGGCAGAAAAATGAAAATGATCACTGCATTCCTGACCGTATGCGGGTGTCTGGCGGCCCAGGCGCCGCAAGCTCCGAACCCGACTCAACGATCGACTCCAACCGAGAATGAGGCCAGGATGGCCGCTGGGTCGATGCCCATTTATCGCGTCACCGTGGTAGAGCGGACTACAAAGGCAGTCAATTACCATCATCGCGGTGGAGCTACAAAGATAGATTTCCAAGGCACGCCCCTTCTGCCACAGGCCCGCGGCGAGGCCAAGGTGGAGAGCAAACAGGGTTACATCGAGATCGAGGTGGAATTTGCTGAGCTTAACAAGCCCGCCACCACATTCGGGCCCGAGTACCTGACGTACGTGCTGTGGGCTATCACCCCGGAAGGCCGCACATCCAACCTCGGCGAGGTCCTTCTGAACGGGACCAAGAGCAAGCTGAACGTGACCACCGATTTGCAGTCGTTCGGCATGATCATGACGGCGGAACCGTACTTCGCGGTCACCCAGCCCAGCGATGTCGTGGTGATGGAAAACATTATTAGGAAGGATACGCGCGGGGCAATTGAGGAGGTCGACGCGAAGTATGAACTGCTGCAGCGGGG
>DATIGF010000147.1:0-20232 GCA_035454865.1 Nitrospiraceae bacterium | reverse complement strand
ACCCGCTGCAGGGCTCAGTTTCCAGACACGATGGTATTGCTTGAAATCCCCGCCTTTAAGTTCGGTAAGCAACCCGCCGCCTGGTAACGTCCGAGACTCGCACATCAACCGACGCTCGCCGGGGAGCAGGGAATGATCGATTCGAATATCTGTAAAGGCTTTGCCGTCCTGCTCCCGCAACTCGGCAATCCGCATCCGAACCTCGAACAGATCGGGCCAATGGGCATAGTCGGTCAGCAGGCGCTGAATGATCGCCGGCTCCACCGGAAAGTGAACGGTGGCGGTCGCCTTGACCCCACCGGTCGGCACGACCTGCACATCGAGCGCCACAGGATCGCCGGCCCAGGCCCAGGCGGGACCCAGGAGGAGCGTCAGGACCAGGCACGACGTCACTCGCTGCAGCATGGCGTGATTATAGCGGCGTCGAGCATTCGCTGCGAGGAGCAACCACGATTGACCCGGGCAAACAACTCTGTGCTAGGATGCGCCATGCTGCATATGTGGCCGCTCTTTCTTCTCTTCTTGGTGATGACAGGGTCGGTTTTCCTCTCGGCCGGGGTCGCCTCAGCCCAGCCAGTCCAGGAATCGACTGCCACCACGGAACAATCCTGCAGCTTCGGGATGGGGAAGGGAGAACCTTCGCACAGCTGCGCCGTTCCTTTTCCTGCCGGCTGCCGCGTCGCACATGCCCCCGGATCCACCAAACCCTGGACGACGATCTCCAAAGGGGGCAGGCTCTTGTGCCGGTTCGATGAGAAGGGAACCGACTGGAAAACGAAAATCACCGGCGCCTGCGGCCGTTGTCAATCGGGCCATTGTTCGGCACAGTTCAGCGTCCGCTTTGACTGTTCTCCTCAGCAGTAACTCATTCTTCTTATGGCCCTCACCGGGGCGATCAAACAAGCAGCTCGCGCGTTGGGATTCGAGGCCGTCGGCATCGCGCTGGTCGATGCTCCTGATTCTTCACCGCAACTCACGCTCCTCAGCCGGCTTACGCAGTGGCTCGAACGCGGGTTCCACGGCACGATGACGTGGATGGGACGGATGCCGGAGAAGCGCGCTGATCCCCGGCAAGTCCTGCCGAGATGCCGTTCCATCATTTCCGTCGGGATGAACTACCTGACCGAGCATCGCGCCGATGAACGGTCCGGCTATGGCCGCATCGCGCGGTACGCGTGGGGAAAGGATTACCACAACGTCCTCGGCGAGCGGCTGAGGCAACTCGAACGTCGCATCCGCAGCCTGGCACCGGAAGCCGACACCCGTTCCTACGTTGATACCGGCCCCGTGATGGAAAAAGCCTGGGCGGAACAGGCCGGGTTGGGATGGATCGGCAAGCACTCGAATCTGGTGTCGTCGCAATATGGGTCATGGCTCCTGCTCGGGGAGATTTTGACGAACTTAGAGCTTGAGCCTGATGAACCGGGAACGGATCTCTGTGGAAGCTGTACCCTCTGTATTCAAGCCTGCCCGACCCGGGCCATTGTCGAGCCCTATGTCGTCGATGCCACCCGCTGTATTTCCTATCTCACCATCGAGTTACGCGGAGATCAGACCGCGATTCCTGACGAACTACAGTCGCGACTGGGAAACAAAATATTCGGGTGTGATGATTGTCTCGATGTATGCCCCTTCAACCTGCGCGCGGAACCCACGCAGGAGCCGGCCTTTCAACCAACGCCCCTGACACTCGCGCCGAACCTGGATACGCTTTCGCAGATGGACGAGACGACCTTTTCTTCCACGTTTGGACAGAGTCCGATTCGTCGGGCGAAACAGACCGGGCTTCTTCGCAATATCGGGATCGCGCAACGCAATCAGTAGCCCCCCAGTGCTCGGCCAGCGACGGACTCTATCCTCTTTTCTCCTTAGGCATCTTCCCCCTTTTCTTCCTCACTGAAAGTGGAGTAGGCTGTAACTAGTTGCCCGACGGTTCGGCAGGAGTCCTGAACAAGGAGTGCTCCGATGAACCCTCAGAATTTTCTACTCGTCTCGAAAGACTCCGAAACCAGGCAGCTGCTCGAATCCGCTGCTCCTCCTCAAACGACGATCCATACGGCGCACACGATTTCCGAAGGGCTTCGCCTCTGGCAGGAAACTTCTCCGGTCCTTGCGGTCTGCGAGGGCACTCCCCACGCACTGGCGCCTTTGCTCGAGTTTGCTCGGCGCACCCAGGTGTCCACCCCCGTGCTCGCCATCGGCGAACGGCATTCCGTGAAGGATGCCGTTGAGATCATGCGGGCGGGCGCCGCGGATTATCTGACAAAGCCGATTCCTTTGGAGGACCTTCGTGCGACGATAACGCAGCTGGTCCGACACCACATGCCGGCGGCCGGGCCCGCCTCACCGCTCGATCGGTTCGCACAAATCGTCAGCCTTTCGCCGCAGATGATTCTCATGAAGCAGCTGGCCAAAGAGGTGGCACTGACCGATGCGACGGTGCTGATCACCGGGGAAAGCGGAACGGGGAAAGAGCTGTTCGCTCAAGCAATCCACGCGGCAAGCCCGCGCGCAGGGGGCCCGATGGTCGCGCTGAATTGTGCCGGCATTCCCGAGAACCTGCTCGAAGCGGAACTGTTCGGGTACCAACAGGGAGCGTTTACGGACGCCAAGCGCACGAAGCCGGGTCGATTCCAGATGGCCGAAGGCGGAACCCTCTTTCTCGACGAAATCGGAGAGATGAGCGCGGCGGCGCAAGCCAAGCTCTTACGGGTGCTGGAAGATCACAGCGTCGATCCGTTGGGTGATACGCACAGCCATAAAGTGAATATCCGCGTCATTGCTGCCACCAACGAGGACCTCCCCTCGCTTATCAAGACCGGCCGGTTCCGATTGGATCTCTACTACCGGCTCAATGTGTATCAACTCCGCATCCCGCCTTTGCGTGAACGGCCGGAGGACATTGAACCGATTCTCACGAGTTTTCTGGAGCGGGCCAGGCTCGATCAGGGATGTCGCATCAAGACCATCGCCCCGGCGGCGCTGACTATCCTTCAGCGCCACGACTGGCCCGGCAATGTCCGTGAACTCCACAATGTTGTGGAATGGCTGACCATCACGTGCAAGGAGGAGGTTATCCAACCTCACCATCTGCCTGCCTCAGTTCGAAATACGACCATGGCAGTCCGGTCAGGCCCCGAGCCCAAACCCTCTCTGCTTGCGTTCGGGCTATCGTTTCAAGAGATGGAAAGGAAGATCCTGGAAGAAGCGCTTCGCAAAGCATCGGGCAATGTATCGGAAGCGAGCCGTCTCCTCAAGATTACCCGCAACACATTGCGGTATCGAATGGCTAAACACCACATCACTTGATCAAATGCCTTCGGCCTGCCCCTCCCTCTGACAAGACACCCCCCGCCTCGCTCCGAAGGCACCCCAACGCAAGATGATCATCACTACCTGGCGTGAGCTCACAAGGTTGGCTTGCTGAGTTATGGATCATATGCATCGCCTAGAGGCAATAGGCTTGCATTCTCGCCATGCCCTCAAGTCCTTCGCGATTTCTCCGAGATGGGTTGGAACCCACCGGCGAAGTGCGGACACCGTCTATAATGCAAGGTGTCGCCCGTGCGGTCCGAACAGGAAGCCCATCAAGCCCTCACGGACAAGATGATCATCAAGTGAGTAGGACTGGCCCTGCAATTACCGAAGCCGCGCCACTGTGACCCCATCCCCTCCCTCGGCCCGATCTCCCGGGCGAAAATCCTCCACATAAGGGGAGTCTTTCAGATACTCACGCAATGCCGATTTGAGTCGACCCGTTCCATGGCCGTGAATGATGCGGAGGAACGGGGCTCCGCTCATCGTGGCCCGATCCAACGCGGCGACGACCTGATCGATCGCCTCGTCTGCCGCCTGCCCCCGGACATCGACGATCGTCTGCTCATCAAGACCCAGCCCGCCTCCAGACGAGACCCGGCCGGAGGCCAATGACAGTGGCGCTGCTGACACCGGCAAATCATGCCTCCGTGCGACACCGACAAGATTCGAGACAGTCGCCAATAATTCGCCCTCTCCCACTCTCACACGGACCCGTTTTTTCCCCTGCGGGGTTTCCAGTAAATTCCCGGTCATACCCAAACCGACAATTTCGACGACATCGCCAATCCCAAGCTGCTCGACTGGAATCGGCTCGCCGGTCGGCGTCAGTTCCTGTCGTGTGCGTGCCTCCATTTCGCTGAGACGTTGCTTCGTCTCCTTAGCCTTGATGAGCTTCTGCTCGCGCTTGAATGCATCCACAGTCGCCTGCACTTCAGCCCGCGCACGCTGAAATTGCTCACCCAATTTTTTCTTGAGTCCTTTACGGGCCTCCTGCTCGGCCTCTTCCAGTCTCGCTTGCAGCGCTCGCGCTTCGCCGGCCGCCCGCTCGGCCTCCTCTCTGGCCTGTCGAGCCCGCTCAGCATCCTCGACGAGCCGGCGTTGCTTGTGCTGGAGATCAGCCATCAGATCCTCCAATCGCCGATCCTCATGCCGCAAGCGCCGCCGCGCATCATCCAAGATGGCAACATCCATCCCAAGGCGGCCGGCAATCTCTATCGCGGAAGACCCACCGGGAATCCCGAGGAACAGTCGATAGGTCGGCGCCAACCGCTCCACATCAAACTCCACGCTGGCATTGGCGAATCCTGGCGTGGTCTGGGCCAGTTCCTTGAGCGGCCCGTAGTGCGTCGTCGCCACCACCTTCATGCTGAGCGACGCCAGGCGACACAACAGCGCCTCCGCCAGCGCCGCGCCTTCCTGCGGATCGGTTGAAGTTACCGGCTCATCGAGGAGCACCAGTGATTGCGGCGCGGGCGGTTCGTCTGAACTCGACCGGCTAGCGGTTTCAGAAAGAAGCCGGACCATCTGCGTCATGTGAGCGGAAAAACTGGAGAGGTCCCGGCTCAAATCCTGCGCATCCCCGATGTCGGCGTAGAGATGCGTGAACAGCGCCATCTCGGACTCCGGGGCACAGGGCAGATGGAGTCCGGCTCGCACCATGAGCGCATAAAGCCCGACAATTTTGAGCGTGACTGTTTTTCCCCCCGTATTGGGTCCCGAGATGACCATCACACGAATCGTCTCGTCCAACACGATGTCGTTCGGCACGACCTGCTCTTTGGCCATCATGAGTAGGGGATGCCGCGCCTGCTTCAAGACCACGCGGCCTTGGTCGTTCAGCGCCACAGGGCTGGATTTCAGTCGACGACTCAACTCGGCCTTCGCTTTGATCCCGTCGCATTCGGCCAGCGCCCCAACCCCTTTACCGATGTCCTCAGATTTGGACGCAACGAGAGCAGTAAGCTCCCGTAAGATGCGTCGGACCTCCCGTTCAATCTCCAGATCAGCCACTTTGATGGAATTGTTCAGTTCCACCAACTCGCGAGGTTCGAGAAACACCGTCGCCCCGCTGGCCGAGACATCATGAACGATACCGGGGATCCTTCCCCGCATATCAGCCTTCACGGGCACGACGTATCGCCCTTCTCGTTGTGCAAAGTAGGATTCCTGCAGAATCTCCTCATACCGGCGTGAATGCAGAATCTGATCGAGATGCTGCCGCATCTCCTGTTTCAAGCCCTGCGCGTGATGAGTGAGCCGACGCAGTTCCGGTGTGGCCGATTCCTTGATCGACCCATCCGGTTGGATCGCGACGTCGATCGCCTGCCTGATCGCCCGCAGCCCTTTGGCAGAGCGGAGGGGCACCACGATTTCTGCCAGCGCCTGCGCCTCAGTCTGGTGACGCGCCATGTATCGCTCGAGATCCTCCATCAACGCGAGGACGATCCCGCAATCTCTCAGCTCGTGCGCCTCAAGTATCCCTCCCTTGCTCGCCCGGGAGAGCAGGTCATGGATATCGGGGAAGGACAGTGCCGGGACCGGTTCACTCCCGTCCAGCAGTTTCACCATCTCGGTCGTTTCCTGCTGACGCGTGCGTGCGGCTTTCAACTCAGTCGACAGTTGAAGGGAGCGGCACCGGGCCGCCCCCATCGTTGACTGCGCGAATTGCCCCAGTAATTCGAGCAAGCGAGGCCATTCCAGCGCCTGCGCAGCTGTGTCTGATAAGGTTTCGTTCATCAGCATCTCAGTACAACCGTCAACCGATTCTGGACTCTAGCCAAGAGCCGACGCGAGAAGCAAGGCAGGGTGCGCCTCGCATTGACGCTCCACTCCGGTCACCAACGCACGAATGGAAACGCGTGTGTTTGCAGGTGCATTGCACGTTTTTACCTCGTTTGTATAACTTGACAAGGGTATAGGGCGTCGATACTATCGCGTTCCATACTGCCGGTTCTGTGCAACCGGCTTGTTTTTTTATGTAGAGGACTATACGCCATGACCATTCGTATCGGCATCAACGGATTTGGACGCATCGGGCGCAACGTGTTGCGCGCCTCCCTGGGAGATCCAGAGCTCGAGTTTGTCGCCATCAACGACTTGACGGATGCCAAGACCCTCGCGTACCTGCTCAAGTACGACTCTGTGCACGGAACCCTCAAATCAAGCGTCGAAGCCAAAGAGGATCAGATTATCGTTGATGGAAAACCCATCAAAGTCCTCGCGGTCAAAGACCCGAAAGAATTGCCGTGGAAAGCCCTGAACGTCGACGTCGTCATTGAATCGACCGGCCGGTTTACCGACCGGGAAGGCGCGGGGAAACATCTTTCAGCCGGCGCGAAGCAGGTCATTATCTCGGCACCGGCCAAAGACCCCGATGTGACGATTGTTCTCGGTGTGAATGATGACAAGTTCGATCCGAAATCCCATCATATCGTGTCCAACGCGTCTTGCACGACGAACTGCCTGGCTCCGGTCGCCAAGGTGTTGATGGAAAATTTCGGCATCAAGCACGGGGTCATGACGACCATCCATTCCTATACAAACGACCAACAACTGCTGGACCTGCCCCACAAGGACCTCCGGCGCGCGCGCGCGGCCGCGATGTCGATGATTCCGACGAGCACCGGTGCGGCCAAAGCGCTGCATCTTGTTATCCCCGAACTCAAAGGCAAACTGGACGGACTGGCCATTCGCGTCCCGACCCCGAATGTCTCGTTGGTCGATCTGACCGTAGAAACTGAAAAAGATACCGACGTCGCAGCGGTGAATGCGGCGTTCAAGAAGGCTGCAAGCGGCCCCCTCAATGGCATCCTCAAGTACTCCGAAGATCCCATCGTCTCGATCGACCAGAAAGGAGACGATCATTCCGCCACCGTCGATGCCCCGTTGACCAACGTGGTCGACAAGCGTTTGGTCAAAGTCACGGCATGGTACGACAATGAGTGGGGATATTCATGCCGAGTCCGCGACTTGATCAAGGTGATGGCTGGAAAGTCCACCGGGCGCTGAGTACATGCGCCACGGCAACTGACCCGGCTTCACGTTCCACGAACCGCAATCTCTCGCGGCACTGTGTGAAGGAGCATCCATGAACTTGCACAAGAAGACCATCAACGACGTGCAGCTCCGTGGCAAACGGGTTATCATCCGGGCAGACTTCAATGTCCCACTTGACGACGCGCAGCAAATCACCGACGATACCCGCATCCGCTCCACACTGCCGACCATCAATCGCGTCGTAGACGAAGGCGCAAAAGTCATTCTTTGCTCCCACCTGGGTCGGCCGAAAGGCACCGCCGACCCCAAGTACAGTCTCGCGCCGGTCGCCAAACGGCTGGCACGACTTCTCGGGAAAGAAGTGACCTTCGCCCCGGATTGTATCGGCCCGGCCGTCGAGAAACTGGTCGCCAAGATGAATCCGGGCGACGTGTTGCTGTTGGAAAATCTCCGATTTCATCCGGGGGAGGAGAAAAACGACGAGGCCTTTTCAAAGGCGCTGGCGTCGCTGGGCGACGTCTTCATCAACGATGCCTTCGGCGCTGCTCATCGCGCCCACGCATCGACGGTAGGCATTACCAAGTTCATTGCGGACTCCGCAGCCGGCGCACTGCTCAAGAAGGAAATCGAGTATCTCGAAGGGGCCGTCGCGAATCCTGTCCGGCCTTTCGTGGCAATTCTCGGCGGTGCGAAGGTGTCGGGAAAAATCGGCGTGATCGAAAACCTCGGGAAACGCGTCGACAAAGTCATCATCGGCGGCGGCATGGCGTTCACTTTCCTGAAAGCCAAGGGACTGGAGATCGGCAACTCCCTCGTTGAAAAGGACATGCTCGATTTCGCCCGAGGGATCGAAGAGCATGCGCTCTCGCGCGGCGTGAAGTTCTACCTGCCGGTGGATTGCGTAGTCGCAGCAAGTCGGGAGGCCGGCGCCGAAACCAAGATTGTCCCGGTACAAGAAATTCCTAAGGGCTGGTATGGCCTCGACATCGGGCCGGCGTCGGTGAAGTTGTTCAGCGAAGCGTTGCAGGATGCCAAGACCATCCTCTGGAACGGACCGATGGGCATGTTTGAGATCGACGCCTTTGCCCGCGGGACCCTATCGATTGCGCACGCGATTGCCAACGCCTACGCGCTCACCATCGTCGGCGGTGGAGAAACAGCTCTCGCGGTACACCGGGCCGGCGAGTCCGAGAGTATCTCGTTCATCTCCACAGGAGGAGGAGCCGCCCTGGAATTGCTCGAAGGCAAGCAGCTTCCGGGTCTGGTAGCGCTGCCCGATCGCGTCGATTAGCCGTCCCTCCCGAACTTCATTGTGGACCGGGCAGAAGACACTGTGCGTACAACCCTCATCGTCGGCAATTGGAAGATGAACAAGACCGCGTCGGAGGCAGCAGCCTTCGTGCGCGAGCTAGCCAAGCGGCTGCCTGTCTCAACTTCGGTTGAGCTCGTTGTCGCCCCCCCGTTCACCGCGCTGGAATCAGTCCGCACTGCACTTGGCCCGTCGTCTCCGATTCAACTCGGAGCGCAGAATCTCTTCTGGGAAGATCACGGAGCCTATACGGGAGAAGTCTCTGCGCCGATGCTCAGCGACCTCGGTTGCCGCTATGTCATCCTTGGCCATTCGGAGCGGCGCACGCTCTTCGGCGAGCAGGACGAAGGAATTCAGAAGAAAATCCTCGCCGCTCTCAAACACGGTCTCAAGCCTATTCTATGCGTCGGGGAATCACTGGCGCAGCGGGAACAGGGCAAGACCGACGGAGTCCTCACGCAGCAACTCCGGGGCAGCCTGGCGGGACTTGCCGAGGAAGCCCTCACCGCCATCGCGATCGCCTACGAACCGGTGTGGGCCATCGGAACGGGAAAAGCGGCATCGCCCGATCAGGCCGCCGCCGCCCACCGCACGATTCGAGAGGTCCTTGCCGGCACGTGGTCCCATCCAATCGCGGACGCGACAAGGATTTTATACGGAGGCAGCGTGACGCCGCAGAACATAGGATCATTTCTTGAATCAGACGAGATCGACGGGGCACTGATCGGCGGGGCTTGTCTCCAGATCGACTCCTTTGCTACAATCGCCGCTGTTGCTGAGTCCATCGGAGCCTAACCACTGATGCTGTATACATTGGTCATCATCCTTCACGTGTTCGTCTGCTTCCTGATGATTGGGGCGATTCTCCTCCAGTCAGGAAAGGGCGCGGAGATCGGCGCGGCGTTCGGCGGCTCCAGTCAGACTGTCTTCGGCAGCCGGGGTCCGGCCAACTTTTTGAGCAAGTTTACGGTTGTCGTGGCGGCGGTTTTCATGTTGACGTCGTTCAGCCTCGCGATTCTGGCCAAGCAACGGAACTTCGCTTCGACGGTTATTGATCTCAAGCAGAAAAGCGAACCGGCAACTCCCGCAGCACCAGCTGAGCCTGCGACGGAATCCCATCCATCAGGCGATGCTGCGCCGGCCGGCCACTGATTCAGACCGTCTCCAAACTAATTCACTTGCAGGGTAGCGATCCGGCGGGACCGGAGCAAGCGCTCGTTAGACGCGGGTGAGCCACGATTCATGCGCGGGATCCTCCCCGCGCACGATGGAAAAGAAGGCTTTCTGCAGGGCGAGCGTAATCGGTCCGGGCTTGCCTGTTCCAATTCGTCGATTGTCGATTTCGCGGACAGGGGTCAGCTCGGCAGCTGTCCCGGTGAGGAACACTTCGTCGGCGATATACATTTCATCTCGCGTGAATCGCTCTTCGGCCACGACAATGTTTCGTTCCCGGGCCAGTTCCATCACGGAACTTCGTGTGATCCCTTCGAGAATCGACGTCAGCGGCGTCGTCTTGAGTTTCCCCCGGCGAACGATAAAGATATTCTCCCCCGTGCCTTCAGAGACATAGCCTTCGGGATCGAGCAGGATCGCTTCGTCATATCCAGCGGCTTTTGCCTCCCGCTTGGCCAGGATGGAGTTCACGTAGTAGCCCGAAATCTTCCCTCTGGTCATCGACACGTTCACATGGTGCCGGGTGAATGAGGAGACACAGGCCCGCATCCCGTTCGCCAGGGCGTCCTCTCCGAGATATGCGCCCCACTTCCACGCCGCGATGGCCACACGAATCGGATTGTTGCCTGGATGCACCCCCATCGCTCCATAGCCGATGTAGACCAGCGGGCGGATATAGCAGGCATCCAGCCGGTTGATGCGAACCGTTTCGACAATGGCCTCAGCGATTTGTTTCCTGTCATAGGGCATCGTCATCATGCCGATATGCGCGGAGTCAAACAATCGATCGACATGTTCCTGGAGACGGAAAATCGCGGACCCGGACCTGCCCTTGTAGCAGCGAATCCCCTCAAAAGCCGCTAACCCATAGTGCAATGAGTGGGTAAGGATATGGACATTGGCCTCCCCCCACGCGACGAACTTGCCGTCCATCCAGATTTTCTCAACCGGTTCCAGCATCGGAAACGACTCCTCCGTGCAGCGCTGACTCAGCAATGACATGCGGTTTTCGGGAACTATAACGTGAGGCTAGAAATGCGTCAAGCAACCGGACGGCGTGGTGTGGCGCCCGTGATTCACGGGGAGGGCACAGGGTAGATTACGACGACGCACAATAGGAACGCAGGCGAGAACTCAGAAACGTTCCGACCCGATCCTCTCCATCCGGACTCATCTTGACCACTTTGGCCCCGAACAGTAGCCCGCGAACCCAGCGAACAACCACCCGCTGAATTTCGACCGGCTCGTCCTTGTCAGGAAGGGATAGCCGCACGATCAGTTCCGTCCCAGGGACCACCTGATGATCGCCGAGTACCCGAAACCCGTTACGAGACAGGTTCATCACCGTCCCCTTTCCAAGGAATTCCCCGCCCATGTAATACAATACACAGCGAACAGGAATTCGATGGTACGTGCGGATCACAAATTTGCTTGTTGGATTGGACATCGGCCGATCCCACCTTTGTGCCTTGTTTGCTCCATGCCGGATGGCTGGGAACCGGCTCCCTGCCATCGTTTTGAACCTTACGGGTTACAATACTTCCATTGGAAGCCCTGCTTCTAGCCCCCTAAAGGGGGGACTGTTGGTTGGCATGCCCCATCCGGATACCGCCACTCGACATGAACCCCGCGGGTTCGCTTGACACTCCCCGAATCCCTATGTTAAATGTGCCGTTCCGCTGTGGAGGGAGATACGACATGTACGCGATTATTGAAACAGGTGGAAAGCAGTATCGGGTCGAAGCCGGCTCGACCATCCAGGTCGAGAGCTTACCCGGAGATGTCGGTGCCCTGATCGAACTGGATCAGGTTCGACTGGTTCACGGTGATGCCGGCCTCGTTGTCGGGCAGCCTCTCGTCAAGGGAGCGAAGGTCACCGCGGAGATCGTGCGGCACGGGCGCACCCGGTCAATCACCGTCTTCAAGAAGAAACGCCGCAAGAACTACCGCCGGACGCGCGGGCATCGTCAGGGGTTTACGAAGCTCCTCGTCACGGGCATTGCAACGGCATAGCAGGCAGAAGAAGGACCTACCATGGCAACAAACAAAGGCGGCGGTTCGTCACGTAATGGTCGAGATAGTAATCCCCAGTACCTGGGTGTGAAGGCCTATGGCGGGGAAACCGTCAAGGCCGGCAGCATCATCGTCCGGCAGCGCGGCACGAAGTTTTTCCCGGGGTTCAACGTTGATCTTGGCAGAGATCACACCTTGTTCGCTCGGGTGACCGGCGTGGTGAAATTCGAAGGTGGGCGCGCCAGACGAAAAGTCAGCGTGTATCCCGCCCCCGCCAAATCCTGATTCCCCTTTCACTCGCACTCATCGTTAGACCGAGCTTACGCGAGATCCCCCTCTCCCCCATAGGGGGCAGGCTCAGGTATACTCCTCACCTTGGCCGAGTCTATGCGTCTCGGTCCTAAAGGCATGTCATGTTTGTCGACGAAGTACGGATTACAGTAAAAGCCGGTCGGGGCGGAGACGGGATCTGCAGTTTCCGGCGGGAAATGTTCGTTCCCCGCGGCGGCCCTGACGGAGGAGACGGAGGAAACGGCGGCAACGTCGTATTCACCGCCTCTCACCGCCTCACGACCCTGCTCGACCTCCGCTATCAGAAACATTATGAGGCGGAAGACGGTCGGGCCGGCGGGGGCTCCAATTGCACCGGACGCACGGGGGAGGACGTGACCGTCGCCCTTCCTGTGGGCACGGTCGTGTACGACGACCAGACGGACGAAGTCCTTGCCGATCTAGTCGCCGACGGGGAAACAGTCGTCATTGCGCGGGGGGGACGGGGCGGACGGGGCAACAGCAACTTCGCCACCTCCACGAATCGAGTTCCGACGCGATTCACCCATGGAGGTGAAGGCGAAGAACGGACGCTACGGCTCGAACTCAAACTGCTCGCCGACGTCGGACTGGTTGGATTTCCCAACGCCGGCAAATCGACTCTCATTGCCGCCATTTCGGCAGCCCGCCCGAAAATCGCCGATTATCCTTTCACCACCCTGATCCCGAATCTCGGCGTCGTCCGCTGGGGATCCGACCGCAGCTTTGTGGTGGCCGATATTCCGGGTCTGATCGAAGGCGCACACGAAGGGAAGGGCCTGGGGTTTCAGTTTCTCCGCCATATCGAACGCACGGCGTTCCTGCTTCATCTGATCGACGTCTCGGAATGGGCCCCGGACGAACCGGTGGTGAGTTTTGAGATAATGCGCCAGGAACTCGCCGCCTATGACGAGACGCTGAACAGCCGTCCATTCGCCATCGTCGCGACAAAGATCGACGTGAGCGGGAAAAACGACCGGCTCACACAACTCCAGTCGTACTGCCGGCGCCGGAAGTACAAATGCCTGCCGATTTCTGCAGCCACCAGAGAAGGGCTCGACGAGTTGATCGCCTTCGTCGGGAAGCAGGTGGAGAGCCTACGGAAGACACCATGCGAGACGAGCTCTTAACGCACGCGAAGCGCATCGTCCTCAAGATCGGCAGCAGTCTCATTGCCTCTCGCGCGACAGGACTGCGCCCCGAACAAATCGAACGTCTGGCTGACGAGATCGCCGCGCTCCGCACGGGGGGGCGAGAAGTGCTGGTCGTGTCGTCCGGCGCGATTGTTTCCGGCATCAAGAAGCTGCAACTGAAAGAATATCCGAAAAGTCTGCCGGTCAAGCAGGCCGCGGCCGCCGTGGGACAAAGCCGGCTCATATGGGCCTACGAAAAAGCCTTCGAGCGGCTCGGCATTCAGGTCGCACAAATTCTCCTCACCCACCAGGACCTCGCGGATCGCCGCCGGTTCTTGAATGCCCGCTATACGCTCACGGCGCTCATCGCATTCGGCGTTCTGCCGATCATTAACGAGAATGATACCGTGGCGGTGGAGGAAATCCGGGTCGGCGATAACGATACCCTCGCGAGCGAGGTCGCCCATCTGGTTGACGCGGACCTGCTCGTGATTCTGTCCGATGTCGATGGACTCTATACGGAAGATCCGCGAAAGAATCCGTCCGCCACACTCATTCCCCTCATCCCGGAGATTACCGACGACATCGAACGCCGGGCCGGGGTGTCCGGCACATTCGAAGGCACCGGTGGCATGGCGACAAAAGTGCGCGCTGCAAAGAAAGTCGGCGAGTACGGCGTCTCCACCCTCATCATAAACGGCGAACGGGCCGGGCTCCTGCCGAGTGTGCTCGCCGGCGGACCGGGAGGAAGCCTCTTTCTCGCACGCGAGCGGCGGCTGAACAGCCGGAAGCATTGGATCGCCTTCACCCTTCGTCCGCGCGGGCACATCCGCCTCGACCAGGGCGCGGTCGAAGCACTGACGCAGAGGGGCAAGAGCCTGCTCGCCTCCGGCATCGTCGAGATCACCGGGCAGTTCGAAGCCGGCGATCCGGTGAGTTGTCTGGATGCGGACGGCAAAGAATTCGCCAAAGGCCTCGTGAATTTTTCCTCCGACCTCCTGGGCCGGATGAAAGGCCTCAAGACACAGGAGATTCAACGGCAGATCGGACCGCAGGAGTACGAGGAAGTCATCCACCGCGACAACCTCGTCATTCTCCAGACTTGAGCATTGTGTGCTGAGTGCGGCGTCATGATTTCTTCCAAATCTGAACCTCAGGACGTGGCACCCACACGACTCGGACTTCTCGGCGGCAGTTTCAACCCCATTCACAATGGCCACCTGGCCATCGCCGGTCAGGTGCGGGAAAGACTTCACCTCGATCGCATTCTCTTCATTCCCTCCGGCCAGCCGCCCCACAAGCGGGATGGGTCGCTCGCTCCGGCAAAGGATCGCTACGAAATGGTCCGGCTCGCCATCGCCGACAACCCATCCTTCACCATCTCGGATATCGAGGTTCGGCGGACGGGCAAATCCTACTCGATCGATACCATCCGCGAACTCCAGCGGCAGCATGGACCATCCACCGAGCTGCACTTCCTGATCGGTCTGGACGCGTTTCTCGATTTCCCCGGCTGGAAAGAGCCTCAGACACTACTGAAAGCCTGCCGATTCGTCGTCATTTCCCGGCCAGGACAATCTTTCCAGTCCCTGGCGAAGCTTTCGATGCTTCCAGAGCTTGATCCCCACGCCCTCGCCCAGCTTGATTCCGGGGAATTGAACCGTCTGGACGTCGCCATCCCTTCATCCCCGGGGATCATCTGCCTCCCGCTCCCCCCCTGTCCGATTTCGGCATCCGACATCCGTCAACGGGTCCGGGGCAAGGGATCACTGGCAAATGTGTTGCCGCCCCCGGTTGAATCTTATATACTTCAGCATCGCTTGTATCAGGAGGACCCCAATCACACGCACATCTAAGGCCACCGCTCTTGCCATTGCCAGAGCTATGCTCGACAAAAAGGCCCTCGATGTCCAGGTCCTCCACGTCGCCCCGCTCACCTCTGTGGCCGATTATCTGGTTCTTGGGTCGGCGGAATCGGACAGGCAGACACGCGCCATAGCCGACCATATCGACGGCATCCTCTCGCGAGTTGGCGAACGGCCGTTGAGCATCGAAGGTACGACGTCGGGGCAGTGGGTGCTACTCGACTTCGGCGATGTCGTCGCGCATATTTTCCGGCAGGACGCTCGGGCGCACTATGCCCTTGAGCGACTCTGGAGCGACGCGAAGCAGGTGAAGATCCCAGACGAGGCGCCTGCTCCGGCGGCTACACCGAAGAAACGTATCATCGTACGGAAGGCCACAGCACAAAAGACGGTCTAGGCCATGTTCAGACTGCTGATCACGATCTTCCTCGTCAGCGCCAGCGTCTTCATCTACAGCTACTTCCGCGAACTCAATCCCGGCACCGTCATGGTCCGCACCAGCTCGGCGGTCGAATTTGAGCTCAGCCCCGTCACCCTCGTCCTGATTTCCATGGCCATCGGCGCGGTCATCGTGACCTTCGTCGTTGGTCTCCAACAGACAGCCTACGTCATTCTCAATTGGCGCACGAATCGGCTGGTCCGCCGCAAGGAAAAGGTGGACGCCCTGCACCGTGACGGCACCCATGCCTTTATGTCGAAGCGCATTATGGAGGCCATCAATCTGTTTGAGAAGGCCCTCGCCATCGATCCCAATCGCGTCGATTCCCTACTCTGGCTCGGGAATATCTATCGGTCCGAGCAGAACTTCGCCGAGGCGATCCGGCTGCACCAGCATGCCCATCGGGTAGACGATCGCGACATCGAAGTCCTGCTGGAACTGGGCAAGGATCTAGAAGGGGCCAAACGCTACGAAGAAGCACTCCAGGCGCTCCAGAAGATCTTAAAGCTCGAGCCCGACAACTTGACAGCGCTGATTCGCAAGCGTGACCTCAATATCCGCCTGGAGAAGTGGAGCGAGGCCCTGGAGATCCAACACCGCTTGCTCAAAGCCAACCTGCCTGATCCGGAAAAACATGCCGAGGCGGCATTGCTCGTCGGCTGCATGTACGAAGTAGGCCGACAGCTTCTGGAGCGCGGGCACCCGGACAAGGCCAGGCGATACTTCCGGGGCGCGATCAAGAAAGATCGCAGCTTCCTGCCTGCCTACATCGGATTGGGTGAAATCCTCATCCACGAAGGCAAGACGAAGGACGCCGTCGAAATTTTGAAGAAGGTCTACACCAGGACCAGAAGCATTATCATCCTCCATCGCCTGGAGGAACTCTTCCTGGAACAAGGCGAGCCCAGTGAAATCATTCGGGTGTATCAGGAAGCGCTCCAACAAGACCCGCAGAATCCCGTCCTGCAGTTCTATCTGGGTAAACTCTACTATCGGCTCGAGATGGTGGACGAAGCGTTCGACGTCCTCTCGACGATCGAAGGACCGCAGGATCATCTCTTGGACTATCACAAGATCATGGCCAACCTCTTTTTACGCAAGCAGCACTTCGAGCAGGCCATTGTGGAACTCAAGAAAGCTCTCAATTTCAAGAAACGCGTGGTCGTCCCCTATATCTGCACCCAGTGTCAGCAGGAATCGATCGAGTGGTCGGGCCGCTGCCGTCGTTGCGCGCGCTGGAACACCCTCACTGCCCTCCCCTGGCTCGAAGCCAGCCAGGGCGCAGCCAGTGCAAACGGAGGACCACCGTCCGTACGCACCGTCCCCTATCAAGGCATTGCTTCTCCGTTTGAAACCGTGTAATTTTCCCTCGTCGAACTATTCGCGAACCAAAATCTCTCCCGTTGAGTCACATGTGACGACTGAAAGGTACCTGCGATGACCGACTATATGGCGCTGGCGCAAAAGGCTCTCAACGACGAACCACTGACGAGAGCGGAATCGCTGTCCGTGTTGAATACGCCGGACGACGAGCTCCTTGCGCTGCTCCATGCCGCCTTTCAAGTCCGGTCCAAGTATTTCGGCCGCACCGTCCGGTTGCAGATGTTGCAGAACGCCAAGAGCGGTGCCTGCCAGGAAGATTGTCACTACTGTTCGCAATCCGCCGTCTCCACCGCCCCGATCGAACGCTACAACTTGCTGCCGCAGAAGCAAATGATCGAAGGCGCGCGTCAGGCCGCCGCGTCCAAGGCCCAGCGCTATTGCATCGTCATCAGTGGAAGAAGTCCATTGGATCGGGAAATCGACGAGATCGCCGGAGCCGTGCGGTCGATCAAGCAGGAAATTCCGATTCAGATCTGTTGTTCGCTCGGCCTCATGAACGAAGAACAGGCCAAGCGCCTCAAGACCGCCGGCGTCGATCGTGTAAACCACAACCTGAATACCAGCGAGGCCTATCACGCCTCCATCTGCACCACGCACACATTCCAGGATCGCCTCGCGACCATCAAGAACGCACGCGCAGCCGGATTGGAAATCTGTTCCGGCGGGATCGTGGGCATGGGAGAAAGCGACGAAGATCTCATCGATCTGGCCACCGCCCTGCGGGACGTGAAGCCGGACTCGATCCCGTTAAACACATTGCACCCGGTCGCTGGCACGCCGCTCGAGAATTGCGACCAACTGACGCCGCCACGCTGTTTGAAAGTCCTCTGTCTCTTCCGCTTCCTGCACCCGAGAACCGAACTCCGCATCGCCGGCGGCCGCGAACATAATCTGAGATCCCTTCAACCCCTCGCGCTCTACCCTGCCGACTCCGTCTTCGTGAACGGCTACTTGACGACTCCGGGCGCGCCCGCCCCCGAAGTCTGGGGCATGATCGAAGACCTCGGCTTTAAGATCGAAGTGGACTATCAGCAGCCCGTGGCACACTGATCCTAATTCTTTCTGACGCAGTTCCCTACAGGCTTAAAAACCTTTTCCCTTTTCCGCCTCCCTGTTGTCGATTTTTCCAGGAAATCGGCGTATCTTTTCAACTCGCCCAAAACAGATCTCTTTGACCTAAGAGTGCAAGAACGAAGTGGCAACTGATGAGCGGGGATGTGAACCATAGAGTGGACGCAACGCGCATGAGAAAGGCGGCTGTGCTTTGGACCGGTGGTAAAGACAGCTGTCTCGCATTACATCGAGCATACGACAAGGGCATTGCGATCGCCTGTTTGGCAACCTTTGTCCCCGAGGATCGTCGAGAATTTGAAGCGCATCCCACGGCAGAGACAAGAAGGCAGGCCAATGCGATGAATTTGGATCTGCATTTTATTTCCGTCCATGAACCTTATCGTGACAGCTATACTAGGGGACTCACTTGGCTAAAGGGTTTGGGGATTACCTCCGTTGTTACGGGAGACATTAATTATGTTGGGGGATATCCAAACTGGATTGAGGAGTGCTGCAATGGACTCGATCTTGAAGTGATTCGGCCCCTTTGGCAGGAATCGCGTCACATGCTGATGGAAGAAATGATCACTCGGGGTATCCAGGCAAGGATCACCTGGATTAATCATCCCCGTATTCCTCCGTCATGGAAGGGACGGGTCATAGACATCGCCTGTTTAAGAGAGCTGAAACAGCTTTCCATAAAGGCTGGAATTGATCTGTGTGGAGAAAATGGTGAGTATCATACCATGGTCGATTTTGCCCCACTGTTTGGAGAACGAACCTAAGGTTCTCACCGTGCAGTCAATAGAGGTATGTCCAAAATCAGTTGCTGTTTAACCAGCAGCATGGAATGACGAATGACCTAGGTTTTCAACACAATTAGGCACACCAATCATTGGGGTTTTTGGTCTGTCCTTTCTCTGGTCCTATTAAGCGGCAGGCCTCCATGGAATAGGCTGCGAAACTGCGAGCTGCAGATTCCATGTACTCCTGGGGAAATAAGCGACAGCGTTACTGAGACTCGCTGCCCCGAAAGACCCCACTTCTTGAATGATTTTCCTTCCTCCTTTGGCTCTTCGACATATCTAATTCGCCCATTTATCTGCCTTTTCTCTCCAAAGATTCCCTTCGAGATTGCCTGGCATCTATGCTGCAGCGTATCAGAGTGACTTTGCATCCGACCGGGAGGACACCTCTGACTGGCCAATACGGGATGGATCATCCCGTCTTAGAGGTCTCACCAGCGCCGCGGCGGTCACGGTGAACGCTCACAACGAGGCGACGATCCGGAAATTTCTGGAAGCCCCTGTTCCATGAAACCCGGAGATTCACAATCGAGCCGGTACTTTGATACGGGCTCTTCACGAAAGGAGCGATCATGACGAGACAAGTCCTTAAGCGATCCCGTGGGATATGGCTTCTGGCCGCACTGGCGGCGAGCATAGTAGCACTGAATGCGTGGCAGGCCAGCCCCGCTTGGGCCGCCTCGGCTAAAGAACTTGATGTCAAGGTGGACGAAGCCAATGGGAGGTTCGAACAAGAAGTGAAAGGTGGCAAGAGTTTCCTCCAGAGCGCCAAGGGTGTGCTGGCATTCCCGACGGTGCTCAAGGGAGGAGCCGGCTTCGGGGGAGAGTACGGAGAAGGCGCGCTCCGGATCGGAGGCAAGACGGTCGATTACTACAACATGTTCCAGGGTTCATTTGGATTGCAGCTTGGGGGCGAGGTCAAGACCGTCTATATCGTGTTTCTGGATGAGGAAGCCCTGAAAGGGTTCCGGAACAGCGAAGGATGGAAGGCGGGAGTAGACGGCTCCGTCTCCCTGGTCACCTTGGGAGCCGGGGGTACCATCGATACGCACAATCTGAAAGACCCGATCGTCGCCTTCGTCTTAGGTCAAAAGGGCTTGATGTACAACCTGTCCTTTGAAGGAACGAAATTCACGAAGCTGGACAAGAAATAATGAGTTTCTCTCCCGGATTGATACCTATGCTTTTGGGGTGTAACGTGTCACACCTGTGCCCCAAAAGCTGCAGGGGCCGATTCGGAGCAATAAGTATAAAGGTGACACTTCATATTGCTTGCTGATGTGGAGGGGCAGACTCTTGTGCTCAATTTGTGCTCAACTCCATCTCAATCCAACTCATTCCAGCCTACTCCAGCCAAAAATCGAACTTCCCGCAAACCTTGGCTGGAATAGGCCCGAGTGACTCTGAGTAGGCTGAAGTAGGGTCGTGGAAATGG
>DATIGF010000146.1:0-6392 GCA_035454865.1 Nitrospiraceae bacterium | reverse complement strand
ACATTTGAGAAATCGGAACGGCCATTCCGCTCTCCTTCCTACTGGGCTCTGTATCGGTCCGGTATATAGAGCGGCTACGAGACGTAACCGTACCTGGAAGCACAAGAATTCGGGGATTCTAACACCCCTCCCGCTACTCGTCAATTTTCCTTGGGTGCAAGGCCTCCGGAACCGCTGCCGAACGACGCTCCCGGCCTAAGCTGCCGCCAACCCTGACAGCGGAAAGGAAAGAGGACCAGGGCCGAAGAGCTGGCGGCACGCGCAAGCGAGGTTTGGAGGCGCCGAGCGGGTTCGAACCGCTGCATCGCAGTTTTGCAGACTGCTCCCTTACCACTTGGGTACGGCGCCTCGCGAAGGCGGCATTATAGTCTGTGCATGGGCTCTGAGGCGAGAGAGAACTCCTACCGTTTATTCGACAGCACCGGAATCTCTTTCCCGAGCGTCGAGGGCTGATCCGGGGTCGGCACAAGAGGCTCCCAGCCTTCGTGAGATTCGGCGACGGTCTCACTATTTCCTTCCGCTTCCTTTTCCTTGGCGAGCTGTTCCACTTCCTGAATCAGCGTGTCCATCAACTCTTCCATCGGCACCTTGCGGACGAGCTTGCCTTTCTTGAAGAGGATGCCCTTGCCTTCGCCGCCCGCGATGCCGATGTCCGCTTCCTTGCCTTCGCCGATGCCGTTCACAACGCAGCCGAGCACCGACACGTTGAGCGGGGTCTTGATATGCCCGAGTTTCTTTTCGAGCTCATTCGCCATGCGCACGACGTCGATTTCAACGCGTCCGCACGTCGGGCACGCAATCACGTTGATCCCCCGATGCCGCAGTTCAAGCGACTTGAGAATTTCGAATCCGACTTTGACTTCCTCGACCGGATCGGCCGCGAGTGACACGCGCAGCGTGTCGCCGACACCTTGCGATAACAACCAGCCGAGCCCGATGGAAGACTTGACCGCGCCCGTCATCGCCGTTCCCGCCTCAGTGATGCCGATATGCAAGGGGTAATCCGACTGGCGGGAAAACAGCCAATAGGCATCGATCGCATGATGCACATCCGACGCCTTGAGCGACACCTTCATATTGGTAAAACCGACATCTTCCAGGGCATGAACCGCATTGAGCGCCGACTCTGCCAGAGCTTCGGGCGAAGGCCACCCGTACTTTTCGAGCAGCGGCCGCTCGAGCGACCCGCCGTTCACCCCCACGCGAATCGGAATCCCGTGATCATTCACCGCCTTGATGACTTCTTCGACTTTCCACCAGGCGCCGATATTGCCGGGATTGATGCGGACGCAATCGACGGTCTCGGCGGCCTTCAGCGCGAGACGGTGGTCGAAGTGAATGTCTGCGATCAGCGGCACCGTCATCGCCGCTTTGATCTTCGGAAGAGCTGCAGCCGCTTCTTCGTCCGGCACGGCGACACGAATCAACTCGCAGCCGGCGGTTTCGAGTTGCTGAATCTGCTCAACCGTGGCTTTCACATCGCGCGTATCGGTCGAACACATCGACTGGACAGAGACCGGCGCATCTCCGCCGATCTTGACCTTGCCGACTGTGATTTGCCGTGTTTTCCGTCTCGCGATATGCATGATTAGGTGTTCGTCCGGAACTATTACCTTTTACTGTTTCATTTTGCCTTAGTCTAGCTCCCCTGCTCATCGCCATGCGGGTGATGACTTGAGAGGGACGCTGCCACGAGACGATCACTCGGCGCTGCAGGCACCTTCCCGATCAGCTCTTTCACGTTCTGATAAATCCCTTCGGCCGTCAACCCATACCGTTCACGCAGCAAATCCTGCGGTCCCTGTTCAATATACCAATCCGGCAGACCGAGAATCTTCGTGGTCACATCGGTAACCCCGGCCTCGGAGAGCGTCTCAAGCACGGCCGAGCCGAACCCGCCCATCTTGCACCCTTCCTCGACCGTCACCATGTAGCGAACCCGTCTCGCCACATCCAGGATAAGGTCCTGATCGAGCGGCTTCACAAAGCGGGCATTCACCACCGCGGTGGACACGCCTTCCTTACTCAGGCGTTCCGCAGCCTGAACCGCCTGCCAGACCGAAACGCCGATCGCGACAATCGCGACATCGGTTCCGTCCTTCAGCAACTCGCCTTTGCCGATCGGCAACGTCTCGGATGCGGCATCCATCGTCACGCCTAGACTGACCCCGCGCGGATAGCGCACGGAAATCGGACCGTCGTGCTGCACGCAGGTCTTCATCATATGTTGCAGCTCATTTTCATCCTTCGGGGCCATCACCACCATATTGGGAACATGGCGCAAGAACGCATAATCGAAAGCCCCGTGGTGCGTCGTCCCGTCTTCGGCCACCAGGCCGCCTCGATCGATGCAGAACACGACCGGAAGATTTTGCGTCGCCACATCGTGGACGATCTGATCATAGGCCCGCTGCAGGAATGTCGAGTACATGGCCACTACCGGCTTCACCCCCTGCGTCGCCAGACCGGCCGCAAAAGTCACCGCATGCTGCTCGGCAATGCCCACGTCATAGATCCGATCCGGAAATTCCTTTTCGAACGTCGTCAGGCCGGTGCCCTCACACATGGCGGCCGTGATCGCCACAATGCGCTTGTCCTCACGGGCCAGCTTGACCAGCGAGTCCATCGCAATCTGCGTATAGGAAGGGCGGGCGGCCTTCTTGGCAGGCGCGCCGGTCTCCTGCACGAACGGCGGGCAGGCATGGAACCACACCGGATTCTTCATGGCCGGTTCGTAGCCGAGCCCCTTTTTGGTAATCACGTGGAGCAGCACCGGCCCCTTCATCTTCAGCACGTTTTCGATTGTCGGGAGGAGATGCTCGAAATTGTGCCCGTCGATCGGACCGCTGTACTGGAACCCCAACTCCTCAAATAACAGTCCGGGAAGAATCGCCCCTTTGGCAAGTTCCTCCGCCCGGCGAGCCAGCTTTTCCATGTCGTAGCCGATATGGGGAATCTTGCGCAGAAGCTGGCCGGTTTCCTGCCGCATCTTGCCGTAAAACTCACCGGTAATCGTCCGGCTCAGATATGCCGAGATAGCTCCCACATTCTTGGATATGGACATCTGGTTATCGTTCAAAATCACCAGGAAGTCTTTGCCTAGTCCCCCGGCATGATGCAACCCTTCCAGCGTCATCCCCGCTGTCATGGCACCGTCGCCGACAACGCAGACCACCTTGTAACGCTTGCCCAGCTGTTCACGCGCTGCGACCATGCCGAATGCAGCTGAGACACCGGTACCGGCATGTCCGGCATTGAATGTATCGTATTCGCTTTCTTCGCGTTTGCAGAACCCGCTCAACCCGCCGTACTGTCGAAGCGTATGGAATTTTTCTCGTCGACCGGTGAGAAGTTTGTGCGTGTAGGCCTGGTTACTGGTGTCCCAGACGATCTTGTCTGTGGGCGTATCCAACAGGTACTGCAAGGCGACCGTGAGTTCCACCACCCCCAGGTTCGAAGCGAGATGCCCGCCGACGCTCGAAACCGCTCCGATAATCTGCTCTCGAATCTCCCGGCACAAGGCCGGAAATTGGTCGGGAGACAACCGCTTCAAGTCGGCTGGGCTGTGGATACTCTTCAGGATCGACATAGGATACTCTCCTTCTTGCTTTATCGACTCACCCGATGTGTATGGATGAATGAATTTCCGAGGGGCAACGGCCGAACAGTAGCGTAACAACCCGTCTAGCACCGGTCAGTCTCACACAGGAACCCTATGATGTCAAGCGCTTAGGAAGGACCTGCCCTTTTCGGGCAGCCTCACAACTCGCGGAGCATCCAGCCCGGGCTGTACTTCTTCGCCCCAACCCCGGTTCGCACGGGCTGCACGGTCGTTGGTTCGCTTCCTGCTCTTGCGTTCCCTTTCTCCCTGCCCGACGCTCAACCTAGGTTCTCCTAATAAGGAAAATCCAGCCCGGCAAACACGGCTCCTCCTTCTTTGCTATAGCCGTAGTCGATCCGCCCCACGACATTGGGGCGGATGATTCCCCGAAACCCTATGCCCGGTGTCATGCGGTAATCTTTAAAGCTCATATCTTTGTAAGAACTAAACACCTGGCCGGTATCGAGAAACGGGGCAATCTCGAAATCCGCAGTCACCCCGGCGAGGCGGGTACGGAGCACGTGAATCCGCTCCTCGATACTTAAGGACAGGAGTTGCTTGTCAATGTACCGGTCCACACCATACCCACGCAGGTTGTTCTGCCCGCCCAAGGAACTCTGTTCGTAAAAGGGAACGTCCGAGCCGAGCGTGGCCTGCAGGTCGGCACGGACGACCAGAATGGCCCGCTTAGACTCACTCGCAAACATTTTCTTGATTTCGAGTTCATACCGCGAGTAGAGCGGCTCCGCGCCCGGATGGAAGTTGTTGTTGATCTCGGCGTAGGCCATGATCGACATTCCGTCGGTCGGCGTGACCAGATTATTCCGGGTGTCGTAATAGAAGGTAATGCGTTCGCCAAGAATCGTGGCGCCCTGCACTCCCGACACCGTCGGGAACACACTCGCCGTAAAGGGAAGGTCGGTCGCCCCGCGCTGGATGGATTGCATTTGTCGATACCGCTGACTCACCGCGATCTGCGTCACTTCATTGGCATAGACGCCGAATTTCCAGTTCGCTCGGATCTCGGGAGCCGTGTAATTTGTCTGGTCTTCAAGCGTGGTAGTGGGACCGAGACCAAAAAATCGTACCGTCGCGTTCTTGAAATAGGCGGCACTCACGGCCACGCTATAGCGGCCGTTACTGAAACCGGGGTCGACATAGCTGAACTGAAATCTGCGCTCGATCCTCTCGGACCAGGAAGCCACGGCCCTGAGTTCTCTGCCGCCCGGATCATACCGGAACAGATTCAGCGTTCCGCGGGCCCCCACGATCGTGTTGTAGATGAACATCGGCGCGACCAGATACTTCAGATCTCCGTCCGGCTCTGTGATGAGAAAGGGAACGATCAGTCCGGCGTCGCTGCCGTCGTTCTTGCTGGTACCTACGGCCGGAACGGGAAAGTATTGCGTATCCGCCTGCGCCGAGTCAGGGGAGAGAAGAATCTCCAAGAGCACCAGTATGAGTATGGCGACAAGGCAACGCACAAACGTCCTGGTGGTCTTGCGAGAGAATCGCTATGGGGATTTGAGTTTATCGGATTTCTTGCGGAGTTGATCGACAAGGTCCGAATAGGAGGAGACCTGGATGATTTTTGTAAACTGCCCCCGGTAGTTACTCACCAGACTCACCCCGTCCACGATCACATCGTAGGCCTGCCAGTCAGCGCCCCGATTGATCATGCGATAGTCGAGGGGGAGTTCCGTCTTGCCGGATAGCAGCTTGGTGCGGACTTCGGCATAGTCCTTCTCGACCTTTTCGTTGATGAACACCACGCCCTCTCCGGAATAGGTCTCAACCTTTTCCGTGTAGGAATTCATGAGCAGCGATCGGAATAAGGCGACAAACTCCTGCTTCTCTGGATCGGACAACTTCGCCCACTGAGCCCCGAGTGACCGCCGCGACATTTCCTGAAAGTCAAACCTATCCCCCACCGTCTTTTGAAGCAGCCGCCTTCGTTCCTCAGTCTTTTCCGGCTGCTTCAACTCCTTGTCTCGAATGATTCTGAGCACTTCATCGATCATGGATTTCATGGCCTCCGTCGGCCCCCCTGCAAGCGCGGCACTCGCAGCAGGTCCTGAGAAAACCAGTACGACCCACAACAAGCTCATTGCGATACGGCGTACCGCATTTGATCCGTTTTTTTCTCCCGCCCTCATGATCGCCGTCATCATCTCCCTCTCCTGTGTGTGTTCACGATGCCCGGAAACAGCACGTGCTCCCGCCGGAAAAATCAGTTGACTTTACCATGGACGTACTGGCTGACCAACTCTTCCAGATCCAAGCCCGATTCCGTGTCACGAATCATATCACCGGCTTTCAAAGGATCGCCGCCTCCACCGGGAGAGAGGGCGAGAAATTTCTCTCCAATGATCCCCCTGGTCTTGATCGAAGCGATCGTATCCGAATAGAGTTTGGTCCCATTCTGAACGGCCAGCTTCACCATCGCCCGATCATCCTTCAGCGCGATCGACTTGACTCGCCCCACTTCCACGCCGGCGATTTCTACGGTCGCACCCGTCTTTAACCCCGAGGCCGAGCTGAACTGGGCTTCGACCTCATAGAGATCTCCACCGATGACCTCCAGCTTCCCCAGCTTGATCGAGAGATAGCCCAGACAGACAATCCCCACCAGAACAAATGCACCGACGATCAATTCCAATCTGGTTTTTTCCATTGCGGCACTCCCTCTAACGACTTGACGGTGCAGCCGGAAACGCCACCGTCCCGCCTACGGAAATGAATTCCTTAATGTCAGGATCCGTCGTCTGTTGAAACTCAGCCGGAGGCGCCA
>DATIGF010000145.1:0-10163 GCA_035454865.1 Nitrospiraceae bacterium | reverse complement strand
CATGCCGGTAAGAAACATCCATCGATGTCTTTGAGAATTATTCATATGCTCAGCCTCGGCCTCAACCCTGGCTTGCTTACTCACGAGGCAATCTCCTGCCCCACGGCACTCTCCAACTGAATCACATTGCGCTGATAATTGAACAACGCTTCGATATAGTTCTGCTGAATCGTCCTCGAAGTTCTCGCCGCATCCAGCAAATCGAGAATCGTAGCGCCACCTCGCTCATACGCGCGTTCGACGATCGTCAGGGTCGATCGGGCATCGTCAAGAACTCCCCCCAGGTATGCCTCGACCAACCGGCGACTTTGAATCAGGTTGCGATAGGCTATTTCCACCTGGTTTTCCACCTGATTGAGCGTCTTACCGAGGTCTGCCTCGGCCGTTTGCACAGCGACCTCTGCCTGCATAATACCGCCTTGGTTCCGATTGAACAACGGCAACGGCAATCCTAAGTTGAGACCCCATTGCTGAGGATTGTCAGGTCCCTGCGGCCCCTGAATGGCATACCCGGCCCCGATGGTCACATCCGGAATACGATAGGCCTTCGCCAATTTGAGGTCGGCCTCGCGCTGGGAAAATTGCAGCCGCTTTGCCCGCACGTCCGGACGAGCCTCCATGGCCACCGTGCGGAGCTTCCCGATGTCGGGATCAAGCCGCTTGTAGTCGAGCTCCGTGGTGAGTTCCATCTGAATCGCCGGAGAGAGCCGGAGCAACTGGCGAAGATCCCCGCGAGCCGTCTCGCCCTCCTGGAGCGACTGAATCACCTGGGACTGGAAATCGATAAACTGAAGCCGGATGCGAATCAAATCCACTTCAGCGATGTAGCCCTTCTTGAACCGGATCGTGTTGATTTCAAGAATCCGTGAGAATCGATCGCGATTTTCCTCCGCCAGGGCTAATCGTCGCTGAGCCAATTGAATCCGGTAGTACGCATCCTTCACGGTTAAACTGAGCTGGCGGACTGCGTCTTCAAATCCTGCCTCCGCCGACTGGGTTCCGAATCCGGCGCTTTCGATCCGGTATCCCCGCTTCCCGGCCAACTCAAAGAGCTGCTGAATCTGGACGAGAATCTGACCGGTATTGGCGGGCGTGCGCCCCTGGGTAAAGGACCCCAACGTGCCGGCGTATGCAATCGGGTTGGGAAACAGTCTCGCCGTAATCTGCTGGCCCTTCGCGTACTCGATGCCGAATTTCGCCACCAACAGGTCGAGGTTTTGTCGAAGGAAGAGTCCGATCGCCTCATCGAGACCCAGGCGCAGGCTTTGCGTCGCCGGCATGGGGGAAGACTTGAAGGATGCCTCGGAACCTGCGTTCATTGATGGCGCGGCAAGTACAGGGCTCATGTCCACCACGGCGACAAACAGCACTGCAAAGCAGAGATGCGTCCACGGAGAACTACAGGCGAGACGAGATTGTGAAACCGTAGCCACGTCACCACTTCATATGCGGTGAACTGCAAAAGATGGCAGGCAACACCAGCTGAGACCGGCTCATTATACTGGTTTTATAAGGAGTTGGAAATACAAAGACGTTTGGAACCCTGGCCTGTTTCCTGCCCGGCAGGCAGGGACGAGAGGACGGGCAGGCTTGAGGAGCGGGCCGTGAGGGAGGCGATCAGCTATCCAATCCAATTTTGGAATTGGCCTCTCGGAGGTGCTTCCTGACCCGCACCTTCTCATGATGTTTGCGGAGCAATTGCCGTCGAATGACATCCCGATCTTCTGCGACTATACGGACCAGGCGGTCTACATCTTCCGCATGTTCCCGCACCAGTTCGGACAGCTTCTGCAACTGCCCTTCCAGCCGCTCCAGACGCCACGCCAAATCGCTCAGAGACTCTGCAGACTTGGCGGAGGACTTCGTCACGAGTTTATTATTGCTCCGGGGGAGAGCGGCCACAATCAGATCACGCTTCATGCTCACTCCTTTGTTCTGATCCCTGCGACACAGAGACGAACGACACTGACGTTCTACCGCGTAGTATTATCCGCAGAGGAAGGGAAGTCAATCATTGCGCTTCCTTTCTATTTAAAACCGGTCCTGCTAGAATTCGCTCCCATGAAGAACGTGTTTACGATGGTCCTCGCCGGAGGCAAGGGCGAGCGGCTTTTCCCGCTTACCGACCAACGCGCCAAACCTGCCGTCCCATTCGGCGGCAAGTATCGGATCATCGACTTCTCGCTCAGCAACTGTTTGAACTCCGGCTTGCGTAAGATTGCCGTCCTTATTCAATACAAGTCACACTCGCTCGACCGGCATATCCGGGTAGGCTGGAATATTTTGAATGCCGAACTCGGCGAATACATTGCTTCCGTCCCCCCGCAGCAGCGGATCAGCGAAGAATGGTACAGAGGCACCGCGGACGCCGTGCACCAGAACATGTTCCTGCTCGATAACGAGCGGGCGGATTACCTGCTGATCCTGGCCGGCGATCACATTTACAAGATGAACTACGCGGAAATGTTCCATTGGCTCCTGGCCAAGAGCGCGGATGCGGTCGTCGGCGCACTCGACATTCCGATTCAGGACGCCACGCGATTCGGCGTCATCAGCGTGGACGAGGATCTCCGCATCAACCGGTTCGACGAAAAACCCCAACATCCCACGCCGATCCCGGGCGATCCCACGCACGCGTTTGCCTCGATGGGGATCTACCTGTTCAAGACTGAAGTGATTCGCAAGTACTTGATCGCCGACGCCCAGGAAGGCACCGCGCACGACTTCGGGAAGAATATCATTCCGCGCATGATCCAGGACGGCCGCGTGTACGCCTTTAACTTTCAGGACGAAAACAAGAAGGCCGTGAAGTACTGGCGGGACATCGGAACGCTTGATGCCTACTGGGAAGCGAACATGGACCTCGTCGCGGTCGATCCCCAGTTCAATCTCTACGATCCCGACTGGCCGATCCGCACCTATCAGGGGCAATTCCCGCCGGCCAAGTTCGTCTTCGCGCAGGATTATCAGGGCGGCCGCATGGGCGTGGCCCTCGATTCGATTGTCTGCGGCGGCTGCATCGTATCCGGAGGACGGGTCCAGAACTCTATTTTGTCTCCCAACGTCCGTGTGCTGGATCATGCCGACCTTCGCGAATCTATCGTGATGGAAAACGTCGTCATCGGCGAACATTGCCGCATCCGGCGGGCCATCATCGACAAGGATGTGAAGATCCCTCCCAACACGGAAATCGGGTACAACCGGGATGCTGACGCCCAACGGTTTACCGTCACCGAATCAGGCCTCGTGGTGATTTCAAAGGGAATGAAACTGCATGCCTCCGTCGATACATCCGGTTGACCTCATCGCCGCCCTTCGCCAGAAGCACCTCACGCCTGCCATCGTGTTTCTCACTTCGCGCCGCGCCTGCGACGAGGCGATGGAGTCCTTTGATCACGCCGACATCGTGCTTCCCCCCGTTCGCCAGGATGCGATTGCCGAGGCGCTCGAACGGGTGATTGCACAATATCCCAGTATTGCCGAGCATCCCCTCATCCCCACCGTGCGGCGGATCGGCGTGGCGGCGCATCATGCCGGACACCTCCCCTCCTGGAAAATCGCGGTCGAAGAATTGATGCGGCAGGGCTGTCTCGATGCTGTGTTCGCCACGACCACGTTGGCTGCGGGCGTCGATTTCCCCGCCCGCACCGTCGTGATCACCCAATCCAGCATTCGCAAATCACGGGACTTTACCGACCTCACCATCGGCGAAGTGCAGCAGATCGCAGGGCGGGCCGGCCGCCGCGGCAAAGATCAGGTCGGGTTTGCGGTGATCACTCCCTCCCCCTATATCGATCTCGGGGTTCTCACCAAGGGGCTGACCGGACACCCGGAAGCCATCGACAGTCAATTCACCATCAGCTACCCGATGGTGCTGAACCTGCTGAAGGCCCATCCGCACGAGCAAATTCAAGCGATCCTGGCCAAGAGCTTCGCCCAATTCCAGCTCAACCAGAGAGCGGAATTGCTCGAACGGAAACTGGACACGCTCCATGCCCAGATGGAACCGTTCGGTCCGCGTGTCTGTACCGATTGGATTACCCAGTGGCAGACCTTCGATCATGCCCGCCGGCAAAAATCTTCGCGCCATCAGATTCGCCGGCACGAGTCGCCGGAAGTCTCCGCCCGTTTTCATTTCCTGACGCCTGGGCGTGTGGTTGGACTTACACGAGGACGCGGCATTGTCCTCCGCCAGTACCACAGCAAGGGGCAGAAGAGCCCGATGGTCACGGTCCTGCGCCCAGACGGCGCCGTCACGGAATGTCCGGCTCCCGGTGTCGGCGAAGTCTTCGACCGGGTCTTTGACTGCGAAGAAACCTCCGCCTATCCCTGGTGCACGTCCGAAACATTCGACGAACTCAGCCGTCAATTGGCGGAACTCCCCGCGCGATTGCCGGTCCTGCCGATCCTGGTTCCCAAAAGCTCGGAACCGCTCCCCGACGCAATCGTGCAATCTCTCGGCGATTTCCCCTGTCCGACCTGCCCGTCGAGGCCGGCCTGCCAGAAAGACTTTGCGACCGCCTCGCGGCTCCGCCAGGAGCAACACCGCCATACCAAATCCATTCAAGCGTTACGGACCAGCTTGTGGCATCGATTCCAGGAGCGTGTCGAGGTTTTACAGAAATTCGGCTATCTCACGCCGCACGCGCAACTTACGGCGGAGGGCGAATGGGCACGGCTCATTCGAATCGATCATTCGCTGCTCATTACTGAACTGATCCGCGCCGAGGCGTTTGCCGGCGCCGACCCGTCCATCCTCACGGGGATCATGGCGAGCATTGCTCATGACGACGATCGCCCCGGCGCCTTTCCGCGCATCAGCACCGGACTGAGTTCGCTCATGGGTCAGGTGAGAAAACTGGGAGAGAGCCTGTCTCCCTATGAAGACCCTCCGCTCCTCAGAGCCGATGTGGCGGCCTTGGCCGAGCGCTGGATCGCTGACCCTACCCTCACCTGGATCGGACTCTGTCGCTTGACCACGATGGCAGAGGGGGACATCTATCGGTTGCTCGCGCGGACCCTGGAGTTTCTCTCGCAAATCCATACATTGAAAGCCACGCATCCCGGTCTGGCCGATTCCGCATCTCAGGCGATCGCGCTGATCCGCCGTGGCGTCCTGGAGGAACTGCCATGAAGAAGCACTCAGCCATCAGCTGTCAACTGACAGCGGAAGACCGACAGCGGAAGGCCCGGACATGACAACCGACGAACTTGAAAAGCTCCTCGCTCAGCAGCCAGTGGCGGTCTTGCATCGCTTGGCGCGCGGTCGCGTCCATCGACACTTCCGGACCGGCAAACGGCGCCTCATTGAACTGCTCCTTCAACATTCCGTCCAGAATCGCGCCGGACTCGAATCCGACTTGCAGGCCCTAATCGAAGTACAACAACCGCGCCAGGAACCATTGAAGCCGATCCCGCAGCCCCCCCGTCGTGCCGGGATTCCTCCGTCCAGACCCGCGCCGTCGAGAGCCGGGGAACCTGATTCCCACGAACCCGCGGTTTCACTGGCGGCCTGGCTGGAAGGCATCGGTGTTCCCCCTCCGCAGCCCTTCGTGCCGGATCCCTGGCAGGAAGAAGCGTTAGCGGCTCTGGGCGAGACCGATGTGGTGGTGAGCGTCCCGACCGGCAGCGGGAAAACCTACGTTGCCGTGGAAGCAGCGCGCCGCGCGATGGAAGACAATCGCACCGTCATCTACACCTCCCCGCTCAAAGCCCTGTCCAACACCAAGTACACTGAGTTTTCGCGGATCTTCGGCGCCGAACGGGTGGGCATCCTGACGGGGGATCGTCAGGACAACGGACAGGCGCCTCTCCTCATCATGACGACGGAGATTTTGCGAAACCTGCTCTATGATGCGGCGAGCGGTGAAATCGATGTCCGGCTGGATACATTAGGTCTCGTGATTCTGGACGAATCACAATACATCGCGGACCCCGAACGGGGCGTCGTGTGGGAAGAAACCATTATCTTTTGCCCGTCGCAGGCGAAACTGCTGTTGCTCTCCGCCTCGATCGGCAATCCTCAGGATATCGCGGACTGGCTCACATCCATTCGACCCACCGCCTGCCGGCTGGTACGCCATAGCAAACGCACAGTGCCGCTCCGCGCCGGCTACCTTCATCCAAACGGAAAATTGACGCCTCTATTTAAAACAGCCGCCATCCCCTACGGCCATGCAGGCCAGCTCCATCCCGAAGCCAAACGGCTCTTCTACGAATACGAAGATGAAACCCTGCCGTCGGGCCGGCCACGACGTTGAGTCGCCGCCGAACTATTAGAAAGTGTAGTTGATCCCGGCTGTCAGCCCCTGCCGGTAGGTTTGAAACTGGGTCAGGGGGAAGGACTCGGACGACGCCCCGACAGGGTGGTTCGTCCACGTTCCGTCAATCATGTAGTTCCACCAGAGCCGGTACCCGACGTTCACAAACAGATTTCTGATGATCATGAACTTCGCGCCGACATCCACGTCCGCCCCCATCCCGATCCCGACCATTGAAAAGCTCGGATTCTGCTGGAGATCGTTTCTCAGATGGTGAGTATCCTTGGTCTCCATAATACTCACGGGAAGAAGCGTCACAGAGCCCTGTACCCCGAACCGGCTGGTGAGCTGATATTCAATCTGACCCCCCACGCGTAGCGAGTACCAGTTCGTGGTATTAGTAATGGCCAGTACGCTGTTGGGAATCGGGGCAGCACCGGGATTGCAGAGCGTTTGTCCTCCACCGAGATCAACGGACGCACCCGCATTGGTACAATTCACCTGCTGGACACCGAAGGCTTGGTATTCCTGGTGCCAGTATTGGAATCCTCCGAATACCTCAAGCCATCCGCGCCGGTTCGCGAAGTTCATGGCTCGCGCTCCGACATCCGCATTGAGATAGAACATGGCGTTGCCGTTGATATCGCTCTGGGTTGTCAACGAAGGATTCCCTCCGTCGGCTGCCAGGTAGTCGTTATCGGTTAATTGGCCGCTGCCGATTCCCGCATAACCGAGATTCAGCCGGGCAAAAAACCTGGGTCCAACCGCCACCTTCGCAGTGAGCTCCGCTACATTCGTACCGTGGTCCTGATAGATGAGCTTGGAGGTCGGATTGCCCAACAGCGCGCTGGACCCCGAAGCATTGTGAGCCCATCGAGTTTCTCCTGAGCTGATCCACGTGCCCGCGGCGAGGTCAATTTTGACGCGAGGAGATTCCGTGTCCTGAGCATCGGCAGGCGGAATCGCCCAGGTGAGAAAGATGAGCGCCGATATGGCGCACGGCGCACAGGCCCTTCGGATAAATCTCATGCTCTTATCGCCTTGCGCCGCCACGTTGAATGATGACGGTGTCGTAACAGCGATCCGCCGTGTCCGGCATCATTCGCTGACAGGCGGCCCGGATATCATCTTCATTGAGCTTCCGCTGCACAACAGCTGAAAACCAGACCAACCACGTACCGATTGCAGCAAGAAGCACCGCTCCGACAAACAAGTAGACCCAGGGTAACCAAGGTTGTGTGGCACTCGTGACAGCTGCGGGCGACGCTTCCTCCTGTGACACGAGATGAACCTGCGGCATGACTGGATCTCCTGTAACTCAGCTTCCAAACCCACGCTGCAAAAATACCCGTGCACCTGCGCAAATCATACCTGAGACCACAAATCCTGAATAGGCATTTCCATTCTCTGCCATGTCCTGTGTAACGAGGTTGCCATCAGGTGCAACGTGCACATGGAGTACACTCGCAGGCCTCCCCCTACACTACTCATCATCCCGTCCGCTGTATGGTTCTCCCCACAAATGGTCAGAAGCCTCGCTCTCGCCATAGGGTTATCGGTGTATGGATTATCTTCATCGTGCAGGCATGTGCATTGCTCAATGACTAAGAGAAGCAGCACCGGTCTAGGCGAAAACAGGAACAATCATAGTGAGCACAATCGATGACCACGCGAAGAGGACAAGCACCATGGAAATGACGAGAAGTCAGCTACAATTCCTCAACCCAACACCAGTCCTCTTTTTCTTAGCTCAGAAATTTCTCATTGTCCTCATCATCATGGCCGCTGTCTCGTTTTTCCTGGCCCAGCCCGAGGCCCTGGCCCTCTCGGTCAGTCCATCCTCCCTTTCATTTGCCGGAGCCCAGGGGAGCACCAACCCACCCGCTCAAACAGTCACATTTCGGAAAGGCGGAGATCGCACGAAGAGTTGGACCGTGAGTGCTGCTGCGCCCTGGATCTCTGTGACCCCGTCAGCTGGGACGATTTCGACGGAGCAAGATCAACTCGCGGTCAGCGTCAATTTAGGAGGCCTCTCAGCAGGCAGTTATTCGTCGAGCATCACAATTCTGACTGAGGGTTTCAAAGGTCGTACCAATAAGACGACCATCCCGCTCTCTCTCAGCGTCACAAGCTCCACTTCAACGCCCACCATTAGACTCAGCCCGACTGCGCTCAGTTTTTCAGGAATCGCCGGTGGAGCCAACCCCGCTGCTCAATCGCTCAACGTCACCAACCCGACCGGCGGGACCTTATCATGGAGCCTCAGCGACAATGCAGCCTGGCTGACCCTCTCGGCCGCGACCGGAACGACGACGACCGAGACTGACACTCTGTCTGCAAGCGTCAACCTGACTGGCCTCGCAGCCGGAACCTACACGGCTGCCATCACCGTCTCCGCTACCGGAGCGTCAAACACGCCGCAAGTGATTCCCGTTTCCCTTGCGGTCACCGCCTCCACAACGACACCGGTCATCGGACTCAGCACCACCAGTCTGGCCTTCACCGGCACAGCGGGCGGCACCAATCCGGCCAATCAGTCGTTCACCGTCTCCAATACCGGCTCCGGTACGTTGACCTGGACGGCCAACGACAATGCGGCCTGGCTGACCTTGTCGCCGGTCTCCGGCACCAACACCGGTGCTGTCGCTGCCAGCGTGAATCTCACCGGCCTGGCCGCCGGCACCTATAGCGGTGCCATCACCGTTGCAGCGACGGGAGCGACGAGCAAAACATTGCCGGTGTCACTCACGATCAACCCGGCTCCCACCGCCACGCCGGTGATTGGACTCAGCACCAGCGGTCTTACCTTTAACGGTACGGCAGGGGGTAGTAATCCGGCCACCCAGTCCTTCAGTGTCTCTAATACCGGTTCCGGCACCTTGGCCTGGACCGCGAGCGACAACGCGGCCTGGCTCGCGCTATCACCGGTCTCCGGCACCAACTCAGGCACAGTCAGCGCATCCGTCAATCTATCAGGATTGGCCGCGGGTACTTACAATGCCACGGTGACCCTCGCCGCGACCGGCGCGACGACCAAGACGGTACCGGTCACACTGGTCGTCACCGCTCCGACGGCCGGCGGAACCATTTCCTTCACCCCTGCGACTCTTTCATTTAGTGGATCGGTCGGCGGGTCCAATCCCGCATCCAAGGCCGTAAGTCTTACTAATCCAGGCAGCGGCACCCTGACATGGACGATGAGCGACAATGCCGCCTGGTTGACCGTGACCCCGGTGTCAGGCACGACAACAACGGAGACGGATACTCTGACGGCTTCGGTCAATCTCAGCGGACTGGCGGCCGGGACGTATAACGGTCTCATTACCATCACCGCATCCGGATCCAGCAACAGTCCGAAAACGATTCCGGTCACACTGACGCTGACAGCGCCTTCTGCCGGCACGGCCACGCTGACATGGAGTGCCAATGGGGAAACAGATCTGGTCGGATACAAAGTCTATCGTGGGACTGCCTCAGGTACGTATGGTGCCCCTGTGGCGACACTGAGCAAGACGGCGACGAGCTATGCATTCTCGGGGCTACAAACCGGAACCACCTATTTCTTCGTCGTTACCGCTTATGACTCAGCCGGCAATGAAAGCCCATTCTCGAACGAGGTAAGTAAGAGCATCTTCTAGGCAGAGGCGTTCTTCAAATCCGGCATCGGCGCTGTCGCCGGTGCCGGCGCTCATCAATGTTCATCACTTGACCCTCTCTCCCCGACAACTGTATAACCTCCCCTGCTGAGACACAGCCTCGCGCTCCCCTTCCGCTGACTCCTGATTCAGGACTGGCGCCTGGGTTCCAGCGATGCCGTTTACCCCGCGCGCCCGTAGCTCAATGGATAGAGCACCAGACTACGGATCTGGGGGTTACAGGTTCAAGTCCTGTCGGGCGCACCAC